>NZ_CP044125.1:3037969-3365939 GCF_016864575.1 Rhizobium sp. BG4
GTGGCGGTGGCTTATATGCCTGGGAGCTGGAGAAAGCTCAACGCGAACTGCGGGTGCGGGTTGAGGGCCAACTCGCCTTTAGCAACACAAACATGATCGTCAGGGCAGCGGAGGATGGTTTCGGGCTCGGTTTTGTGATGGAGGACCAGGTGGCGTCGCAAATCGCCAGCGGGCGCCTCGTGCGGGTGCTCGAAGATTGGTGTCCTTCATTCCCGGGATATCACCTCTACTACCCCAGCCGAAGGCAGCCATCGGCCGCCTTTTCGGTGCTCGTAGATGCACTGCGGCACCGGGGCTAGAGCGTAGGCGAACATGCGTGAACAGGATCACGGTTTGAGATCCGGCACGCGACCGAAGATGATGGCGCCAGATTGCGCGCTCTTGCGAGTACTAGGGTTGTTGCGACTCGTTTTGGTCGCTACCTTCGCTCAAGTCCAACGGCCTCGGCCGAGTCGAGGCAATGAGGTCTCGCAGCGTTTGGGCATGCTCATCGAAACCGCACCTCAAAGTGCCCTTACAGGGATCGAGAACCCATGCTTGCAGAAAAGAAGACAGTCGAGAACACGGACCAGGTTGAAGCCGCGCTTGCTTGGCATGACGGCGACGCTCGGGCGACCATTGAGACCTTGTTGGCGGACTGCGGTCACTTGCGCGAACAACTCGAGATCGCGCGCTCGTTTCTGAGCAAGGGCATCACGAGAGGGTGGTCGCCGGAGATCGACAGGAAGGCTCCTGCGGCCTGATCCCAGTCGAAGAAAGACCTCGCAGCGGGGGACGCCACGAGGTCTCCAGGTAGGATCGTCCCGGCTATCTCAGGTCCGGAACAGTGGCGATGATACCTGGCGTGAGCAGCAGCGTCTGTCCGGTTGGCGACATTCCTCGAGTCGAAGCTGGACAGCGAAAACGCGGTGGCGGGCAACCTTAGTCACTATGGGCGAATTGACTACTCGACTGCGCGCCGCGCTACGATAGCGTGTCGGATACCAAAAACAACTGTGCACATAGAAAACCAACATGTGCTTCACGACGACAAAATCCGGGGTTCCAGCGAAATACCTGCGGTGCAGCGCGTATCGACGCCCTATGGCGTGAGCAGCCCGGCGCAGTCGCATTTTTGGCGTAGTGTTCTTTTGCCCGTGCGGCTCATGAGCCGAGAGCGCTCGCACTTCCGGAGTGTGTCAACCACAGCCGAGCTCCCGCAAAGTTCTAAGCGAATCATCGGAGCGAGGCATTCCCGATCCGTGAAAGCAGACCTGAAACGGCGCGCGGATTGGTCCTCACCAAAGCTGATTGACGCGTAAAGGTGAACCCGGCTGGGAGGAGGCTGTTTTTTCAGGTTCACACATACGGCGGAAAAACTACCAAACCTGAGCTCTCAGGCGCGAACCAACGCGGATTCACCACGGTGCGTGCGCGGTAGCCGGAAGTTTCTGGAAGATATGGCGCACCCGACAGGATTCGAACCTGTGACCTTTGGAATCGGAATCCAACACTCTATCCAGCTGAGCTACGGGTGCATGCCGTGGCGGTTTGAATCGCCTGTCCGATGTGGTGGTTCTTAGCCTAGCTTTCGGCGCTCTTCAATCGCCAAATGGCGAAATCGGCGGAATGGCTGGTGGTGTCACCGGAATTCGGATGAAAAGCCCGCCGCTGTCTGGGGCGGCGGGCTTTTCTGTTGTCGTGATGCCTCAGACCTGCATGGCGCCGGGGCCGGGGATGGCTTTGGGGGCACCTTGCCGAGGATGATCATGCCGAGCACTTCGTCCTTGGTGACGTCTTCGGTGCGGGCGTGGCCCACCACCTGGCCGTTCTTCATGACGGAGACGCGGTCGGCGAGGTCGAAGACGTCGTGGATGTCGTGGCTGATCAGGAAGATGCCGATGCCTTCCTTTTTCAGCTGCTTGATCAGCTCGCCGACCTGCGCCGTTTCCTGGGGGCCGAGGGCGGCCGTCGGCTCGTCCATGATCAGGATGCGGGCGTTGAACAGGATGGCGCGGGCGATCGCCACCGATTGGCGCTGACCGCCCGAAAGCGCTTTCACCGGCTCCTTGAAGCGGCGGAAGTTCGGGTTGAGGCGCCCCATCACCTCGCGGGCCGAGGCTTCCATGGCGACGTCATCCAGCGTGCCCCACTTGGTGCGGATTTCGCGGCCGAGATAGAGGTTTGCGGCGGCGTCGACATTGTCGGCGACGGCGAGCGTCTGGTAGATCGTCTCGATGCCGTATTTCTTGGCATCGCGCGGATTGCGGATGTCGACAGGTTCGCCATTGATCAGGATCTCGCCGCTGTCGCGCTTGTAGGCGCCGGACAGGATCTTGATCAGCGTCGACTTGCCGGCGCCGTTATGGCCGAGAAGGGCGACGACTTCACCGGGATAGAGGTCGACGGAAGCATTGTCGACCGCGTGAATACCGCCGAAGGAGATCGAGATATTCTTGAGTTCCACAAGGGGAGTGCGTTGTTCAGTCATGGATCGTACTCCTCTTACTTGGCACGCGAGCGATAGACCGTGTCGAGCCAGACGGCAACGACGAGGACGGCTCCGACCACAACGTTCTGGATGGGGGTATCCACATTGGCGAGGCCCATGCCCGACTGCAGCGATTGCATGACGAGCGCGCCGAGCATGGCGCCGGCGATCGTGCCGGTGCCGCCTGCGAGCGACGTGCCGCCGATGACGGCTGCGGCGATCGTGTAGAGCTCGTAGGTCGTGCCCTGCGAGTTGGCGGCCGCGTTGAGGCGGGCGGTCGAGATCGCCGCGGCAACGGCTGCGAGGAAGCCCATCAGCGCGAAGATCTTGACGGTGACCCAGCGGGTCTTGATGCCGGCAAGCTCGGCCGCCTCCGGGTTGCCGCCGATGGCGAAGACATAGCGGCCGAAGCGCAGGCGGGTGGCGATGAAGGTCATGACGATGCCGACGAGAACGGCGATCAGCACCGGCACGGCAATGCCGTAGGAGATGAACAGACCGGTTTCGGGCCAGGCGATGGCGTTGGCTTCGGCATATTTCTTGGCGATGGCGACAGGCCAGTAATAGATGGTCGAGACCCAGATGGCGCCGAGCACGAGGGCGCAGCCGAGCACGGCCAGGAAATATTCGGCCCAGAGCGGACGGCGCGGGAAGTTGAAGCGCTTGCGCTGGTGGCGCGAGCCGATGATGCCGAGAACGATCAGCACGCAGGCGACGAGCCCGATGATCCAGCTCCAGGTGGCGCCGACGGCGCCTTCGGCACCACCGCCCATGATGCGGAAGGTGGTGTCGAGCGGCGCGACCGTCTGGCCCGAGGTGACGTACCAGGCAAGGCCGCGCCAGGCGAGGAAGCCGCCGAGTGTGACGATGAAGGAGGGCACGCCCATGAAGGCGATGATGACGCCCTGGAACAGGCCAATCAGCGTGCCGGCGATGAGGCCGGCGGCAAGGGTGATCACCCATGTCCAGGAATTGTCGAATCCGAGATATTGCGGCAGGAATTTCGCCTGGACGACGCCCATGATCATGGCGACGAGGCCGAGCATCGAGCCGATCGACAGGTCGATATTGCGGGTGACGATGACGAGCACCATGCCCGTCGCGAGAACCGCGATCTCGGTCGTCTGGACCGAGAGGTTCCAGAGGTTGCGGGGGTGAGGAACAGCCCGCCGGTATAGAGGTGGAAGCCGATCCAGATGACCAGCAGCGCCGCGACCATGCCGAGCAGACGCGTGTCGATCTCGGTGGCGCGCAGGAAGCGCGTGAAAGGGTTAGCGTCAGCCGTGCGCGGGTTGCTGGATGACGATTGGGTGAGGTCTGCCATGGGTTTGCCGTTTCCCCCATTGTTTGGGCGCAGGCCGGATGCCCGAAAAATCCGGTTCGCTGCCCTGTTCTTCAAATCGATCATCGCGAGGCTTCCGAAATAGGCGTTCAAGGCACGGCGCTATTTTGGCAGGGAATGAAAAGCGTTCGCGGTGCTGGCGAGGCGGAGAGCCATGTTCCTGTGCTCATCCGCATCCGGCGCCGCAGCGTGGCCGCTGCGGCGCCGGCATGTCGGTTGCCCGTCGAGGATTAGTCGCAGGCCTTGACGCTGCCGGCCTTGACGCCCTGGCAAGCTTCAGCCTTGGAGATCCAGCCGGCGTCGATGACGACGTTCAGGTTTTCCTTGGTGATGGCGAGCGGCTTCAGGAAGATCGACTGCATCTTCACCTTCTTCGGACCGCCGTCGAAGGTGGTGACACCGTCGACCTTGTCCATGGTGGTGCCGCCTGCGAGCTGCAGGGCGATTTCAGCAGCGCGCTTGCCGAGTTCACGCGAGTCCTTCCAGACGGAAACCGTCTGGGTGCCGAGCGCGATGCGGTTCAGAGCGGCCTTGTCGGCGTCCTGACCGGAAACCGGAACGGAGCCAGCCATGCCTTGTGCGTCGAGAGCAGCCACTGCGCCGCCAGCCGTACCATCGTTGGAAGCAACGACTGCGTCGACCTTGTTGTTATTGGCGGTCAGGAACTGTTCCATGTTGCGCTGCGCGTTCTGCGGCAGCCAGCCGTCGGTGTAGGCTTCGCCGACATTCTTGATCTTGCCGGCGTCGATTGCAGCCTTCAGAACTTCCATCTGGCCCGAGAAGAGGAAGTCAGCATTCGGGTCGGAAGACGAGCCCTTGATGAAGACGTAGTTGCCTTCCGGCTTGACCTTGAAGACGCCTTCAGCCTGGAGGCGGCCAACTTCCTTGTTGTCAAAGGTGATGTAGAAGGCAGCCGGATTTTCGATCAGGCGGTCGTAGCCGACGACCGGAATGCCTTCAGCAGCAGCCTTTTCGATGGCCGGGCCGATTGCGTCGGAGTCCTGAGCCAGAACGATGAGGGCGTTTGCGCCCTGCGAGATCAGCGATTCGACGTCGGTCAGCTGCTTGGCGGCCGAAGACTGCGCGTCAGCGGAGATATACTTCGCGCCAGCGGCTTCGAGTGCCTTCTTGATTGCAGCTTCGTCGGTCTTCCAACGCTCTTCCTGGAAGTTCGACCAAGACACGCCAACGACGAGGTCGGCGGCCATTGCAGCCGTCTGCATGGAAACGAGGATGGCGGCGCCCGCCATCAGCTTCATAATAGATTTCATAACTATCCTCCCAAGTGATGAGCGGCCAGCCCCAGCCAGTGGTTTCCTCCGGCCGCCGCGGATCGCTGTCCAGAAAACTAATTATTTTCTCGACAGTCGAGAAATTTAGTGTCAGAGATTTTTTCAACTGTCAACAGGCCACTACCGGCAGAATCGTCCGACACTCAGAAGTTGTTGGAGATGGCCTGTGAAACGAGGGCGGAAGCGGGGGAAGGGCGGCATTCATGCTGACCAAATCGAGCACAGAGTCTGTGCGGCAAAGGAATAGCGGGCTTGTTCTCGCGGCCCTTCGCCGCCACGGCGCGCTCGCGCATACCGAGATTTCCGATTACACGCAGCTCTCCTCCGCCACCGTCTCGGCGATCACCGCCGATCTCGAAAAATCCGAGATCATCGAGCGCTCCGAACAGCAGGCGGCGAGCGGGCGCGGGCGCCCGCGCGTGCTGTTTCGCCCGCGCCGCGACTGCGGCTATCTGATCGTCGTCATCATCTCCTCGGACGCCGTGCAATATTCGCTGGTCGATTATGCCGGCAAGCTGATCGACCGGTTCAGCGAGGGGCGCTCGCACGATCCGGCGGGGGCGCCCGCCTTTGCCGCTGCGGTCAAGGAGGGGCTGGAGCGCATCCTGCAGCGCTCGCGCATTTCGCAGGAGCGGGTGCTGTTGATCTCGATCAGCAGCAAGGGGCTCGTCAATGCCGCCGAACCCGTGCTGCTCTGGTCGCCGATCTTCGGCACGGACCGGATCGATTTCGAATCGCTGCTGCGGCCGGAATGGCAGGCGCGCGTCATTCTCGACAACGAAACGCTGCTGGTCGCCGCCGCACTCGGCGCCCATGAGGAGAATGTGAAGGGCGCGGATTTCCGCTCGCTGGCAGCGCTGTCGCTCGGCCACAGCATCGGGCTCGGCATCGTCCGGCGCGGGGCGAATGGCGGCCACGAGACCTCGGCGCCGAATTTCGGCCATATGCTGCACACGCCGAATGGCGGGCTTTGTCGATGCGGGACCAAGGGATGCATCGAGGCCTATGCGGGCTTCTATGCGATCCTCAGAACCGCCTTCGAAGTGCCGGTCGATACCATCCCTGCCAAATTCGTCCCCGTCAGCGAACTCGACAAGATCGCGGCCCGCGCCCGCCAGGGCCACCGCATGTCCGCCTTCGCCTTCCGCCAGGCGGGGCTGGCGCTCGGCAACGGTCTGTCGCGCATGCTCAGCATGACCGAACGCATGCCGGTGGCGATCACCGGTCCCGGCACGCGCTATTACGATCTGCTGCGGCAGGGGATCGAGGAGGGGCTCGGCCAATCGCATCTGGTGCGCCTGGAAGGCATGCCCGAACTGCGCGTCGTCGCCGACGAGCAGAACCTCGTCTTCGAAGGGCACCTCAACCGGGCACTTGCGCTGCTCGACGAGGATATCTTGGGCGGCGGAAGCCAGGTGGGGCTGGAGCGCTCGGCCTAGGTGCTGCCGCTGCCCGCAAGCTGCAGAAGCTGCTCGCGTTCCGTGTCGACACCTTCCGTGAGACGCGCTGCGGCAACGGGCGGCAGCCATGCGAGTATCTCATCGGCAGGGTGGCCGCTATGAGCGGCATAGATTTCGAGATAGATGCGCGCCGCCTCCGGCATCGCATGCAGCATCAGCAGATAGCTGCGGCAGGCGTCGGCGAGCGGATCTCCGCAGCAGGCATCGAGCCAGTCGAGGATGATCGCGTGGTCTCCGGCGCCATGGATGTTCCAGGGATGGAAATCGCCATGACAGACGCGGTCCTGTTCTGAACGAGCCGCAAGCTGCCACAGCAGTGTTTCCCGCAGCGCGCTTCCAATCTCCGGTGCCTTCCGGATGTTCGCGGTCAGTCTGTCTTTCAGCGATGCTAGCCCGGTCCCCGGCACGGCGTGCAGGCGAAGTTGCAGCTGCACCATTTCCGCCAGGACCGGCTGAAGGCCCTCCGCCTTGATGCGGGAACCAAAGGATGCGCCCGGCGCGCGGTCCATCACGATGCCCCAGCGCCCGTCATGTCTGCCGGCAGCGTAGACATGGGGTGCGGGGAGGCCGAGGCGTTCGACGACCGCGAGATTTGCAGCCTCGCGAAAGGCGGGCGCTTTTACGCCCGGCGATTTGTAGAGCTTCAGGGCATGATCACCATAGACATGGACATCGGCTTCCTTGCCTGATCCCAATAAGGCGCCAATCTCGTTCATGTCCGGCTCCGGATCGTTCTGCTCATTCAAGCATAGGCGCAAATGCGTCTTGCTGCTGCCGCGAATTGAATCGGGCGCCAGGGCGTAAAATCATCAATTGCTTATATTTTGTGCTGGCGCTAGCGATTGAAACTTTCGCGCTTCGTGCCATCCTTGCTTAAATGCCCAGTTTTTCGGCGCTTTTCGGCGTTGCAGACGATTTTACAAATCTTCCTGCGAACTGTGCATGGTTCTTGCATTGCTATTTGCGTTGTATTCAAATGAACAAAAAAGGGGAGCCACACCTTTGGCATTTGATGAAATGATCACCGGGGGCGAGAGTCCGCGTCAGCCATATGAGAAATATTTCGAGTGGTACAATGCCCAGGACAGGGCGCATCTGATTGGAAAATCCCGCGACGCGGAAAACATCTTCCGGAAAACCGGCATCACCTTCGCGGTTTACGGACATGCGGATTCCTCCGAAAAGCTCATCCCCTTCGACATCATCCCGCGCATCATCTCCGGCCGTGAGTGGCGCAAGCTCGCCCAGGGCATCGAGCAGCGCGTCATCGCGCTGAACGCCTTTCTCGACGATATCTACCACAAGCAGGAGATCATCCGGGCAGGGCGCATTCCGCGCGAGCTGATCGAGAACAACGTCGCCTTCCTCTCGGAGATGATCGGCTTCCGGCCGCCGGGTGGCGTCTATACCCATATCGTCGGCACCGACATCGTGCGCACCGGCGAAGACCAGTTCTATGTGCTCGAAGACAATGCCCGCACGCCTTCCGGCGTCTCCTACATGCTGGAGAACCGGGAAACGATGATGCAGATGTTCCCGGAGCTGTTCCACGAGAACAAGGTGCAGCGCGTCGAGGACTATCCCTATCTGCTGCGCCAGTCGCTGGCTTCGCTTGCGCCTCCCGGCTGCAAGGGCAAGCCGCGTGTCGCCGTCCTGACGCCGGGTATCTACAACTCCGCCTATTACGAGCATTCGTTCCTGGCCGATACGATGGGCGTCGAGCTCGTCGAGGGTTCGGATCTGCGCGTCATCGACGGCAAGGTGAAGATGCGCACGACCCGCGGCTACGAGGCGATCGACGTTCTCTACCGCCGCGTCGACGACGATTTCCTCGATCCGCTGACCTTCCGTCCGGATTCGGCGCTCGGCATACCGGGGATCATGGACGTCTACCGCTCGGGCAATATCACCATTGCCAATGCGCCGGGCACCGGCATCTGCGACGACAAGGCGATCTATTCCTACATGCCCGAGATCGTCGAGTTCTATACCGGCCGCAAGTCGATCCTCGAGAACGTGCCGACCTGGCGCTGTTCGGAACCGTTGAGCCTGAAATATGTGCTCGAGCATATCGAGGAGCTCGTCATCAAGGAGGTTCACGGCTCCGGCGGCTACGGCATGCTGGTGGGACCGACGGCTTCCAAGAAGGAGCGGGCGGATTTCGCCGAGAAGCTGAAGGCGCGGCCGAACAATTATATCGCCCAGCCGACGCTGTCGCTCTCGACCGTGCCGATCCTCGTCAACAAGGGGATTGCGCCGCGCCATGTCGACCTGCGCCCCTATGTGCTGGTTTCCGACAAGGTACAGATCATTCCGGGCGGGCTGACCCGCGTGGCGCTGAAGCAGGGCTCGCTGGTGGTCAATTCCAGCCAGGGCGGCGGCACCAAAGACACCTGGGTATTGGAGGACTGATGCTCGGAAGAACTGCGAACGGACTCTACTGGATGTTCCGTTATATCGAGCGCGCCGAAAACATCGCGCGTCTCGTCGATGCCGGCCTGCGCATGTCGCTGACACGCAGCGGGACGGGGGACGATAACTGGGATGGCGTGCTGCAGAGCGCCGGCGTGCGCGAGGCCTATGACGAGGGTCACGCGAAGCTGACGAGCGCCGATGCGATCGACTACCTGCTGCGCGATCTTTCCAACCCGTCGAGCGTCATGTCCTGCATCGACAACGGCCGTAACAACGCCCGCATGGTGCGCACGGCGCTGACGCGCGAGACCTGGGAAGCGACCAACGAGTGCTGGATCGAGCTGAAGGCGCTGCTTTCAAAGCGGCTGAAGGCGGCGGAGCTGCCCGAAGTCATCGACGTCATCAAGCGGCGGGCGGGGCTGATCCGCGGCGCCTTCCACGGCTCGATGCTGCGCAACGAGCTCTACAATTTCGCCCGCATCGGCACCTTCATCGAGCGGGCCGACAATACGGCGCGTATTCTCGACGTGAAATATTACGTGCTGCTGCCGTCGGTCTCGCAGGTCGGATCGTCGGTCGACAATGTGCAGTGGGAATCGATCCTGCGCTCGGTATCGGCGCACCGTTCCTATAGCTGGGCCTATGACGACGAGTACCGGGCGGCGAATATCGCCGACTTCCTGATCCTCAACGGCCAGATGCCGCGCTCGCTTGCCTATTGCTACGAGAAGATCGTCAGCAATCTCGGCTATATCTCGCGCAGCTATGGCGGCGAGCGGCTTTCGGCGCATGACACGGCGGATGCGATCCGTGCCTCGCTGCATGCGCGGGCGATCAAGGACGTGATCGATCAGGGGCTGCACGAATTCCTGGAGGAATTCGTCAACCGCAACAACACGCTCAGCGTCGAGATCACCAACGGCTACCGGTTCTACGTATAAGCAGCGGATGAAGAGATGAGATTGAAGATCAGCCACATCACCGAATACCGCTATGACGAGCCGGCGCAGTTTTCGCTGCAGCGCCTGCGCCTGACGCCGCCGAGCGGCTTCGGCCAGGTGGTCGCCAACTGGTCGCTGCATGTCGAGGGCGCGACGCCCGAGGTCGAGTATGACGACCAGTTCGGCAATCACGTCAATCTCGTCTCGCTGGAAGGCGAGCAGCAGGTGACGCGCATCGTCGCCGAAGGCGAGGTCGAGACCGAGGACCGCAACGGCGTCACTGGTCCGCATACCGGCTTCTGCCCTCTCTGGCTCTTCCTGCGCGACACGCCGCGCACCAAGCCCGGCAAGCTGATCAAGGAGCTCATCAAGACCGTCAGCGGCGACAACGATCTCGCTCGCATGCACGCGCTGATGGCGGCGATCCACGAGACCGTCGATTACAAGCCGGGTACCAGCGACACGGAGACCACCGCCGAGCAGGCGATGGAGAAGAAGAGTGGGGTCTGCCAGGACCACGCCCATATCTTCGTCTCCGCCGCCCGCGCCATGCAGATCCCGGCACGTTACGTCTCGGGCTATCTGATGATGGAAGAGAAGGTCGATCAGGCGGCAACCCATGCTTGGGGCGAGGCGCATATCCCCGGCCTCGGCTGGGTCGGCTTCGATCCCGCCAACAAGATCTGCCCCGACGCCCGCTACGTCCGCACCGCCTCCGGTCTCTGCTACCGCGACGCCGCACCCGTCTCGGGAATGCGCATCGGCACGCCGGGCGAGAAACTGTCGGTGGTGGTGAAGGTGGAAGATCAGGGGCAGGCACAGAGCCAAAGCCAGAGCTGATGTCACACGGATAGCGATCAAAATATATTAATCGCAATATAGTCTAATGTAATATCGCGCACCTGTGCTACAATCAACCTAGGAATGCAGTGGGCAACTGACCATGGGGAGAGTATCCATGTCAGCAATGCAGGCCTTTGCCGATCAATATTCTGAAAATCCGCAGAAGATCTGTGCGGGTGCTTTGTGCGCCTGTGCCATGCCGGTCCGGGTCTTTGACCGAAGTTGTCGGCCCGATGACATCGCGGATAGCGGCGGGACTGACCGGCCGCGCTAATCACAGTGCCAACATGCGATAATTCAACGGCTTGATCTTGCCGTTCCTGAAATGCGTGTCCGGTTTTTCAGCCGGTTGCCACGCCTGTTTCATCTGGGGGATCGCACCATGTTTGAGCGGAAAATCGTACAGATCATTGCATTCATACTGGTTGCCGGCGCTGCCGGATATGCGCAGGCGCAGAGCTTCGTGCGGCTGCTGCCGGAGGCGACCACACTCAGCACCGAGGAAAACAACGAGCTGAAGGCGATCAAATCACTGCCGACGACGGAATGGGCAAGGCTCGCTGAGGTTGATCCGGAACAGCTGAAAAAGGGCGGCGACGTTACCTTCGATCTCGGCGAGGGCCGGTCGCTTTCGTTGAGCGGCAACGACAAGGTCGCGGCCACGGCGCGCGATTTCGTTTGGTCGGGCGAAGAGAAAGCGGCGAACCGCAGCAATGCGGAAAGTCCTGCCAATGCCGTCGTCACCGTCGATGGCAATGAGGTCTCGGCGACGATCCGGACCAATGAGGAGCTCTACAGCATCGAGCCGATCGGCGGCGGCGCGCATGTGATGATCAAGGTCGCCACCGATCGATTGCCGCCCGATCACACGGAGCGGCGGCTGCAGCGGCGCGGCGAGAAGCGCGAGATGCCCGGCCGCGAATTGCGCAAGGCCGACAGGGCGGTGGCGACGATCCGCGTGCTGGTTTTCTTCACGCCGAAGGCGAAGGCGCAGATCAGCAATATCGCGCTGTTTGCCAAGCAGGCGGTCAACGAGACGAATACGGCTTTCGCCAAGTCCTCGGTGAATGCCAGGGTCGAATTGGCCGATGCGCAGGTCGTGCAATATACCGAGACCGGCTCGCAGAAGCGGGACACGGCCCGCCTGACGGCGCGGCGGGACGGCTACATGGACGGCATCCATGCGATACGGGACCGGACCAAGGCCGATCTCGTGCTCCTGATCACCACCGACAGAGGCGAATGCGGCTGGTCGCAGCAGGTCTATGCCAATGCGGCCTCGGCCTTTGCGTCGAACTATTTCGACTGTTCGATCAAGAACCTGTCGTTTGCCCATGAGATCGGCCACCTGCTTGGCGCCTGCCACAATGTCGAGGACAGCAGCGGCTGTCCGTTTGCCTATGGTCATGGCTACCGGAACGAGCCGCAGCGCAAGCAGAGCGTCATGGCCTATCCATGCCGGCGCGTCACCTGCGTGCGGCAGCCGCAATGGTCGCGTCCGCCGGACTGGGGCAATGCGCGCCGCGCCGATGTGGTCCGGCTGCTGAATGCGACGGCCGGCCGGGCCGCGGCATTCCGCTAGAGACGGAAGGATGGGCAATGGCGTTTGAAATGTCGCCACAGCAACCGGCGGGCAGCCCGCTGACATCAGGCGTGCTTGTGTTCCTGCTGACGGATGTCGAGGGATCGACCTATCGCTGGGAGGAATTCCCCGATGCGATGGGGGAGGCGCTCGAACGGCACGACGCGATCCTGCGCGAGGCAATCCTTTCGCATGGCGGCCACGTGTTCAAGACGGTCGGCGATTCCTTCCATGCCGTCTTCTCCGCGCCGGCCGCCGCCGTCTCTGCCGCCCTCCAGGCGCAGCGGGCGCTGAATGCGCAGGATTTCGGGGCGATCGAAGGCATGAATGTGCGTATGGCCGTGCATGCCGGACCGGTCGAGGTGCGCGGCGAGGATTGCTTCGGTCCCGGCATCAATCGCGCCTCGCGGCTGCTGCTCGTCGCCTATGGCGGGCAGGTGCTGGTGTCGGGCACCGTTGCCGACCTGTTGCAGGGGAGATTGCCCGAAGGGTCCAACCTCTTCGATCTCGGCCGCCACCGCTTCCGGGATCTGCAGGAGCCGGAGCAGGTCTTCCAGCTGGTTGCCGAAGGTATCAACGAGGCCTTTCCGCCGCTGCGCTCGCTCGGCGCCCGGGCTGATCGCCTGCCGCGGCCGCTGACATCGTTAATCGGGCGTGAGGCGGAGGCCGCCGAGCTGATCGGCCGGCTGGAGCGGGCGAGGCTGCTGACCCTGATCGGGTCCGGCGGGGCGGGCAAGACGCGGCTTGCGATCGATCTCGGCGCGCGGCTGGTGGAAGCCTATCCTGACGGCGTCTGGTTCGTGGAGCTTGGGCGGCTGGAGGATCCGCAGCTGGTGGCCGAGCAGATCTGCGGGACGATCGGCGTCGCCGTCCAGCGTAACCGGACGGCCGTTGCGAGCGCCGTCGGCTTCATGCGCGAAAAGCAGGCGCTGCTGATCATCGACAATTGCGAGCATCTCGTCGATGCCTCGGCGGATGCTGTCGATGCCATTCTCTCCGGCTGTCCTTCAATGTCGGTCCTCGCGACATCGCGGGAGCCGTTGGGTGTCTCGGGCGAAAACCTGTTTCGCGTTCCAAGCCTCGCCGTGCCGCCACCGGAAGGAAGCACGGTCGACGAGGCGATGGCGTTTCCCTCGGTGCGGCTGTTCGTCGAACGCGCGGCGGCGGCTGCCGGAGACTTCGTGCTGACAGAGGCCAATCTGGAGGCGGTGATCAGCATCTGTCATCAGGTGGATGGCATTCCGCTGGCGATCGAGCTTGCGGTACCCAGGCTTCGGATCATGCGCCCGGAAGCGCTGGCGGCAGGCCTGCGTGACCGGTTCCGGTCGCTGGCGCAGGGAACGCGCGGAGCCCCGCCGCGCCACCGCACGCTGCAGACCTTGTTCGAGTGGAGCTACAATCTGCTCAGCGAACAGGAGCAGACCCTGCTGCGGCGTTTGTCTGTTTTCGTCGGCGGCTGGACGGTGGAATCGGCGGCGGCGGTCGTCTCCGGCGATCCGATCGACGACGACGATGTGCTGCAGCTCATCACCTCGCTTGCCGACAAGTCCCTCGTCGCTGCCGATTTCTCGACGGAGAACACCCGCTATTCGCTGCTGGAAACCACGCGCCAATATGCCTTCGCAAAGCTCTTCGAACTCGGCGAGCGGGGCCGCAGGCGGCGTCTTGCCGAGTACATGACGCAATTCTACGCGCAGGCGAGCCGCGTCTGGCCGTCCATGCCGACCGAGCCATGGATGACGTCCTATCAGTCGGAGATCGACAATCTGCGCGCCTCGCTGGAATGGGCTTTCGGGCCGGAAGGGGACGCCGATATCGGCCGGGAACTGACCAGCGTCAGCCTGCGGATATGGGACGAGCTTTCGCTGCTGCCGGAGCGGGAGCGATGGTTCTCGCTCTCCGTCGGCTCGCTTCCCGACGACACCGCCGAGGATGTCGCGGCGCGGCTCTGGCTGGGGCGGACGTCGGTGAGTTCGCATGGCGACAAGTCGACATTCGATGCTGCGATCAAGGCGGCCGCGCATTTCCGTAATCTTGGTGATCAGTTGGGCTCGGGCGAGGCGCTGGCGCGGGCAGGGGCGGCGCTGTTGACGCCCAGCCAGCGTGAGGAAGCGCTGCGCTATCTCCAGGAAGCGTTGGAGCTGCTCGCGACCCTGCCGCCGACAAAACCCTTGGCGGCCTGTCTGCGTTCTCGCGCTGTAGCGGCTTATTTCGAAGGTCATTTTGCGGAGGCGCGCACGCTGATCGACCGCTCTTCCGTGGTGGCCCGCCTGCTGGGCGACACGCAGGGCATCGTCAATGCGATGATCGCGCTTGCCGAGCTCGAGTTCGCCGAGGGCCATGTCGCGGCGGCGATCAGCACCGCGCGCCAGATGATCGACCACGAGGATTGCAACAGGCGCCAGCTGGCGCTCGGCTTCGGCAACCTGACGGCCTATCTGCTGGCTTCCGATCGGCTGACGGAGGCGCGGCTCACGGCGTTCAACGGGCTCCTGAAGGCGCGCTCGCTCGGCTGGCCGGCGGCGATCACGCGCATGGTCGAGCATCTGGCGCTGATCGTCGGCATCGAGGGCGATCTCGACCGTGCCGCGGTGCTGCTCGGCTATAGCGAGCATTTCTATGTGCTGGATACGGCAAGCCGGGAGATCACCGAGAGGGTCGGCTACGAGCGGCTTTGCGCCATCCTGGAAACCATGGCTCCGATCCGGCTGACGGAGCTCAAGGCGGAGGGGGCGGCACTGCCGGAAGCCGAGGTGGTGGAGTTTGCGTTGAAATCCTAGGACCGGCCGGCATGCAGCCCGGCCTGACCTGACTGTTGCGTGCGATCACGGAGGGAGGGCTTGTGATGATCAGCAGACGGGAATTCCTTGCCGCAGCGACCTGCGCGGTATCGATCGGCGGCAACGTCTTTGCTGCCGATATGCTGGCAGAGGCGCCTGCGAATGCAGGTCCGAAAGTCTACGGCGCCGATTTCACCGGGCCGCTGCCGTCCAGCCTTTACCTGCGCGGCCGCTTGCCGCCGTCAGGCTCCGAGGAGGCGACCGCGCGGCGGATCATCAACGCCGCGCCGCGCTCGACGCCGCTGGCGGTCATGCGCTACTTCGCCGGTCTTCGCGACGTGAACCGCGACGGCGAGGCCTATAATGCGGGATGGGCGAGCCGCTGGAACCCTGTCATCGTCGAGTTCTACAGGGCCACCGATGACGACCATAGCGGCGACCGGACGCCGTGGTGCGCGGCCTTTCTGAACTGGTGCCTGGAGCGCTGCGGCTATGACGGCGGCACGCGCAGCACGGTCTCCGGCAGTTTCCGCAAGGCGGGCGGGCTGACGCGCAGCCCTTCGGTCGGCGACGTCGTCGTCTTCAAGCGGGGCAACACAGGCTGCCGCGGCCATGTTGCCCTCTATCTCGGCAGGAGCGGTAGCAATTACCGGGTTATCGGCGGCAATCAGACCGATATTCACGGCCATTCCTCGATCAATATCCGTGATGTGCCTTTCCCCGGTTCCGGGCTGGCGCTCCATTCCTTTCACCGGATCTCGGCCTTCCGTCCGGCGGTGTCGCCGCGGCCGAGCTGCTGATCACAACACCCACGAAAGCAAAAAGGCGACCCAAGGGCCGCCTTTCGCATTCGAGTTTCGCACTTCTCAGTGGCTGTCCTTGCCCACTGCGCTGCCGCGACATCCCTTGAGGAAGTCGAGGTCGGCGCCGGTGTCGGCGCCCTGGACGTGCTGCTGGTGCAACCAGGCGTAGCCGGAGGTCGGCAGGTCGTGGTGCGGCTTCCATTCGGCGAGGCGCTTTGCCAGTTCCTCTTCCGAGATGTCGAGGTGCAGGCGGCGGTTCGGAACGTCGAGCTCGATGAAGTCGCCGTTCTTGACCACGGCCAGCGGACCGCCGACAGCGGCTTCCGGCGAGGTGTGGAGGACGACGGTACCGTATGCAGTGCCGGACATGCGGGCGTCCGAGATACGCACCATGTCGGTGATGCCCTTCTTGAGCACCTTCGGCGGCAGACCCATGTTGCCGACTTCGGCCATGCCCGGATAGCCCTTCGGACCACAGTTCTTCATGACCATGACGCAGGTCTCGTCGATGTCGAGATTGTCGTCGTTGATCTTCGCCTTGTAGTCGTCGATGTCTTCGAAGACGACGGCGCGGCCGCGGTGGACCATCAGATGCGGGGAGGCGGCCGACGGCTTCAGGACGGCGCCCTTCGGGGCGAGGTTGCCGCGAACGACGACGATGCCGCCGGACTGCGTCAGGGCCTTTTCAGCCGGGAGGATGACGTCTTCGTTCCAGTTGACGACGTCCTTGACCTCGTCCCAGACGCTCTCGCCTGATACGGTCAGCGCATCCTTGTGCAGGAGGCCGGCTTCGCCGAGGCGCTTCAGGACGACGGGCAGGCCGCCGGCATAGAAGAACTCTTCCATGAGGTACTTGCCCGACGGCATCAGGTTGACGATCGTCGGAACGTCGCGGCCGCAACGGTCCCAGTCGTCGAGCGTCAGGTCGATGCCGACGCGGCCGGCCATGGCGAGAAGGTGGATGACGGCATTGGTCGAACCGCCGATCGCCGCGTTGGTGCGGATGGCGTTTTCGAAGGCCTGCTTGGTCATGATGTCGGAGGGCTTCAGGTCGTCCTTGACCATCTGCACGATGCGGCGGCCGGTCAGCTGCGCCATCACCTTGCGGCGGCTATCGACGCCCGGGATCGCGGCATTGCCGGAGAGAGCCATGCCGAGGGCTTCGGCCATCGACGCCATCGTCGAGGCGGTGCCCATCGTGTTGCAGGTGCCCGACGAACGGCTCATCGAGGCCTCGGCCTCAAGGAATTCGGCCTGCGTCATCTCGCCGGCCTTCACCATTTCGGAGAACTTCCAGAGATGCGTGCCGGAACCGACGCGCTCGCCGCGGAAATAGCCGTTCAGCATCGGACCGCCGGTGACGACGATCGAGGGCAGGTCGACGGAGGCGGCGCCCATAATCAGCGACGGCGTTGTCTTGTCGCAGCCGACGAGCAGCACGCAGCCGTCCATCGGCTGGCCACGGATCGCTTCTTCGACGGCGAGTGCCGCGAGGTTGCGGTACATCATCGCCGTCGGGCGGAAGGTGTTTTCAGAGGCCGAGAAGACGGGAACTTCCATCGGGAAGCCACCGGCTTCCCAGACGCCGGCCTTCACCTTTTCGGCGAGTTCGCGCAGATGGCCGTTGCACGGCGTCATGTCGGACCAGGTGTTGAGGATGCCGATGACAGGGCGTCCGTCGAACAGGTCGTGGGGATGTCCCTGGTTCTTCATCCAGCCGCGGTGATAGATCACGTCACGGCTGGTGCCGCCGTACCATTCCTGCGACCGCAGCTTGCGGGGCCATTCCGCTTTCTTGAACATTGTCTCTTGCCTTTTGAGGAATGCCGAGCCGCCCTCGCGACGGCCCGGATCACCAGTTGGTCGTCAAGCCAGCGTGTAGCTGGTCTTGACCGTTGTGTAGAATTCGGCGGCGTACTTGCCCTGCTCGCGCGGGCCGTAGGACGAGCCCTTGCGGCCGCCGAAGGGAACGTGGAAGTCGACGCCTGCGGTCGGCAGGTTGACCATCACCATGCCGGCTTCGGCATTGCGCTTGAAATGCGTCGCATGCTTGAGGCTGGTGGTGGCGATGCCGGAGGACAGGCCGAAGGGCGTGTCGTTGGCTGTCGCCAGCGCTTCTTCGTAATCCTTGACGCGGATGACCGAGACGACCGGGCCGAAGATCTCTTCGCGCGAAATGCGCATCTGGTTGGTGGCTTCGGTGAAGAGCGTCGGCTGCAGGTAGAAGCCGGGGGTGTCGCGGGTCAAGAGCTCGCCGCCGAAGGCGAGCTTGGCGCCTTCCTTCTTGCCGATCTCGATATAGTCGGTGTCGGTCTTCAACTGGCGCTCGTCGACGACCGGGCCGATATGAGTGCCAGCCTTCATTGCGTTGTCGACAACGACGGTCTTCAGCTTTTCGGTCAGTGCCGCGACGAACTTGTCGTGGATGCCTTCGGTGACGATCAGGCGCGACGATGCCGTGCAGCGCTGGCCGGTGGAGAAGAAGCCGGAGTTTGCGGCCGCTTCGACGGCGACGGTGAGATCGGCGTCATCGAGGACGACCATCGGGTTCTTGCCGCCCATTTCCAGCTGGAACTTGCGGTTATGCTCGATGGAGGAGGTGGCTACGCGCTTGCCGGTGCCGGTGGAGCCGGTGAAGGTGATGCCGGCAATATCCGGGCTGTCGAGCATGGCCTGGCCGACGACCGAGCCCTTGCCCATGACGAGGTTCAGAACGCCCTTCGGCAGACCTGCGCGGTGCAGGATGTCGACGATCGCCCAGGAGCAGGCGGGAACGAGTTCGGCCGGCTTGAAGACGATGGTGTTGCCGTAGCAGAGCGCCGGCGCGATCTTCCAGGCCGGGATGGCGATCGGGAAGTTCCAGGGGGTGATGATGCCGATGACACCGAGCGGGTCACGGGTGATCTCGACGCCGATATTCGGGCGCACCGACGGCATCGTCTCACCGGCGAGACGGAGCGCTTCGCCTGCGAAGAATTCGAAGATCTGCGAGGCGCGGATGGTTTCGCCGATGGCTTCCGGAAGCGTCTTGCCTTCTTCGCGTGCCAGCAGAGCGCCGAGCTCGTCCTTGCGGGCCATGATCTCGTCGCCAGCCTTCTTCAGGATGACGTGACGTTCCCAGATGCCGGAGCGCGACCAGGCCGGGAAGGCGGCCTTGGCGGCAGCGATGGCGTTCTTGGTGTCTTCGGCCGAACCGTCGGCATAGAGGCCAACGACTTCGTTGGTATCCGACGGGTTGATGTTCTTCGTCGCATTGGTGCCGACCCATTCGCCGGCGATCAGGTTCTGATAAATGGTCATGGGCCTGGAAGCCTCCTCTACCTTTTACAAATTTTTTGCTCCGGCCGTCTGGCGGCCGGATGAAGCGAAATTAGAGCTGCTTGACGATGATTTCTTCTTCGGCGTCGATCTTCAGCGGATTGCGCAGCGCCAGGCCGAAGTCCGCGACTTCGATTTCGAAGACGTCGCCTTCCTCGGTCTTGATGCCATCGGCGAAGGACAGTGTCGCGGTGCCGAACATGTGGACATGGACGTCGCCGGGCACGCGGAACAGGCCGTACTTGAAATGGTGGTATTCGAGATTGGCGAAGGTGTGCGACATGTTCGCTTCACCGGACAGGAAGGGCTTTTCGAAGATCACCTTGCCGCCGCGCTTGATGCGCGAGGTGCCGCGGATATCCTCGGGGGCAGCGCCGATGCGGATTTCCGGGCCGAAGCTTGCGGGGCGCAGCTTGGAATGGGCGAGGTAGAGATAGTTGATCCGCTCGGTGACGTGATCGGAGAATTCGTTCGAGAGCGCAAAGCCGATGCGGAACGGCGAACCGTCTTCGGCGATGACATAGATGCCGGCCATCTCGGGTTCTTCACCGCCGTCGAGCGCGAAGGAGGGGGAGACGAGGGGAGCGCCGGGTGCTGCCGCACCATAACCGTTGCCCTTGTAGAACCACTCGGGCTGGACGCCCTTTTCGCCGGCCTTCGGCTTGCCGTTCTCAAGACCCATCTTGAACATCTTCATCGAGTCCGTGAGGGTTTCCTCGGCGGCTTCGGTGGTCTTCTTGTGCATGCTGTCGCGGGTGGCGGCAGAGCCGAGATGCGTCAGGCCGGTGCCGGTCAGATGCAGGTGGGCTGCATCGGGATGAGTGATCGGCGGCAGGAAGCTGCCGTCCGCATATGCCTTTTCGAGATCGACGGCGTCGCCGTAGCCGTGCGCCTCGATGACCGAGACGAGGGACTTGCCCTTGTTTGCTGCTTCCATGGCGAGCGCATAGACGCTGCCTGCATTCTTCACGGCCTTCGCTGCACCGCCCGGCTCGCGCACGGCGACGATGATCTCTCCGTTCGAACCCTTGATCTGCGAAATAAGCACGGTCTTCATCCTCTTTGGGTAGCTGCGGATAATGCTCCGCCTCTCCGGCTCCAGAGGGAGCCGGAATTATTCGTTTTCATGACTGCGAATGCGAATGCATGGAGCTGGCGCCGAAGCGCTCAGCCCTTGTTCTTGTTATAGACGTCGAAGAAGACGGCGGCCAAAAGGACTGCGCCCTTGACCATCTGCTGGTAGTCGATGCCGAGACCGATGATCGACATGCCGTTGTTCATGACGCCCATGATGAAGGCGCCGATGACCGCGCCGGTGATCTTGCCGACGCCGCCGGAAGCCGATGCACCGCCGATGAAGCAGGCGGCGATAACGTCCAGTTCGAAGCCGACACCGGCCTTCGGGGTTGCCGAGTTGAGGCGCAGCGCGACGATGATGCCGGCGAGACCTGCAAGCGCACCCATGTTGACGAAGGTGTAGAAGCTCAGGCGTTCGGTGTTGATACCGGAGAGCTTCGTGGCCTTCTCGTTGCCGCCCATGGCGTAAACGCGGCGGCCGATGGTCGTGCGGCGGGTGACGAAGGTGTAGATCGCGATCAGCACCAGCATGACGACGAGAACGTTCGGCAGACCGCGATAGGTCGACAGCTGCCAGCCGAGCGCGAGGATCGCGAGCGTGATGATGGCGTTCTGGGCGATGAAGAAGCCGAAGGGCTCGACATCGATGCCGTGGCTTTCATTGACCTTGCGGCGGCGCCAGGCGAGGTAGAAGAGAACGGCCGGGATGATCAGCGTCAGGACGAGCGAGGTCGACTGGACCGGGATGCCGGCGATGTCGATCATGTCGCCCGGCAGGAAGCCGGTGCTGATGACCTGGAATTCCTTGGGGAAGGGGCCGATGTTCTTGCCGCCGAGAACCGTCAGCGTCAGGCCGCGGAAGACGAGCATGCCCGCAAGCGTCACGATGAAGGACGGGATGCGGTGATAGGCAATGAAGTAGCCCTGTGCCGCGCCGATCAGCGCGCCGACGAGGATACAGATCACGCCGGCCAGCCAGAAGTTCACCCCGAGCGACACCGTCAGGATCGCCGCTATCGCGCCGACAAGGGCGACGATCGAGCCGACCGACAGGTCGATGTGGCCCGCCACGATGACCAGCAGCATGCCGAGCGCCATGATGACGATGAACGAGTTCTGGAGAACGAGGTTGGTCAGATTGACCGGGCGGAACAGGATGCCGCCGGTATAGATCTGAAAGAACAGCATGATGGCGACGAGCGCGATCAGCATGCCGTATTCGCGGATGTTGCTACGGATGTAGTCAACAACGGAAACGACGTTGCTTTCCTCGGTTGTTGGGTTGACCGGAGTCATTGTTTCTTCTCCCTGAGCGCATGATAGCGCGCATGATGGTTTCCTGGCTCGCTTCTCCCTTCGGCAGTTCCGCGACGATCCGTCCTTCGTTCATGACGTAGATGCGGTCGCACGTACCGAGAAGCTCGGGCATTTCCGATGAGATCATCAGAACGCCTTTGCCGTCGGCGGCAAGCTGGTTGATGATAGTATAGATTTCATATTTCGCACCCACGTCGATACCGCGGGTCGGCTCGTCCAGGATCAAAACATCGGGATCGGAGAACAGCCACTTGGAGAGGACAACCTTCTGCTGGTTGCCGCCCGAGAGGTTGACCGTTTCCTGGAAGATGCCCGACGAGCGGATGCGCAGCTTCGACCGGTAATCGGTCGCGACCCTGCTTTCCTTGATGTCGTCGATGATCGTGTTGTTGGAGATGCCTGCGAGATTGGCAAGCGAGGTGTTGTGCAGGATGCTGTCGTTCAGCACCAGGCCGAGATGCTTGCGGTCCTCGGTAACGTAGGCGAGGCCGGCATCGATCGCCTTGCGGACGGTGCTGACATCGACAGACTTGCCGTGCATCAGCACGTCGCCGGTGATCTTGTGGCCGTAGGCCTTGCCGAAGACGCTCATGGCGAACTCGGTACGGCCGGCACCCATCAGGCCGGCGATGCCGACGACTTCGCCCTTGCGGACGGTGACGTTGATGTCGTGCAGCACCTGGCGGTCGCGGTGATGCTGGTGATAGGCGTTCCAGTTCTTCACTTCGAGAATGGTTTCGCCGATCGGCACCGAGCGCGGCGGATAGCGGTCTTCGAGATCGCGGCCCACCATGTTGCGGATGATGATGTCTTCGCTGATCTCGTCCGCGTGACAGTCGAGCGTCTTGACGGTCATGCCGTCGCGCAGGACCGTGATCTGGTCGGCGACTTTGCGGATCTCGTTCAGCTTGTGCGAAATGATGATCGAGGTGATGCCCTGATTGCGGAACTCGATCAGCAGATTGAGAAGCGCGTCGGAGTCGCTTTCGTTCAGCGATGCGGTCGGCTCGTCGAGGATGAGCAGCTTGACGCTCTTCGACAGCGCCTTGGCGATTTCGACGAGCTGCTGCTTGCCGACGCCGATGTCGGTGACCAGCGTATCAGGGGATTCGCGCAGGCCCACCTTGGCGAGCAGCTGGCGCGTGCGATTGAAGGTTTCCTGCCAGCTGATGACGCCGTTCTTGGCGTTCTCGTTGCCGAGGAAGATGTTTTCGCCGATCGAGAGCAGGGGCACGAGGGCCAGCTCCTGATGGATGATGACGATGCCGATCTCTTCGGAGTCCTTCAGGACCTTGAAGTTGCGGACGTCGCCTTCGTAGACGATCTCGCCGTCGTAGCTTCCGGCCGGGTAAACGCCGGAGAGAACTTTCATGAGGGTCGACTTGCCGGCCCCGTTTTCGCCCACCAATGCGTGGATCTCACCCTGGCGAACCTTGAGGTTCACATTCTCGAGCGCTTTGACACCCGGGAACGTCTTGGTGATGTTCCGCATTTCGAGGATTGTATTGTCCATAGTCAAAAATCCAGCGCCGTGACCTGAAAACCGTCAGGCGATCATAGAATCGAAGACCGGAACCCGCAACAAAGCGGGTTCCGGCCGACTTCTGAAATTACTTCAGCTGGTCTTCTTTGTAGTAACCGCTGTCGATCAGGACGGTCTTGTAGTTGTCCTTGGTGACAGCTACCGGCTTCAGCAGGTAGGACGGAACGACCTTGACGCCGTTGTCGTAGGTCTTGGTGTCGTTAACTTCCGGCTCCTTGCCGGACATGACGGCATCAACCATGGCAACGGTGACCTTAGCGAGTTCGCGGGTATCCTTGAAGATCGAGGAATACTGCTCGCCAGCGATGATCGACTTGATCGACGGAACTTCCGAGTCCTGGCCAGAAACGACCGGGAGCGGCTGGTCCGGGGTGCCGTAGCCAACGCCCTTCAGCGACGAAATGATGCCGATGGAGAGACCGTCGTAAGGCGACAGAACAGCGTCGACCTTGGCGTCGGTGTAGTTAGCCGAGAGCAGGTTGTCCATGCGAGCCTGGGCCGTTGCCGGGTCCCAACGCAGCGTGCCGACCTTGTCCATGCCGGTCTGGCCGGACTTTACGACGAGCTTGCCAGAGTCGATGTAAGGCTGAAGAACCGACATTGCGCCGTCATAGAAGAAGAAGGCGTTGTTGTCGTCCGGCGAACCGCCGAAGAGTTCGATGTTGAACGGGCCCTTGCCGTCCTTGAGGCCGAGCTTGTCGACGATCGTGCCAGCCTGGAGAACGCCAACCTGGAAGTTGTCGAACGTTGCGTAGTAGTCAACGTTGCCGGAGTCGCGGATCAGGCGGTCATAAGCGATGACCTTGATGCCGGCGTCGTGAGCCTTCTGGAGAACGTCCGAGAGGGTCGTGCCGTCGATCGAAGCGATAACGAGAACCTTGGCACCCTTGGTGACCATGTTTTCGATCTGCGAAAGCTGGTTCGGAATGTCGTCGTCAGCGTACTGGAGGTCGGTCTGGTAGCCGGCGTCCGTAAGCTGCTTGACGATGTTGTTGCCGTCGTCGATCCAGCGAGCCGAGGACTTGGTCGGCATTGCGATACCAACGAGACCCTTGTCGGCGGCCATTGCCGGTACAACGAACGAAGCGACGCCGAAGGCAGCCGCAGCCATCAATGAGATAATGGATTTCATTTCTCTCTCCCTTGTTAATAGATCGGCGGACGAAAAATCGCCCACCACGAAACTGTGGCAGGTTCCGTAGATTGGATAGTTACTTCAGATGGTGAGAAACGAAGTAGGTCTCCTCCACGATCTCACACGTGTTGAGTGCCAACCAGCACACGGCGGCAAACTCGTACGGAATCCTATAACTGTCAAATAGAATAAGTGGTAAAGTGCATAACAAATTTGGTATATCGTTAAAAAGTATTACTTTTGATGGAAGGCGGAGGGGAGGCCGCAACCATGACGATCATCTCCGAGCCTATTTCGATGGATTACGTCGATATCCACAGCGACAATTTTGCCGATGACGCCTTTCTTCGTGCGGGTTTGAAGCTGAATCACCTGCGCATGATTGTCGCAATCGAAGATAGCGGCCAGATTTCGGCCGCCGCCGAGACGCTCGCCATCTCGCAGCCCGCCGCATCGCGAATGCTGTCCGAAATGGAATCAATCGTGAAGACGCCGCTATACGAGCGGGTGGCGCGCGGCGTGGTGCTGACGACCTTCGGAGAAGCACTCGCAAAGCGTGCGCGAAAGATCCTTCTGGAGCTGCGCGAAGCCGGCCGCGAGATCGCCGAATTGAAGAGCGGCAAAGGCGGTTCGGTGTTCATCGGCGCGGTGACGGCGCCGGCCATGAGCCTCGTCGTTCCGGCGATCGACAAGGTGCGCAAGAGCTTCCCCGGCATCGAGGTCAACATCCAGGTAGAGACCAGCAACGTGCTGGCGCGGGAGCTACTGGCGGCCCGGCACGACTTCATCATCAGCCGCATCCCCGACGATCTCAATCCGCGGCTTTTCGAAGTGCGGGAGATCGGCGTCGAGAAGGCCTGTCTCATCGTGCGAAGCGGCCACCCGCTACTCAAGGGCGGACCGAGCAGCCTTTCCGATCTGCGCGACTACGACTGGGTGTTCCAGCCGCCGGGTACGCTGCTGCGCCGCACGGTCGAGGACATCTTCCTCGGCGCCGGCGTTCCGGTGCCCGGCAATATCGTCAACACCTCGTCGCTGCTTTTGACCTGCGCGATCATCTGCAAGACGGATGCGATCGCGCCTGTTGCCGTCGATGTGGCGCAATTCCTGTCGAGCCAGAGCTCGGAGGCGTCGGATGTCCGCATGCTGCCGACGGAATTCGAGATCAACGTCAAGCCCTACAGCCTGATCACCGCCCGAGAGCGGGCGATGCCGCCGAGCGCGCGGCTGCTCTACGACCTGATCCTGGAGGAGGCGCTGGCGGTTTCCGCTTAGCCGCAAGCCCGGCGCCATCTTGGCATCGGAAACTGCGCGCCTTCGAAACGGGAAGGCAGCATGCTGTTCGGACAATCGGTGTTCCAGTCGGTTCTGGAACGGCTGAAGGCGGAAGAGGGCGGGGATGACGACGAGGCGGGCGATCAGCCCGCGGTTCATCGCGTCCATGGTTTCTCGACCGGCCTTGCCTTCGACGTGATGGAAGGGGTGTCGGCTGCCGGGCAGAAGCCGGGGCAGGCCTATTTCGACAATCTGGAATTCGAGGCGCCGCCACCGGCGCCTGAAGCCGCCGTCGTCGAGCCGGAGCCAGAACCTGTACTGGAGCCAGAGCCGGAACCCGTCATGCCCGAACATCTGTCGCGCACCGCGCCGGCCGACATTGCGGCGGAGCTGGCGATCTCGGCGGCGGATACCGTGCAGTCGCTCGGAGAGAAGCGCCGCGCCTTTGCCAAGCTCAATCATCCCGACCGCGTGGCACCGCAATTCCGCGACAACGCGACGCGGCGCATGACTTTGGCGAATCTTCTGATCGATGAAGCGGTGCGGCGTCTCAGCCGCTGATCACTCCGGATCCTTGTCTTCTTCGGCATGCTCGGTGGCGGCCGGCTTTTCTTCGGCAGGTTGCTGCGGCTTGAAGGTCCAGAACAGCATATAGAAGGCGTAGACGCCTGCGGCACCCGACAGCACGCCCCAGAAGGGATCGCCGCCGAAAAATTCGAGCACTGCCCAGCCAAGGCAAACGGCAACGATAAGTGCGCGTACCCAGGCATTGCGGTAGGCGGGGTGGCTCGGGTCGATCAGCTGCATAAGTGCTCCGGTCATATTTCCATCACTTGTCTTTAGGATGGATTTCACAAATGTGAAAGAGTGGCGGGCTTGACGGCTCGCGTAGAAAATGGAATGAAAATTCCAGAAATATTGCAATTCGGTCCATTTGTTCCGAATCCTAGGGAGGTTCTCATGACTGTCAGATTTGGTCTTCTCGGCGCCGGCCGTATCGGCAAGGTTCACGCCAAGGCGGTGACCGGCGATGCCAACGCCAAGCTCGTTGCCGTTGCCGATGCATTCCCGCAGGCGGCCGATGCGATCGCGTCCGCCTATGGCTGCGAAGTGCGCACGATCGAGGCGATCGAGGCCGCGAAGGATATCGACGCCGTCGTCATCTGCACGCCGACCGATACGCATGCCGACCTGATCGAGCGCTTTGCGCGCGCCGGCAAGGCGATCTTCTGCGAGAAGCCCGTCGATCTCGACGTCGACCGCGTCCGCGCCTGCATCAAGGTCGTCAACGAAACCAATGCCAAGCTGATGGTCGGCTTCAACCGCCGCTTCGACCCGCATTTCATGGCCGTGCGCAAAACGATCGACGACGGCCGCATCGGCGATGTCGAGATGGTGACGATCACCTCGCGCGATCCGGGCGCTCCGCCTGTCGATTACATCAAGCGTTCCGGCGGCATCTTCCGCGACATGACCATCCATGACTTCGACATGGCGCGCTTCCTGCTCGGCGAAGAGCCGGTCTCGGTCTTCGCAACGGCTGCCGTTCTCGTCGACAAGGCGATCGGCGAGGCCGGCGACTATGACAGCGTTTCCGTTCTGCTGCAGACCAAGTCCGGCAAGCAGGCGATGATCTCCAACTCGCGCCGCGCCACGTACGGCTACGACCAGCGCATCGAGGTGCATGGCTCGAAGGGTCTCGTCTCGGCTGAGAACCAGCGCCCGGTTTCGATCGAAGTCGCAAACGGCGACGGCTATACCCGCCCGCCGCTGCACGACTTCTTCATGACCCGCTACACGGAAGCCTATGCCAATGAGATCGCCAGCTTCATCGCTGCGATCGAGAAGGGCGCCAAGATCACACCGTCGGGCGCCGATGGCCTCGCGGCGCTGGCGCTGGCCGACGCTGCCGTGCAGTCCGTCAAGGAAGGCAAGCTCATCAAGATTGGCTGACGGCCTTCTCCCGACCGAAAGCCACAATGAGATGGCCGGGCAATCGCCCGGCCATTTCGTTTTCGGGCATCAGCGAAACTTGAATTTAGCTTCAACGTTTCGCCTTTGACGCGGCCGGGCGGGGAGGCTATCAGCCAACGATATTTTCGCTCTTGCCCCGAGCCGCATCATGACCCTCGACCGCTTCGCTCCCGCCATCTTCGTGCTTCTCTGGTCGACCGGCTGGGTCGTGGCGAAATATGCGGCGATGCATTCGGAGCCGTTCACGTTTCTCGCCATCCGCTACACGTTCTCGGCGCTGGCTTTCCTGGCGCTCTGTCTGGCGCTGAAGGCGAAATGGCCAGACCGGGCGACGGTCTGGCGGGCTGTTTATTCCGGGTTCTTCCTGCACGGCTTCTATCTCGCCGCCATCTGGTGGGCGATTGCCAATGGCGTGCCGGCCGGTATCTCGGGCGTCATCGCTGCGATGCAGCCGCTGCTGACGGCGATGGCCGCGCCTTTCTTGATCGGCGAGCGGCTCCAGCCGGCACAGAAGCTCGGGCTGGCGCTCGGCTTCCTCGGGATCATCATTGCTGTGTCGCCGAAGCTTATCGAGCCGGGAACGGCCGATCTCATGCATGCGGCGGTGCCGCTGACGATCAACCTGATCGGCATGGCCTCCGTCACCTACGGCACGATCTATCAGAAGAAGCATCTGCACAGCGGCGACCTGAAGGCGATCGCGACGCTGCAATATCTCGGCGCGCTCGCCATCACCGTGCCGCTGGCGCTTGCCTTCGAGAACCTGCATTTCGACGGCACCATCGAGGCCTTCGCCGCACTCGCCTGGTCGGTCGTCGGCCTGTCGATGGGCGGTATCGGGCTGCTGCTCTATTTGATCCGCCGCGGCCAGGTATCGCGGGCGGCGTCGCTGATCTATCTGATGCCGCCGACGGTGGCGATCGAGGCCTTCATCGCCTTCGGTGAACCGCTGACGCTGCCGCTCATCCTCGGCACGGTTGTTGTCGTGACGGGCGTCTATCTGACGAATCGCAAGAGTGTTCAGGCGATCGAGGCCTGATCACTCGGCTGCGGGCGCTGTGTGCGTCAGCTTGGCGATCTTGCGGACGTGGTTGACGGCCGCGGTGCCGCCTGCGGTCTTGGTGAAGAGATCGAGCTTTTCTTCGTCGTCTTCTCCAACAGGGGTCAGCGCCTGATCCATGTAAGTCTTCGAGGCCGGATCCCTGGCGATCTTGAAGGCTGCATAGCTCATCTTCACGATGACGCTTGCGAGCTTCATGTGCTTGCTGAAGGTTTCCCAGGCGAAGCGCGGCCAGAAGAGCAGGGGATGAACCGGCTTCAGCCCCGGGCGCAGTTCCGACGGGTGCTTGAGGCGGAGCAGGCCGCTCTGCAGCGGATGGACGTTCTCGAGCGGCACGGTGGTGGCGAACGAGACCAGCACCTTGACGAGGCTGGCGAGCGGAACGCCGGTCGCCACAGCGCGGCGCAGCAGCGTCTTCACGTGCTCGGGCGAATAATAGAGCGACCAGGCCTCGCGATAGACGCTTTCCCACTCTTCGCGGCTCATCTTTTCATGCGCGGTGCAGACATGCTCGACGTCGTAGACGTTGAGGTCCTTCTCCATTTCGACGCCCTTGCGCCAGAGCGTCTGGTGATCCTCGGAGCCGGGCAGCGGGGTGAGCACGAAAAACTCGATGACATCGAGGGGGAGCTCGTGCTGGATGATCTGGATGTCGCGGCGGATGCTCTCCGGTGTATCGGCCGGGAAGCCGAGGATATAGCCGGCAAGCGTCATGATGCCCTGCGCCTTCCAGGCGAGCAGCATCTTGCGATATTCGGTGATCTTGTTCTGGTTCTTCTTGGCGGCCGTCAGATTGTCCGGATTGACGTTTTCGAGGCCGATGAAGACGCGGGTGACGCCGGCGCGCTTCGATTTCTCGATGAAGTTCGGGATCTTGTGGCAGAGCGTATCGACCTGGATCATCAGGCCGAGCGGAATGCCGTCCTTTTCCCTGAGTTCGATCAGCCGGTCGAAAATCGCTTCCCAGTCGCGGTTGCGGGCGAAGTTGTCGTCGGTGATGAAGAACTTGTGGATGCCCTGCGCCCAGTTCATCCGCACCAGCTTCTCGATGTCATCGGCGGAACGGAAGCGCGACTTGCGGCCCTGGACGTTGATGATGGTGCAGAAGGAACACTGGTAGGGGCAGCCGCGGCCGGCATCGAAGCTGCTGGAGAGGCCGAGCGTATGCTGGATGTTTTCCTTGCGCAGGAAGGGCACAGGCGTACCGCCGATGCCCGGCAGGTCGTTCATGAAATTGTAGACGGGCTCGAGCTGGCCGTAGGCGGCATCCTGCAGCACCTTGTCCAGCCGTCCCTCGGCTTCGCCGGCGAACATCGAGATGCCCATCTCGCGGCAGGCATCGAGTTCGACTGCCTTGCCATCGAGCATCGACAGGCAGCCGGAGACATGGAAGCCGCCCATCGACACCGGAATGTTTGCGGCGCGGAAGGGGCGGGCGATATCCAGCGCACGGGGATACTGGTTCGACTGCACGCCGATCAGGCCGACCATGCCGAAATTGCCGTGCCGGGCAAGCTGCGCCAGAAGCTCGGGAATGTTGACGCGGGTATTGGTCTCGTCGATCACCTTGATATCGATGCCGACACCGGGGCCGAGCACTTCGCGTTCGGCGCAATCGGCGGCGATACCATAGAGTGCTGCCAGCGAATTGGACGGGATCATCGCCCGCCACCAGCGGATCACGTAGCCATCGTCGTCGTAATGCGACGGCTTGATCAGAATCAGCTGGAAGCGCTTGGCGCTGGAATTTTGAGGCAATGGCACGGGCAGTCTCTCTTGATCAATGGGAGCTTGAAATGAAATGCACGTAATCGTCTCCAGCCGCCTCTCAGACGCTGGCTTTCAAACAAATCTGCTCTGATCGACGATAGACCCCGGCGTCTCGCAATGCAGATTGCAATTTCGTTCGCATATGGCTGCCGGGCCGCGGCTGTTCAAGGCCGTCGGTCCGGAAGTATTCCGTCACCGTGGTTCTAAAACAAAAAGAGGCCGGATGATACCGGCCTCTTTCTGAATTCAGTGTTCAGACCTGTCTCAGGCCTGTTCGCGGCGCTGGCCGCCACCATTGCGGGGACCCTTACGGCGCATGCCGCCGGAGCCGTCCTTGCGCTCGCCATGGGCCTGCTGGCCCTCGCCATGCTTGCGGCCGGGACGGCCGTTGCCGTTGCGGGCAGCGCCGGGGTGATGGCGATTGTGGTTTTCGCCACCGGCATGGTTCGGGCGCTGCGGCTTCTTGGCCGTGCGGAAATCCGAGGTCGATGCGAGATCGTTGTCGGGGCCGGCATCCGGGGTCGCTTCGCCACGGCGCTGGCCGCGGAAGTCCTCGTTGCGCTGCTTCTGGCGCTCGGGACGGGGACGGCGCTCGCGGCGCTCCTCGCCACCGGCGCGGACTTCGCCGCCTTCACCTTCGCGGCGCGGACGCTGCGGACGGTTGCCGCGGCCTTCGCCGCCGTTACGGTTTTCGCTGCGGCCTTCGCCGGAACGGCCCTCACCACCACCACGGCGCTCGCCGCCGCGATTGCGGTTGTTGCCATTGCCGTTGCCGTTTCCACGGCGCGGGGCAGCGCGCATGTCGGCCGGAGCTTCGCCGCTGGCAACGGCGATGCTGATGTTCATCAGCTTCTCGATGTCGCGGAGCAGGCGGGCTTCATCCGGCGCGCAGAAGGCGATCGCGATGCCGTCACGGCCGGCGCGGGCCGTACGGCCGATGCGGTGGACATAGGCTTCGGCAACTTCCGGCAGGTCGTAGTTATAGACGTGGCTGACAGCCGGGATGTCGATGCCGCGGGCGGCAACGTCGGTGGCGATCAGCGTCTTGATATCGCCGTCCTTGAAGGCCTTGAGGGCGCGCTCGCGCTGGCCCTGGCTCTTGTTGCCGTGGATCGAGGCGACCGAGTAGCCGACGGAATCGAGATGCTTCATCAGCTTCTCGGCGCCGTGCTTGGTGCGCAGGAAGACGATGGCGCGGCCATCGGGGTTCTGCGTCAGCGACTTCTTCAGGAGATCGGTCTTGTCGTTCTTGCCGTTGACGAAGTGGACATACTGCTCGACCTTGTCGGCAGCCTTGCCCGGAGGTGTCACTTCGACGGTAACCGGATCGGTCAGGTAGTCGGCAGCGAGATCGGCGATCGACTTCGGCATGGTGGCCGAAAACAGCATGGTCTGGCGCTTCTTCGGCACCATCTTGGCGATCTTGCGCAGATCGTGGACGAAGCCGAGGTCGAGCATCTGGTCGGCTTCATCGAGCACCAGGTAGCGCACGGCGGTGAGGCCGATGGCGCGGCGGGCGACGAGATCGAGTAGGCGGCCGGGGGTGGCGACCAGAATGTCGGTGCCCTTTTCGAGCTGCAGCTGCTGCTTGTTAATCGACACGCCGCCGACGACGACGTTAATGCGCAGATGCGACTTGCGCAGGAAGTTCTTCAGGTTGACGGCGATCTGGTTCACCAGTTCGCGGGTCGGCGCCAGGATCAGCGTGCGGGTGGTGCGGTTATCCGGGCGGCGTTCTTCATGGATGAGCTTCTCGATGAGCGGCAGGCCGAAAGCGGCCGTCTTGCCGGTGCCGGTCTGCGCGAGGCCGATCAGGTCGCGGCCCTGGATGAGAAGCGGAATTGCCTTTTCCTGGATGGGGGTCGGCGTTTCGATGCCGAGCTGGAAAAGAGTGGCGACAACCGGCTTGGAGACACCAAGCGATTCAAAATTGGTCAAGTCATAACCTTTTCAGGGCGCGCCAAAACCAAATCGCCGGAGCGCGGAATGCGGCCCGGTGTCGTTCTGGCGTCAAGAACCCCGCGTGAAGTGGGAACTTGTCTTGTTGGAAAAAGCTTTCCAGCGCTTCTGCCGCGTCTTGGGATGCGGTCTCTACGAAATGCGCTTTTGCCCTTCTTCCTGCTCCTATTTGCTGGCAGGGGCACGCTCACGCGGCGGCCGGAAGGTGAAAGCTGGGCTGCATTTGGTCTAGTTCGCGCCGAAAGTCAAGGGGATGGGCCGCATGGCTGCCTTGCGCTTTGCCGGGAGCGACGGAGCAGGCGGCGATGTCAGCCGATTTTCAGGCCCCGCGACTGTGACCCTCGGAGCGTCGCCGGCTTCAACCAATCGGTGCACTTCATGCCGTCCGGTCCTTGCTGCGTGTGGTGGCGGCGGCGCCTTCCGGCGCTTGGATGCGACATGTGGCTTTTCTAATATAGTTCGGAAGATTACCAATGTCTTAACATATTGATTTACAAAAGTTTAATAGTCGAAAACTCTGTTGCTGCGCCGCAACATTCTGTCGTTTTTTGGAAAATGTTTGTCGCTTTGCAACCTAATGGTTGCTTGCCGGATCGGCCGAACGCGGGCAGGGGGAGCGTATTCAAGACGTGTAATTGTTCATATTAGAATCAACTTTATGGAGATATTCGTGAGCGCCACCCCGGCATCAGGTTTTTCGAAAAGCAGACTCTTCTCGCAGGCGTAAGCTTGGCCGCGTTGCTGCTCGGCAGCTGTCTGGCATCCCCGGCCCTCGGGGCCGAGTATCTGGTCAGCAACGATACTGAACTGCGTAATGCGATCAACACGGCGAATGCCGATGGCGACGCCACGGCGACGATCAAGCTGACGGCGGGGTTCTCGACAACCGGCTCAATATTGCCGACGCCGACGAAGCCGATCACCATCGATACTCAAGGTTTTGCTATCGGCAATCTTCAGTTCACCAACACCGGTGGGCAGACGCTGACGATCGAGGGATCGATTGCAGGTGCGACGGCCGAACGCGGTATCGTCATCAGCAACACCGGTCCCTCGTCTCTGGTCAACAACGGCTCGATAACGGGCGGACCCGACGGCTCGTCCACAACGAGCGCCGGCGCAAACCTGAACGGGACGACGTTCGTCAACAACGGCACGGTGACCGGCGGCTCCAATTCCGGCGCCGGGAGCGGCGGCTTCGCTATCCAGGCGCAGCGCGGTACCAATGTCACCAATAACGGGCTCATCCAGGGCGGAAGCAGCGCCACGGGCAATGGCGCACTCGGCGTGTTCGTCGGCGGTCCGGCAGGCGCCCTCAGCACGCTGACCAACAATGGCACCATCCGCGGCGGCGACGGTGTCAATGGAGGCGTCTTCACCGGTGAGGGCGTGCAGCTCCGGGCCAACGGGACGCTGATCAACAACAGTACGGGCACGATCGAGGGCGGCAGCAATGCCTACGCCATCTCCGTACAGATGGCGGACGCCACCATCGTCAATAGCGGCACGATCAGTGCCGGTAGCGGCATGACGGACGCGATCGTCATGTCGAATGCAACATCCAATTTCACCCTGGAGCTCCAGGCCGGTTCCACCATCAACGGCAACGTCATCGGCAACGCGACGCTCGATGATACGCTGCGCATCGGCGGCGCGGGCACGGATACGTTCGACATCGCCTCGATCGGCGTGGCCGCGCAGTATCGGAATTTCGATATCTTCGAGAAAACCGGTACCGGCACCTGGCTGCTCGACGGCGTCGGCACGGCCACGACGGATTGGACCGTCTCCGACGGCACGCTGCTGATCGGCGACGACGCGACCGACAGCGTCACCGGCGACATCACCAACCTTGCGACGCTTGGCGGCAGCGGCACGATCTTCGGCAATGTGACGAATTCGGGGGCCATCGTGGCGGGGAGCGGCGCCACGGGCGCACTGACGATCTCGGGCGACTATACCGGCAATAACGGCGTGCTCGATATCCAGTCGGTGCTCGGCGGCGATACGTCGGCGACCAGCCAGCTCGTGGTGACGGGCAATACGGCGGGGACGACCACCGTGCGGGTGACGAATGCCGGAGGTGCCGGGGCGCAGACGGTCGAGGGCATCAAGATCATCGATGTCGGCGGCACGTCGGCGGGCACCTTCTCGCTGCAGGGGGACTATGTCTATAACGGCGATCAGGCCGTCGTCGGTGGCGCCTATGCCTACCGGCTCTATCAGAACGGCATCGCGACGCCTGCCGATGGCGACTGGTATCTGCGCTCGGTGCTGATTGCGACATCGACGGCGCCGCTCTATCAGGCGGGCGTGCCGATCTACGAGGTCTATCCGCAGATGCTGCAGCAGCTGAACGCCATCGGCACGCTGCAGCAGCGCGTCGGCGACCGCTACTGGGAGACCGGCAGCGATCCGGTCGCCGCAAACGGGCCGGATGGCGTGTGGATGCGCACCGAGGGCATGTATGGCCGCGTCGATCCCGCTTCCAGCACCAGCGGCGCCACCTATGATTACGATCTCTGGAAGGCCGAAGGCGGCGTCGATGGCGAGCTCTACCAGAGCGGCAAGGGCCTGCTGATTGGCGGGCTGACGGCGCATTTCGGCACGATCACCGGCGATGTCAGCTCGATCTACGGCGACGGCAAGATCGAGACGATGGGCCAGGGTGTCGGCGCGACGCTCACCTGGTATGGCGCGGATGGCTTCTATGCCGATGCGCAGGGGCAGTTCACCCTCTACGACACGACGCTGAAATCCGATCTCACCAATGCCGACCTGAAGGGCGGCAATAGCGGCTTCGGATCGACGCTCAGCATCGAGGCGGGGCGCCGCTTTGCCTCGGCCGGTTCGTGGTCGATTACGCCGCAGGCGCAGCTCATCTATTCGTCGATCGATTTCGACGATTTCCATGATGCCTTCGGCGCGCCGGTTTCGCTCGATCGCGGCGACAGCCTGAACGGCCGCGCCGGTATTGCCTTCGATCGTGACGAGAGCTGGCAGAAGGCCGACGGCAAGACGGTTCATGCCAAGCTCTACGGCTCTGCAAACCTCTACTACGAGTTCCTGCAGGGAACGGCGGTCGATGTCGCGGGCCTGCGCTTCAAGACAGAAAACGACCGGCTCTCGGCCGGTGTGACGCTCGGCGGTTCCTATAGCTGGAACGACGAGCGCACCTCCGTCTACGGCGAAGCGACCGCCCGGTCCTCACTCGAGAACGTCGGCAGCAGCTATGCGCTGAGCGGCACTGCCGGTATCCGCGTGAAGTGGTAAGCGATCAGAGCGCCCGGTCCGCGCGGCGGGCCGGGCGCTTGCACCAACCGTCTTCATCGTGACGGTAGGCAAGGCTGCCGTTTTGCCATATCGCAGGGTTCGAAGCGCACGGCGCTTCGGTTGACCCCTATGCGGATGGAGATGCCCGTGACCTTGCCTGTCAAAATTGCCGTCAGCGGCGCCCGGGGTCATATGGGCCGCGCCATTCTTTCCGCGCTTGCAGATGATCCTGCCTTCACCCACGTCTGCAGCATCGGCCGGACCGGCGGCGACGGGCTTGTCGATCGCTCCGTGGCCATCGAGACGGCCGAAGTGATCCTCGATTTCTCCACGGCATCCGCGGCGGCCGAACTGGCCGAACTTTGCGCGGAGAGAAACGGACCGGCGCTGGTGATCGGTGCAACGGGCTTCGAGGCGGATGAGCTTGAACGGATCAACAGGGCGGCCAGTAAGGTCGCGATCGTCCGCTCCGGCAATTTCTCGATCGGCGTCAACATGCTGGTCGGCCTCGTCGCGCAGGTCGCGGGCACATTGCCCGCTGAAACCTGGGACATCGAAATCCTCGAGGCCCATCACCGCCGCAAGGTCGATGCGCCATCCGGCACGGCGCTGATGCTCGGCGAAGCCGCCGCCGGTGGCCGCGGTGTGGCGCTCTCATCCGTCGAGCGGCGCAGCCGCGACGGCATGACCGGCGAGCGCCCGGCCGGTGAAATCGGCTTTTCGGTGATCCGCGGCGGCGGCATTGTCGGCGAGCACAGCGTCATGTTTGCAGCCGGAGAGGAAGTGCTGACGCTGTCGCATTCGGCGCTCGACCGCGGCATGTTCGCCCGCGGCGCACTGGCTGCCGCCCGCTGGGTCATGGGGCGAGCGCCGGGCGAATACGACATGCAGGATGTCCTGGGTCTAACGCGGAAATCCTGAGGGGTCGAAGCACCGGAGGCTTATGCTCCGGTGCTTCGGGTTTATGCCACCAGGCCCTTGGTGAGCTCCAGCGCCTGCCGCTCGAACAGCCGGCGGTAGATGCCGTTGTTGAGGCGGACGAGCGACTGGTGGTCGCCTTCCTCGACGATCCTGCCCTTGTCGAAGACCAGCAGGCGGTCGAGTGCCCTGACGGTCGACAGGCGGTGGGCGATCACCAGCGTCGTGCGTCCCTCCATCAGGCGTTCCATCGCCTGCTGGATCTGCACTTCGCTCTCGCTGTCGAGGCTGGACGTCGCCTCGTCGAGGATCAGCACGGGCGCATCCGCAAGGAAGGCGCGGGCGATGGCGACGCGCTGGCGCTCGCCGCCCGACAGCTTGACGCCGCGCTCGCCCACCATCGTCTCATAGCCCTTAGGAAGGCTCATGATGAAGTGATGGGCGCTTGCCTGTCTCGCGGCGTCCTCGATCTCGCGTCTCGATGCCTCCGGCCGGCCATAGGCGATGTTTTCGGCCAGCGTCCGGTGGAACAGGATCGGTTCCTGCTGGACGATGGCGATCTGGCCGCGCAGGCTCGACTGCGTCACCTTGGCGATATCCTGCCCGTCGATCCGGATCGAACCGGAATTGACGTCATAGAGGCGCTGGACGAGCTTGACGAAGGTCGTCTTGCCCGAGCCCGAATGACCGACCAGACCGACGCGTTCGCCGGGCTTGATGGCGACGGAAAAGTCGTCATAGAGCGGCGTCGGATGGGCGCCATACTGGAAGGTGACGCGATCGAAGATGATCTCGCCCTTGCCGATGGCGATCGCCCTGGCGCCCGGCCTGTCCTCGATGCCGAGCGGCGTCTTGTCGAGCAGCACCAGCTCTTCCATGTCGTTGACGGCGCGCTGCAGGTTACGGATATCCTGCCCGACCGAGCGCAGATATCCCTGCAGCACGAAGAACATCGCCAGCACGAAGGTGATGTCGCCCGGCGTCGCCAGGCCCTTCTGCCACATGATGAGGCCGGTGCCGAGGATGCCTGCCTGCATCGAGACCATCATGAAGCCCTGGATCGTGCCGTTCAGCGTGCCGCGCCGCCAGGTCCGCCGCGTGCGGCTGTCCCATTTGGCGAGAACGTGGCTCAGGCGCTCTTCCTCGCGGTCTTCGGCGCCGAAGGCCTTGACCACCGAGTTGCAGCTGATCGCATCGGCAAGCGCGCCACCGAGCTTGGTATCCCAGGCATTGGCGAGCTTGGCAGCAGGCGAGACGTAGCCCATCGAGAGCACGACGGTGACGCCGATATAGATCAACGATCCCGCCGCCACGATGAGCCCCATGACCGGCCAGTAGCTGCCGAGCACGATGCTGGCGCCGGCAAGCATGACGACCGACGGCAGGAGCGCGACCAGCAACAGGTCGTTCAGCGCGTCGAGCGCCCACATGCCGCGGGTGATCTTGCGCACCGTCGAGCCGGCAAAACTGTTGGCATGCCAGTCGGTCGAGAAACGCTGCACCTTGTGGAAGCCGCTGTTGGCGACATCGGCCATGATGCGCAGCGTCAGCCAAATGATGCCGTTGAAGATGAACCAGCGCAGCACGACGCTGGTGAGGCCGAGCGCCGCGACGACGACGAAGGCGCGGATTGCGCCATCGGCCGCGTTGCCGCCGGCGATCGCATCGACGATCCGGCCGGAGAAGACCGGGACCAGGACTTCGGCGAGCGTGCTGGCGATGACCAGCAGGATAATGCTGCCGACCAGGGCAGGGCGATGCGTCCATTGACGAAAAACAAAGCCGAGCACGTTGCGATAAGCATCGGCACGGAAGTCGAGCTTCTTGCGAGTCATTTTAACCAGTCCGGCGCCATATCGAGGGCAGCCGGCCCCAAAATCGAGAGTTAATAGACACAGCCGGAACGGGAGACGAAATAACCCCGGCAGATCGGTGGCGCTGTGAAAGACGTTAAAACCGCTTGCCGCGTGCCCTGGGCGGACCGCGAATTGGAATGACCTAGTGTCGGATCATTCCGGACGGGAGGGTTTCGATGAATACTGATGTCATGCAACGCCTCCTCTGTTTGATCTGCAGCGATGGAGATTTTGTACCGGACAAATCCGGTCTTGCCAACCGGATCTTTTCTACTTTGCAGAGAATGATGCAAGGGTGACACACCATCGAGGCGCGAGTGCCGTGTTTTTGCGGTGTGCGTCAGCCGCCGAGCGCGACGGCGATCAGCACGAGCACGAGGCCCAGACCGGTCATCGTGAGCCCGGCATAGAGCGGTCTGCCACCGGAGAAACTTGCCCATGCATAGCCGGTGATGAAGAGCAGCGCGATCAGCACGAGGTTGCTGACGCGCAGCGCCAGTTCGGCGTCGGCGATCAGGAAGAAGGGGATGACGGCGGGGATGGCGGTTGCGAAAACCAGGATGCCGATCCCGGTGGCGGCGAGGATATCGTTTCTCGTCAGCAATGCCTTTCGCGGCTCGGCGCGGGCGGTCAGCGCCAGGAGCGAGCGGTAGAGAGCTTCGGCATCGGCGGTCTTTCCCGAGAACGGGGTGTCCTCGATCGGAAACTCCTCGGCAAGCACGGCAAGCGCCGTCGCCTCGCTGCGGGCGGCCTTGATATGCCGGAAGAGACGCAGGCGCCGGCTCTTGTAGAAACTGGTGCCAAGCACGAACAGGACGGCATCGATGATCGCCCAGGCGGCGTTGCAGCCGAGCGTCGCGACGACGAGATCGCGCACCTCGATGCCTTCCTCATGCATGACGAGGCGGGAGCCGACGGTCCATGTCAGCGCCATGATCAATCCGAAGAGGACTTCGCCGAGCGCATCGCCGGGATCGAGCGCGTCGAATATGGAGCGGATCGGCGACGTCATCGAATGGCCCTCCTGTGCGGCAAGGCCGCAAGAGACGACTATGATCGAGGCGGGCCGCGGGCTCATTGAGCCGGATCAAGGCTGATTGCGGTTGCCGGTTCATTCCGGCAGGATGGCGCATCGACTGCGAAGGAGGAGATCACGTCATGATGATCGGCTCATGTCATTGCGGCAAGGCGCACTGGACGCTGGAAGGCGATCCGGGATCGATCACCGCCTGCAACTGCACGCTCTGCCGCCGGTACGGCACGCTCTGGGCCTATGATTATGAAGGCGAGCGGGTGGCGGTCAGCGGGCCGACGGCGTCCTATACGCGCTCGGGAAGAGACAAGTCGCCGCTGGAGATATTGTTCTGCCCTGCCTGCGCCTGCGTTCTCGCCTGGCGCGGTCTGGTGCTGGAATCGGATGGGCGGCGGCGGATGGCGGTCAATGTCAGGCTTGCGCCGCCAGAGGCCGTGGAAGATCTGGCGATCGACCATTTCGACGGGCTGGTGACCTTCACCGATCTGCCGTCGACGGGGCGCTGCGTGCGCGATCTCTGGTTCTAGGGAAAAGACGGCGCCGCCGGGAGGAAGCGGCGCCGCAAGTCACTCAGCGTCTGCAGACTTCGGCGCGGAAGGGCTGGCCCCAGCGGTCATAGCGCCATTCCGTGTGGCAATAGCGGGGCGCGTAATAAGCCGGATAGGCCGGGTAGGCCCGCGGCGGCGGGTAGTAGGCATAGGGGCCGGGATAATAGGGGCGCGAGGCAATTGCGCCGCCGACCACGCCGCCAACGACGCCTCCGGCAACACCGCCCCAGAAGGCGTCGCCGCCGCGGGCATTGGCTGTTCCGGTTGTGGCGAAGGTGGCGCCGGCAAAGGTCAGCGCAATCAGGCCCGCCGCCATGGTCTTATGAAGAACGGACATGTCGAATTCCTTTCATGGACAAGGCTTGTCTTGAAGCCATGGCCAGAATCCGCCCCGATCGCGGCGCGTTGATGGTCGCACAAGCGCTCGCGGAATTAAATTTTCGTCATGATTGCCGGGGTTTTGCCGCGTTCTTGCGAGGGCGAAAGCGCAAATGAACGCAAGGGGATGAGACCCGCCGCTGCCGTTCTGATTCAACTTTAACGCCGCTTTTGGCGCCTGCCGCTCGCGCTCTAAGATTTTATGGTTAAAAGCTTGTTAAGCGACTTGGCATTATGGTTGCAGATGTGAATATTTCATTCACAGCGGGAGTGGACGCTTTTTGACATCGGCAGGCAACCTTCTGGAACTGGCATGCAGCCGGATCGCGGATCTGGATACGCCAGCCTATGTGAAGAACAGCGAGCTTCGCTATGTCGCTGTGAACGCCGCCTATGCGCATTTTTTCGGTCTCGATATTTCCGATTTCATCGGCCGCCGCAGCCGCGAGGTTCTCGACCGGCCGGAAGAGGACGAGCGCGAGGACAAGGAGCGCCGGGCGCTGGTTTTCGGCACCGAGGAAAGTGCAATCTGCTTCGACCGGGCGGCGACAAGTCACGAGCGGGTGCAGATCGAAAGCTTCATGCCATCGGAAGAGCGGGCCTATGTGCTCGGCGTTTTCGAGAAGCGGGCGCAGCCGCGCCGTCCTGTCGCCTCCGGTCCCGATCAGGCGCTGCTAGCCGATTTCGAGCGGGTGCGTTCGGCGATCGAAAAGCTCGACCATCCCGTCGGCATCTTCGCCGATGACGGGCGGCCGCTCGCCGTCAATGCGGCCTACCACGGCGGCTCCAGGCATGTTGCGGAGGCCGGCTGGCACAAGAGCGTTGCCGAGCTCGATCTGCTGCGCACGATCATGGAAGATCTACCGGTTGCGGCCTTCGCCCGCGACGAGCAGCACCGCCTCGTCTATGCCAACCAATATTACGAGACCTTCACCGGTCACGACCGCGCCAAGGTGCTGGGGCTGACCGAGCACGAAATGTTCGGCGAAGACGGCGGCGGCGCCATCTACGAAGAAAACTGCCTGGCGCTGAAAAACGGCTCGCTGACCGAGGTCGAGGGCAAGCTGCCGAGCACCGACGGCAAGTCCTATCCGATCCTGTCGCGCGTCAACCGCGTGCAGACGCCCGACGGCAAGCTCTATGTCGTCGGGTCCTTCTCCGATATTTCGCCGCTGAAAGAGCGCGAGGCGGAGCTCATCCAATCGCAGCAGCATGCCGAAGTGCTGCACCGGGATATCGAGAGCATCCTGCGCTCGCTGCCGGTCGGCGTGCTGATCCTCGATAACAAGCTCGATATCCTCTACGTCAACGACGAGTTCTACCTGATCAGCGATCTGCCGATCGAGGACCGCTTCGACGGGCGGCCGTTCATGGACGTGATCCGCCGCAATCACGCGCTCGGGCGCTACGGCTACACTCAGACGCCGGAAGAGATCCTGGAATCGCGGCGCCATCACTTCTCGACCGCCGACGATCCGGAGCCGGTGGAGCTCAACTGGTCGGGCGGCAAGTCGATCATTTTCGACAGCCGCCGCATTTCCGACGACCGTATCCTGCTGACCTATTCCGATATCAGCGCCATTCGCCAGCGCGAGCAGGAAGTCCACGACGCCAAGGCGGCGATCGAGACGCTTGGCGAATTGATGCGCGATGCAACGCGGGCGATGCCGCAGGGGCTGGCGATCGTCCAGGACGGCATCATCCAGCTTTCCAACGATGCGCTTTCCGGCGTGTTGCAGATCCCGCCGGAATATCTGGCCGCCGGGCGCGGCTGGATCGATCTCTTCAATTTCTGCGCCGAGCGCGGCGACTTCAACGGTGCCGCGGCCGATACGCTGCATTACTGGCGCAGCAGCATCGCCACGCGCCAGCCGATCACCACCGTCTTCCATATTTCCGGCGAGCGCTGGGTCAATATGGACGCGACGATCAGCGAGCGCGGCCACTGGATCGCTCTCTTCACTGACGTCACCGAGATGAAGCAGCGCGAGGGCGAGCTGGAGCGGCTGCTGTCGCGCGCCGAGGCTGCCGATCGCGCCAAGTCCGAATTCCTCGCCAATATGAGCCACGAGATCCGCACGCCGATGAACGGCGTTCTCGGCATGGCCGAGCTGATGGCGAAGACCGATCTCGATGCGCGCCAGAAGACCTTCATCGACATCATCGTCAAATCCGGCAATGCGCTGCTGACGATCATCAACGACATCCTCGATTTCTCGAAGATCGATGCAGGGCAGATGAAGCTGCGCAGGGCGGCCTTCGATATGGTCGAGGCGGTCGAGGATGTGGCGACGCTGCTCTCTTCGCCGGCGGCCGAGAAGGATCTGGAACTGCTCGTTCGCGCCGATCCGAACCTGCCTGCGGCCGTGATCGGCGATGCCGGGCGTTTCCGGCAGATCGTCACCAATCTCGTCGGCAACGCCGTCAAGTTCACCGAGAAGGGCCATGTCTTCGTCGATATCGGATTCCGTCAGGGATCGGGCGGCGAGATCATGGTCGAGCTCAGGATCGAGGATACCGGTATCGGCATCCCGACCGACAAGCTGCAATCGGTGTTCGACAAGTTCTCGCAGGTCGATTCCTCATCGACCCGGCGTCACGAAGGAACGGGCCTGGGGCTGGCGATCACCGCCGGTCTCGTCGATCTCTTCGGCGGCTATATCCATGCCGAGAGTGAACCGGGGCGCGGAACCGTCTTCACCGTCAACCTGCCGTTCGCGGTGGCGGCGGCCAAGCTCGATCCGAAGCCGCTGCCGGTCAATGTGCGCGGCGCGCGCATCCTCGTCATCGACGACAACGAGGTGAACCGCAGCATTCTCAGCGAACAGCTGACGCTCTGGGGTTTCGACGGCGTGGCGGCGGAAAGCGGCGCGACGGGGATCGCCATTCTGGAAGCGGCACATCAGGTGGGCGTCGAGGTCGATGCGCTGGTGCTCGACTATCACATGCCGCAGATGAACGGCGCCGAAGTGGCGCGCAAGTTGCGCGCCGACCGGCGTTTCGAAAACCTCCCGATTATCTTCCTGACGTCGATGGACATATCGGGTTCGGAAAAGGAATTCGCGGCGCTAAACGGCCAGGCGCATCTGATGAAGCCGGCGCGCGCCAACCTGCTGCGCGGCACGATCGTTGAGGTCGTCAGGGCCAAGCGCGTCAAGCAGGCGTCCGAAGCCGAGCTTGCGCGGCTGCAGGCCGAGCTCGCCGCCAAGGCGCCGGAGCCGGAAGAGGCCGAGCCCGAAATCGAGACGCCGCGCCGCAAGGCCGATTTCATCGACGTGCTGGTGGCCGAGGATAACGAGGTCAACCAGATCGTCTTCACCCAGATCCTGCAGGGCACGGGCCTGAGCTTCCTCGTCGTCAACAACGGCCAGGAAGCGGTCAATGCCTGGGAAGCGTATTCGCCGCGCATCATCATGATGGATGTGTCGATGCCCGTGATGAACGGTCACGATGCGACACGGGCGATCCGCTCGCGCGAACGCGGGCAGGGGCACCGCGTGCCGATCATCGGCGTCACCGCGCATGCGCTGGAAAGCGACCGCGAGCTCTGCCTCGATGCCGGCATGGACGACTATATGTCGAAGCCGATCAGCCCCGAGCTGCTGGAAGAGAAGATCCAGCTGTGGCTCGGCAAGAGCGAGCCGCTGCCGGGCCGCTCCGGCTTATAGGGCCTTCGGGCCGCAGAGCATTTCGCGCTTTCCGGCAAAGCCCTTGCGCCGCTCGACGGCAAAGCCGGCTGCCACAAGATTGCGCCGGACGAAGCCGGCGGCGGCATAGGTTGCGAAGCTGCCGCCGGGAACGGTTTTCTCGCAGACGAGACGCATCAGCTCTTCCGACCACATGTCGCCGTTGCGCGACGGGGCGAAGCCATCGAGGTACCAAGCGTCGAAGCGCGGTTCGGCGGCCCTGACGCCATCGAGTGCCGCGCCGCAGACGACGCTGAGACGGGTCTGCGGATCGAGATCGAGGCTGACGATGCCTTGCGGGTTATCCGGCCAGGCCGCAGAAAGGCCATCACGTTCTGCATCGATCTCGGACCAATGCGACAGGGCGCGGAAAATCTCGTCACGCTGCATCGGGTAGAGCTCGAAGGACATGAAGTGCAGGTGCTGGCCATTCCTGCGGTGCAGCTTCCACTGGCGCCAGGTCTCGGCGAAGTTCAGGCCGGTGCCGAAGCCGAGCTCGCCGATCTGGAAATTGTCCTTTTCCGCCCAACGCTCCGGCAGGCCGTTGCCGGAAAGGAAGACGTGGCCGCATTCGAGCCGGCCGTCGGTCTGGCAATAAAAGTGATCGCCAAAGGCCTGCGAATAGGGCATATCGCCGTCTCGCCATTCGAGCGGCTGGCTGTTGCTGCCAATCTGATCGGGATCGATATCTGTCATGCCACAAGCCGATAGTCCGGCTCTTCTCTCCGGTCAATCCGCCGATCTCTTGATCGCCGGCGGCGGCATCATGGGCCTGTGGGCGGCGGTATATGCCGAGCGGCTGGGTATCGACACGCTGCTGATCGATGCCGGGCGGATCGGCGGGGGCGCCAGCGGCGGCCTGCTCGGCGCCCTGATGCCGCATATGCCGGACAAGTGGAATGCCAAGAAGCAGTTCCAGTTCGACGCACTGCTCAGCCTCGAAACCGAGATCGCGGCACTGGAAGCCGCCACCGGCCTTTCCGCAGGCTACCGGCGCTCCGGCCGGATCATCCCGCTGCCGAAGCCGCATCTGAAGACGATCGCGCTACGGCATTCGGCCGATGCCGAGGTCAACTGGAACCAGCAGGGCCGGGCGTTTCACTGGCATGTTTCCGACCAACCCGCCGTCAGCGGCTGGATCGATCCGGCTGCGGGCGGCAGCGGCTTCGTGCATGACACGCTGGCGGCCCGCGTTGCGCCGCGATCGCTGGTCTCGGCGCTCAGAGCATTTCTCGATCGGGCGCGGCATGTGCGGATTGCCGAGATGGCGGCGCTTGGCTCGTTGGACGCGGAGGCAGGTACTGCCGAGATCGACGGCACCCGAATGAGCGTCGGTCACTGCATCATTGCGGCCGGGCATGCATCCTTCCCGATCCTGCAGCGCTTCAATCCGGGTCTGCCGCAACCGCTCGGGCAGCCGGTGAAGGGGCAGGCGGCGCTGCTGAAGGCCGATATCGACCCGGCTTTTCCAGTGATCTTCCGCGACGGGCTCTATATCGTGGCGCATGAAGGCGGGCATGTCGCGATCGGCAGCACCAGCGAGAACAGTTTTGCCGATCCCCATGGCACCGATGACCAGCTGGAGCCGTTGATTGCGGCGGCGCGCGAAATGGCGCCGGTGCTGGCGGATGCGCCTGTCGTCGAGCGTTGGGCGGGGCTGCGGCCGAAGGCGATCGATCGCGATCCGATGGTGGGGCGCCATCCCGATCATCCCCGGCTCCATGCGCTGACGGGCGGTTTCAAGGTGAGTTTCGGGCTCGCCCACCGGCTGGCAGAATGGGTCACTCGCGAAATAGCCGGTCAGCCCGCAGGGTTTGACCTGCCGGATAGTTTCGCGCTTTCCAGCCATATCACGGCCGCTTCACGCTAAACGTGAATTAGTCCAGAGCTTATTTCGTTATTCTGTCATGCAAATCACCTATCTGCTAGCGCATCGACGGTGCCGGATTCGGCCGTGCACTGCACTCTCAGATGGAGGAAATCGCATGCGTTATGCCATTTGCTTCACGCCTTCGCCGAGCGATCCGCTCAGCCATGTGGCGGCCAATTGGCTTGGCCGTAACGTCTTTTCGGGCGAGATGCTGGAGCCGCCGGCCGTTCGCGGTCTCGGCATTCACGAGATCGCCTTCCATACGGCCGTGCCGCGCCGCTATGGCTTTCATGGCGTGCTGAAGGCACCGTTCCACCTTTCCGCGGATGTTTCGGAAGCGCAACTCCTGCGGGAGCTGATGCGGTTCTCCGGCACGATCCAGCCTTTCAGCGTTCCTCGCATCGAGGTGGCCCGGCTCGGCAATTATTACAGCCTGGTGCCGACGCTGCCCTGCGAGAACGTGCGCTATCTGGCATCTTCCATCGTCCAGCATTTCGATCGCTTTCGCGCGCCTCTGTCGGAAGCAGATATCGAGCGCAGCGATCCCGATGGTCTCTCGGCGGCGCAATTCGCCAATCTGCACCGCTGGGGCAACCCTTACGTGATGGACGAGTTCCGTTTCCACATGCCGGTCACGGGCCCGGTCAATTGCGTCGACATGCCCCGCATCGAGCAGGCGCTGCGATCGATCTTCGATCCGGTGCTGAACGATCCGATCCAGATCTCCAACATCGCGCTGATGATGGAAGAGGGGATGGGCGGGCCGTTCCGCGTGCATTCGCTGCACCCGATGGGCAAGGTCAGCGCCCGCAAGATCGCCTGATCACTTTTGTTCAAGAAGCGGGCGCGGATTGATGCTATATCCGCGCGATGCAGAATATCTCGCAGGAACAGGCAACCGATGCCATGCCGCTTGCCGGCGCGGAGACGACGCGCTTCTGGCGCGACCGCCGTTTCGGCGGCATGGAATGCCTGAGCGCGACCTTCCTGACCCACGAATTCGCGCCGCATGCGCATGATACGTTCAGTATCGGCGCCATCGAGAGCGGCAGCCAGATCGCCACGATCCGCGGCACGCGCGAGGCATCCGGCCCCGGCGACCTCTATCTGATCAATCCCGGCGAGACGCATGACGGGGCGCCGACCGAGGGCGGATACCGCTACCGGATGATCTATCCTGACATGGCGCTGTTCCGGGAAGTCCTCGAAGATGTGACCGGCAAGAGCTTTCAGGGTACGCCGGCCTTCGGCAAGCAGATCCTGCACGATCCGAAGCTCGCCGCCGCCTTTCAGCAGGCGCATGAGATTCTCGAAATCGGCAGCGGGGCGCTGGAGAGCAGCCAGGCGATGTTCCAGGTGCTCGACGCGATGTTCCGCCAGCATGGCAGCTCGATCATCGTGCCCGTCGATACCAAGGAGCGGTCGGCAGTGCGCCAGGCCCGCGACTATCTGATGGAGAACTACGCGACCGATATCGGCCTCGAGGAGCTCGCAGGCGTTGCCGGGCTCAGCCGGGCGCATCTGATCCGCGCCTTCCGCAAGGAATTCCACATCACGCCGCATGCCTTCCTGACCGATATCCGCGTGCGGATCGCGCGGCGCAAGCTGCAGGCGGGCGAGCAGCCGGCCGAGATCGCGCTCGAATGCGGCTTTGCCGACCAGGCGCATTTCACCCGCCACTTCAAGGCGCGCACCGGGATAACGCCCGGCCAGTACCGGGCGCGATAATCACTTTCGTTCAAGACGCCGCTCCGGCGCGGCTCTATGACCTCCGCAGCAAGCGGAGTTTTCGAACGTGAACAAGAATGAATTCTGGGCGGAATTTTCCGGCGGCATGCGGGCGATCGCGCCGCTGATCGCCGCCGTCATCCCGATCGGGCTGGTCTTCGGCGCGGTGGCCGCCACCAAGGGGCTTTCGCCCGTCGAGACCGGGCTGATGAGCGCGCTGGTCTTTGCCGGCGGCTCGCAATTCGTGGCGATGGATATCTGGACGCATTCGGCCTCCTGGGCGGGGCTGGGTTTTGCGGCGCTGCTGGTCAATATCCGCCACGTGCTGATGGGTGCCTCTATTGGCACCAAGATGCAGGCCTTTCCGCCGCGCGCGCGCTATCTCTCCGTGCTGTTCCTTGCCGACGAGATCTGGGCGATGGCGGAGTTCCGGGCCGGTGTGGCGCGGCTGACGCCAGCGTGGTTTGCCGGGCTCGCGACGCCCTTCTATCTAGCATGGGTGATCTCGGGGCTGGCGGGCGCCACGCTTGGCGCCTTCCTCGGCGATCCCGTCACGCTCGGCCTCGACTTTGCCTTTCCCGCCGTCTTCATCGTGCTGGTCATGGGCTTCTGGAAGGGTCCCGAGACCGGTGCGGTGCTGCTCGCCAGCGGTGCGGCGGCCGTGCTCACCCAGCATTTCATTCCCGGTGTCTGGTATATCGCTGCGGGTGCTCTCGCCGGTTTGGTCACCGCTCTCTTCAGCGGCAAGCGCCGCATCGAGGTAACGCCATGACGCTCGATCTTTCCACACTGCTCGCGATCCTGGCGATGGCGGCGGCGACCATCCTGACGCGGGTCAGCGGTCTCATCCTCATTCGCCATGTCTCGCTCGAAGGCAGCAGGCGCAAGGCGATCGAATCCATTCCGCCGGCGGTTCTGATGGCGGTCGTGGCGCCGACTGCCTTTGCGACCGGCATTGCCGAGACCATCGCCTGCGCGGTGACGGCGCTTGCCGCGCTTCGGCTGCCGATGCTGACGGCGGTGGCATCGGGCGTCGTCTGCGTGGCGATCCTCAGGGCGATCGGGCTCAGCTGAGCGATTTCGTGAGAGACTTTCGCGATTTCCGTGAAAGTCTCTTGCACATTTCCGGCTCGACTTTCGCTCTCCGGGTGCTACCGTTTCGCCTGTCTTCGAGAAGGTGATTTGATGGCATTCGATACATATCCGCGCGATCTCGTCGGCTACGGCCGCAGCACACCCGATCCGAAATGGCCCGGCGGCGCCCATGTCGCCGTGCAGTTCGTCATCAACTACGAAGAGGGCGGCGAGAGCTCGATCCTCGATGGCGACCCGGCCTCGGAGAACCTGCTTTCGGAGATCGTCGGTGCCCAGCCCTGGCCCGGCCAGCGCAATCTCAACATGGAATCGATCTACGAATATGGCTCGCGCGCCGGCTTCTGGCGGCTGTGGCGGATGTTTACCGATCTCAAGATGCAGGCGACCGTCTATGGCGTGACGCTCGCCATGGCGCGCAATCCCGAAGCCGTTGCGGCGATGAAGGAGGCCGGCTGGGAAATCGCCAGCCACGGCTATCGCTGGCTGGAATACAAGGATTTCCCCGAGGATCTGGAGCGCAAGCACATTCTCGAAGCCGTGCGCCTGCATACCGAACTGACCGGCGAGCGCCCCTATGGCATGTACCAGGGCAAGCCATCCGACAACACGCTGCGGCTGGTGCAGGAAGAGGGCGGTTTCCTTTATTCGTCGGACTCTTACGCCGATGATCTGCCCTATTGGGTGAAGGGGGTGGACGGCAAGCCGTTCCTGATCATTCCCTATACGCTCGAAACCAACGACATGCGTTTTGCCACACCGCAGGGCTTCAATTCCGGCGACCAGTTCTTCGCCTATCTGAAGGACGCCTTCGACACGCTCTATGAGGAAGGCAGGGAAGGCAGCCCGAAGATGATGTCCATCGGCCTGCATTGCCGCCTCGTCGGCCGCCCCGGCCGCGCTGCGGCTTTGAAGCGCTTCATGGAATATGTGCTGGGTCACGAGAAGGTCTGGGTGCCGCAGCGTATCGAGATCGCCAGGCACTGGCATGAGCATCACAAGCCGGAGACGATCTGATGAGCGGGCGGGAGGAATTTGTCACCCGCTTCGGCGGCGTCTTCGAGCATTCGCCGTTCATCGCCGAGCGCGCCTATGACGACGGCTTCATCCATGGCGAGCTGACGGCCGACCGTGTTCATACGCCGATGGTGGCGGTCTTTCGTGCGGCGAGCGAAGACGAACGCCTCGGCGTGCTGCGCGCTCACCCCGATCTGGCGGGACGTCTGGCGATATCAGGCGAACTCACGGAAGACAGCAGACAAGAGCAGGCGGGCGCCGGGCTCGACCGGCTGAGCGCCGAAGAGCACAAGCGCTTCACTGAGCTCAACGACCGCTACACGGAGAAATTCGGCTTTCCCTTCATCATCGCGGTCAAGGGCCTGAACAAAGACGATATTCTCGCAGCTTTCGAGAAGCGCATCGATAACAGCCGCGAGGACGAGTTTTCAACGGCGGCCGGGCAGGTCGAGAAGATCGCGCTTCTGCGCCTGTCGTCCATGCTTCCGGAGCGCTGAATGGCGGGGAATTCTTTCCTCATTCTTCCGGCTCGCCTATAGTCTGCCACGCAGGAGATGTTGCCATGAAGCCATCGGAAGTGCTGGAGAAGAACAGGCAGGCGATCCGCGACGCGACGAAGCGTTTCAACGCGGCCAACCCGCGCGTCTTCGGCTCGGTGGCCCGTGGCGAAGACCGGGCCGACAGCGATCTCGATATTCTCGTCGATGCGCTGCCGGGAACGACGCTGTTCGATCTCGGCGGGCTGCTGGAGGAGTTGCAGGATATGCTCGGGGTCAAGGTGGATTTGGTGACCCCCGGCGGGCTGCCTGACAAGATCAAGGCGCGCGTTCTCTCGGAAGCGTCCGCCATATGAGCAATGAGCGGCTTCTCGAGCATATCGATCGCATGCAGGCTGCCGCGCAGACGGCATTCGATCTAACCGCAGGGATGAGCGAGGCGCAGTTCCTCGGTGACATCAGAACACAGCTTGCCGTGACGATGTCGCTGGTGCTTGTCGGCGAGGCGGCAGCACGGATATCGGCGATCGAGCCCGGATTTCCGCAAAGCCATCCGGAAATTCCGTGGACGCGGATCAAGGGCATGCGCAACCTGATCGTCCATGACTACTACAAGGCGGAACTGCCAGTGATCTGGCAGACCGCAAGAACGGCCTTGCCCGACCTCGTGACCCAACTTGAAAACATTCGCCACTGGCGGATCCAAGGCGAATGACAGATGCCTGAATTCCTCGATATCCACCCCCTCACCAAAGCCGCCTTCGCGCCCTTCGGCGATGTGATCGAAACCCATCCGGAAACGATGCGCTACATCAATGGCGGCACGACGGAGCGGTTCCACGCACTCGCCTCCGCGGAAGCTGCCGGCGAGGGCGCCCGCGTGATCATCAATCTCTTCCGCGGCCAGCCGCGTGCCTTTCCCTACGAGGTCGGGATGATGGAGCGACATCCCTTCGGCAGCCAGAGTTTCTCGCCGGTCTCCGGCCGGCCGTTTCTCGTCGTCGTTTCCGAGGATGAGGGCGGCAAACCCGGGCGGCCGCGGGTGTTCCTGGCGCGGGGCGACCAGGGCGTCAATTACCGCCGCAATGTCTGGCATCATCCGCTGATGTCGCTTGGCGAGCCGTGCACCTTCCTCGTCGTCGATCGCGACGGGATCGAAAACAATCTGGAAGAATTCTTCTTCGACACCCCCTTCATCATCAGAGAGCCAGCCCTATGACCGGACTGACCACCCATGTCCTCGACACCGCTCTCGGCATGCCTGCCAAGGGGCTGCGGATCGATCTCTATTCGGTCGAGGGCGACATTCGCAAACATCTGAAGACCGTCGAGACCAATTCGGACGGCCGCGTCGATGGCGGGCCGATCCTGATCGGCGATGCCTTCAAGGTGGGCAGCTACGAGCTGCTCTTCCATGCCGGCGATTACCTGCGCGCCGCAGGCACGGCGCTGCCCCACCCGGCCTTTCTCGATCTCGTGCCGATCCGTTTCGGCATTGCCGATACGACGGCGCATTACCACGTGCCGCTGCTGATCTCGCCCTATGGCTATTCCACGTACCGGGGCAGCTAAGATGCGGTTTGCTGCGATCGCCGATATCCACGGCAATGCGCTGGCGCTGGAGGCGGTGCTTGCCGATATCGCCGCACAGGGAATCACCGACATCGTCAATCTCGGCGACTGCTTCAGCGGGCCGCTGGAGGCGGCAAGACCGCCGACCGGCTGCTCGGACTGAACCTGCCGACTGTGCGCGGCAACCACGATCGCTACCTGACCGAATTTTCACCCGAGCATATGCAGACGTCGGACGAGGCGGCCTATCACGATCTCAGTCCACGCCATCTCGACTGGCTGCGGACGCTGCCACCAGAGCTTGTCTATCGCGGCGAGGCCTATCTCTGCCACGCGACGCCGGGAAACGACAATCTTTACTGGACCGAAACCGTCGCCGCCGATGGCAGCGTTTCCCTGAAGGCACAGGCCGAGATCGAAGCGCTCGCCGAAGGCATCACGCAGCCGCTGACCCTCTGCGGCCACACGCATTTGCCGCGGATCATCGCGCTCTCCGGCGGCCGCCTGCTCGTCAACCCGGCAGCGTCGGCTGCCCGGCCTATGACGACGATCAGCCCTATTTCCACAAGGTCGAGAACGGCCATCCGATGGCAAGCTACGCCATTCTTGAAAAGAGCGCCGATCGCTGGACCGCCCATTTCCGCACCGTCGCCTATGACCATATGGCGATGTCGGAGCTCGCAAAAGCAAATGGCCGCCCGGAATGGGCGGCCGGATTGGCGAAGGGGCGGCTGTAGGCGATCAGGCGCCGGTATCTGGCGTCGTCTTCGGTTGGGAGGCCGGGGCAGGTGTTGCTGGCACGGCATCCGGCTTGGCGCCGTCGAGATTGCCGAGCAGCGAGGAGATGGCGTTGTCGCCTTCGAATCCTGCTTCCTTCATCAGCCTGTCGAGGATCGGCTTGTTGGCCTGGTAGGAGAGGAGCTGTCCGGCAAGGCCTTCGCCCATTCCGATGCCGGAACCCGCCGCTGCTCCATTGCCGCCACGGCCGAGCATTCCGCCAGTGTCGAAGATGCGGATATCCGAAATCTTCTCGATCGGCTTGACGGCTTCGGCGAGTGCAGACGGGATGGTGCGGATGCGTTCGCGGGTGATCTCGAATTCGATAATGGCGGCGCTCAGCTTGTTGCGGGCGTCGTTGAGGAGCGCTTCGCTCTCGGCTTCCGCCTTGCCGGTTTCGAGAATGCCCTTGGCCTTGATGACGGCGGCATCGGCTTCGGCGGTGGCGAGCGTCTTGATCGCTTCGGCCTGATCGATGGCGGCCTGCTTTTCAGCCTCGGCGCCGACGGTCACGGCAGTCGCTTCCGTTTCGGCCTTCTTGCGGGCGTCGATGACGGCGATCTGTTTTTCGCGTTCGGCGATCTCGACGGCCTTGGCCGTGCCGACCTTTTCCTCGGCGGCGATCGCCAGCGCGCGGGCCGCTTCTGCGGCTGCCTTGGCTTCGGATTCCTCACGGCTTTTGTTGGCAACGGCGATGGCGCTCTCCTGGGCGACGATCTGGAGGTCGCGCTTCGCTTCGGTCTCGCGCTGCTGGACGGCGCGCGTCGCGTCGATATTGGCACTTTCGCGGGCCTGCTTTGCGGAAGCTTCGCGCTCGGCGATCGCCTGCTGCGAGGCGATGCGGGCCTCTTCTTCGGCGCGCTTGGCTGCCTGTTCCTGTTGCGCGGTTTCGGCGCGCGTCGCCGCCGACTTGTTGGCGATGTCGCGTTCCTGGCTGAGTTCCGCCTCACGCTTGGTGCGCTCGATGGCGAGCGACTGCTGGCGCGCCTCGAGGTCCTTCTGGGCGATCGCGACTTCGGTGTCGCGGACGATCTCGTTGCGTTCCTTCTTGCGGCTTTCGGTGATACGCGTCAGCGCTGCAAGGCCCTGGGCGTCGAAGAAGTTGTTGGCGTTGAAATGCTTGATATCCGTCTGGTCGAGGCGGGTCAGCGAAACCGACTCCAGCTCGAGACCGTTCGACTGCAGGTCGGCGCCGACGGCTTCCTGAACCGCCTTAACGAAATCCATGCGCTGCTCCTGCAGCGCATCGAGGTTCATGGTTGCAGCGACCGAGCGTAGGCCGTCGACGAACTTCGCTTCGATGAGGATGCGCAGCTGCTCCGCGTCGTTGGTGCGGTTGCCAAGTGTCTGCGCGGCGAGCGCGATCGAGGAGCCATCCGGCTTGACGCGGACGTAGAATTCGGCGCCGATATCGACGCGCATGCGGTCCTTGGTGATCAGCGCGTCACCTTCGCCGCGGCGCACTTCTAGGCGCAGGGTCTTCAGGTTGACGCGGGCGATCGAGTGGAAGATCGGCAGGACGACCGAGCCGCCATCGAGCACCACTTTCTGCCCGCCAAGGCCGGTTCGCACATAGGCTTCGTCGCGGCTGGAGCGAGTGTAGAGCGAGGCGAGTACGAAGCCGATGCCGAGAACAAGGACAATGCCTATCGCGGCAGGAAGTATGACGTCATAAATCATGAATTCTCTCCCAAGGATGAACTGGCCGTATCGAGAAGCTCGTCCGGCGCGAAAACTGCGATGAATATGTCGGCGGCGCGATCGACGAGCAGAACCCTGGCGCCGACGGCGAGCGGCGGCTGGTCCTTGGCGGCTCGAGCGCGCAGCGAATGCCAGTTGCCATGCGCGTCCTTCAGCCGGACACGGCCCGGCAAGCCCTGGTCCAGCGGCCCGATGGCGACCTCGGCCGTGCGGCCGACGAATTCCGAGAGATCGACGGCATAGGTTTCGTCGCGCGGCACGATGCGCGCCACGGCGCGGCTGGAAGCGCGCACCATCGGGGCGGCCAGCAGGATCGCCGGGACGGACGCCACCAGCGCCGGAAGCGGTGCCCAGAAGGCGTTGGCGATTGCCTGGATCACGAAGCCCGTCATGGCGAAGAAGCCGAGGGCCATGAGGATCAGGATCAGGATCGGCACGCCGCCGACATTGAGCCACGACAGCAGGCCAGCGACGCCTTCATGGCCATCCGTGTTTGGGACATGCGGCTTGCCGATCATCTCGCTGATCGAGAAGCCGAGCAGCATAGCGAGAATTTCGATGACCGTCAGGCCCGCCAGCATGGCGGCGGCGATGGCGAAGGGCGTGCACTCGGGGGCAAAGAGCAAGCTCATGGGCTTATTGGCCGCCTGCCTTGAAACGCGCCAGTCTTGCCTCTATAGCCTGTTCGCGGTGGAGGCGGTCCAGTTCGTCGAGTTCGGCGCTGCTGGCGACTTCGCCAGCGGGCACACCGGTTACCCGGGACACAGCCGCGGCTGCCTTCGCGGCGCTGACGCCGGGTTGCGGACGGGCGGAGCCGGACGCTGCTTCTGCCGGTGCATGCTGCGCCACGCTGCGCTTGTAGTCGGAGAGACGGGTTTCGGCTTCCCGGCGGGTGGCAAGGACTGCCTGGAGCGCCTTCTGGCCCTCGTCGACATGTTCCTTGGCGTCTGTCAGCGCCTTGTCGAGCGCTGCGATCTGGGCTTCGAGATCGATCTGCCGGGATACGCCGGCCTTGGCGAGATCGTCGCGTCCCGAGGAGACGGCGAGGCGGATCTTGCCGTCGAGTGCGGCCATGTCGTCGGTAATCTCGGTGCGGCGGCTGGTGATGCGATATTCCTCGGCGCGTGCCTTGCCGAGATCGGTCCGCGCCTCGTCGGCCGCAGTGTCGATTTCGCGGATCGCCTGCTCGATGATCGCCAGCTTGTTAGAACCTTCGGCCTTGTCGATGGCGGCATTGGCGATGCCGGCAATCAGACGGCCCATACGTGAAAGAACACCTTCATTCATGTTTTCCTCCATCCGTGGGGAATTCGGCGTGACGCCGATGTGAATTTCATACCGGCCGCCTGTGACGGCCAGATAGGCTGGAAAGATGTTGTCCCATCCCGGCGAGTAACCGGCGACATCGAAGGGCACGGCAACCCGGCCCCTGACGGTCGCAAGCGTCAGATCGGTAGGGCCTTTGATAGCAAACAGTTTTTCATCCAGAGGTAGTCGCGAAACGCCATGCTCAAGCTGGCCTGATGCGAAGTCACGCAAGCCAAGCGTGACCAGACGTGCAGGTAGTCCGGTTTGCTCGCGGACCGTCTCGTAGGCGAGATCATGCAGCACGACGAGATTGGCGCCGGGTTTTCCGGCGAGCAGATCGCTGAGAATGCCGGCCATCTGCTCATAGGCTGCGATGGTCTCGTCGATCGCGGCGCGCGCATCAGGTCCCGGCGCTAACCTGTAGCGCAGCATGGATTGCGGTGATGTTCTCGTCGCGAATACCATGCATTTAACGTAAAGCACCGCTTTGGTGCTTTCAAGGGTCGACTAAAAAAGAATCTTGAAGAATTAACAATGCACGGTTGCGGGCGCGTTTCTGATCCAGATTGGAACATCGATTGCCGCGACTGCAGACGCGCTATTCGCGGCCGGCGATGATCGAGCCATCAACATCCCGGATATCCCGCTTGCCGCAGAGCGCCATGGTCATGTCCATTTCCTTGCGGAGGATTTCCAGCGCCAGCGTCACGCCTTCCTTACCCATGGCGCCGAGGCCGTAAAGGAAGGGGCGGCCGATATAGGTGCCTTTGGCGCCGAGGGCCACGGCTTTCAGTACGTCCTGGCCGGAGCGGATGCCGCCGTCGAGGTGGATTTCGATCCTGTGGCCGACGGCGTCGGCGATGGCGGGGAGCATGCTGATCGAGGAAGGGGTGCCGTCGAGCTGGCGGCCGCCATGGTTGGAGATGATGATGGCGTCGGCGCCGGTCTCGGCGGCGAGTTTTGCATCCTCGACATCGTTGATGCCTTTGATGATCAGCGGGCCGCCCCACTTTTCCTTGATCCAGGCGACGTCGGACCAGGAGAGCCGCGGATCGAACTGCTCGTGCGTCCAGATCGAGATCGACGAGAGATCGTTGACGTTCCTGGCGTGGCCGATGATGTTGCCGAAGGTGCGGCGCTTGGTCTGCAGCATGTCCAGGCACCAGAGCGGGCGCGTCGCCATCTGCCAGATATGCTTGGGCGTGAATTTCGGCGGGGCGGAGAGGCCGTTGCGCAGGTCCTTGTGGCGCTGGCCGAGGATCTGCAGGTCGGCGGTCAGCACCAGGGCCGAGCATTTCGCCGCCTTGGCGCGGTTGATCAGGTCGAGGACGAAGTCCTTGTCCTTCATCACATAGAGCTGGAACCAGAAGGGCTTCGTCGTCACCGAGGCGACATCCTCGATCGAGCAGATGCTCATGGTCGAGAGCGTAAAGGGAACGCCGAATTCTTCTGCCGCGCGCGCTGCCAGCATCTCGCCATCGGCATGCTGCATGCCGGTCATACCCGTCGGCGCCAGCGCCACGGGCATCGACACCTTCTGGCCGATCATCTCGCTTTCCAGCGAGCGGTTGGTCATGTCGACGAGGACGCGCTGGCGGAGCTTGATCTTCGCGAAGTCGCTTTCGTTGGCCCGGTAGGTGCTTTCCGTCCAGGCACCGGAGTCCGCATAATCGAAGAACATCTTCGGGACGCGGCGGCGGGCGAGCGTCTTCAGGTCGGCGATGGTGAGCGGCTTGGACATGAGATCGGCATCCTCCGGAAGTCTTCCGAAGACGTATCACACTCGCGGCCCATCGCCAGCAAAATCATGTGCTTAAAGCAATTCTCCCGCTCAACTTCTCATCACCCAGCGGATCGCGCCGATGACGGAGAAGGCCATCAGCGGCCAGATGGCCCAGAAGGTGCCGTGCCAGGAGAGCAGGTTGATGGCGATGAGGCCGAGGCCGATGATGGCGAGGCCGGCGAGCTGCGGGTCGACGCGGCTTTGCAGGCGGGCGATCAGCATGGCGGAGACGAAGGCGAGGACGAGGATCGGCCAGACGGCCCAGAGATTGCCCTCCCAGGTCAGCGCGTTGATGACGGCGAACATGGCGGCGGCGATAGCGAAGATGCCGAGCAGCTTGCGGACACGCGAGAGCGAGGCGGTGGGCCGCTCCTCCGTGCGGGGCGGGGAGAGGGCGGCTGCGGCAAGGGGAGCGTCCGGCGTCCGGTTTTCGCCGATGCGGATCGCGTAGCTCGGGATCGCCTCCGAGACATTTTTCACGGTCAGCGGTCCGAGAAAGTCGAAGCCGACGGGGATCTTGTTGCGAACCTGGTCGTAGACGGTGTTGGAGATGACGATGCCGCCTGCGGGTGCCGAGGATTGCAGGCGGGCGGCGATGTTGACGCCGTCGCCGTAGATATCGGAGCCATCGGCGATGACGTCGCCGAGATTGATACCGATGCGGAACAGCATCTGCGCGCTTGCCGGTTTGGCGTCGTTGAAGGCTGCGAGTTCGGTCTGGACGTCGACGGCGGCGCGCACCGCCTCGACGACGCTTGGGAATTCGGCGATCAGGCCGTCGCCCCAGGTGTTGACGACGCGGCCGCCATGGGCGGTGATCAGGCCGGACATGGCCTCGCGGTAGCGCTTCAGCGTTGCCAGCGTGCCTTCCTCGTCCAGGCCCATTAGCCGCGTATAATCCTGCACATCGGCAGAGAAGATGGTCGTCAACTTGCGCTGCGTTTCGCTCATGCTCCCCCCGATTTCGCAGGCGCTATGTCAGAGCGCCGCCTTCATCGCGTTGCCCGCGACATATGTCTCCACGATCGATCTGTCGTCGCCCATCGTCTGCAGCAGGAAGAGCTCTTCCGCCAAGGTTTTGACCACATCCATCTTCAGCGCCATGGCCGGCGTTGCCGCGGCGTTGAGGACGACGATGTCGGCGTCGGTGCCGGTTTCCAGCGTGCCGATGCTGTCGGCCAGCGACAGGGCTTCGGCATTGCCCAATGTCATATGGTAATAGCTGTCCAGCGGGTTCAAGCGCTCGCCGAGAAGTTGCTGGATTTTGTAGGCCTCGTCCATCGTGCGCAGCATCGAATAACTGGAGCCGCCGCCGATATCGGTGGCGACGCCGATGCGCACCGGCTTCTCGCGGCGCGACAGCGCCTTCAGCGGGAAGAGGCCGGAGCCGAGGAAGAGGTTCGATGTCGGGCAGTGGACGGCGATCGATCCCGCCTCGCTCATCGCATCCGCCTCGCGGTCGGAGAGATGGATGCAGTGGCCGAACAGCGTCTTCTTTCCCAGCAGCCCGTAGCGGGCGTAGATATCGGTGTAGTCGACCGCTTCAGGATAGAGCTCGCAGGTATAGCGGATCTCGTCGTGGTTTTCGGAGAGATGCGTCTGGATATGCAGGTCCGGGAATTCGCGGGCGAGCGTTGCGGCCGCTTCCATCTGGGCGGGCGTCGAGGTGATGGCGAAGCGCGGGGTAATGGCGACGTGGTTGCGGCCCTTGCCGTGCCATTCGGCGATGACGGCGCGGGTCTCATCATAGCCCATCTCGGGCGTATCGAGCAGCCCCTGCGGGGCGTTGCGGTCCATCATCACCTTGCCGCCGACCATGCACATGCCGCGCTTCATGGCTTCGGCGAAATAGGCGTCGGCGGAGGTCTTGTGCACCGAGCAATAGGCGACGGCGGTCGTCGTGCCATGGCGGATCAGCTCGTCGTAGAAATGCGTGGCGATCTTCTGCGCATGGGCGCTCTCGACGAAGCGGCACTCTTCCGGGAAGGTGTAGGTGTTCAGCCATTCCAGCAGGTTGGCGGCATAGGAGGCGATCACCTGCATCTGCGGGAAATGCAGATGGGTGTCGATGAAACCGGGCATGATCAGATGCGGACGATGGTCGATCTCTTCCGTGCCTTCCGGCGCGCTTGCCTTCACGTCGGCATAGCTGCCGCTGGCCGCGATCTTGCCGCCGTCGAGCAGCAGGGCGCCGTCGGTCTTGTAGAGATAGCTGTCGGTATCCGTCAGGCTTTGCGGGGCGCGCTTGAACGAGAGCAGGCGCCCGCGCAGAAGTTTCACTGTCATTGCTGTTTGCCTTCGACTGCGCTTTCATACCAGGCGACGAGCAGCTTGCGCTCATCGAGCGTGATGTCGGTCACGTTGCCCGGGGGCATCGCATGGCTGCGTCCTGCCTGTATATAGATTTCGCGGGCGTGGGCGGCAATTTCCGCGTCGTTTTCGAGGATGACGTTCTTCGGCGGGCGCGCCAGGTCCTCATAGACGGGCTCTGCCGCATGGCACATCGAACAGCGCGTGCCGACCAGCTGCTTGACGGCGGGGAAATGCGCGTCGCCGGCAAATTGCTGGAAGGCAGGGGCGACGGCCGCCGCATCGGCATCCTTCTCGCCGGTCAGCACCTTCGGCACGGTCGACAGCCACATGATCAGGATGAAGAGGATGACGGTGGCGATCCAGGTCCAGGTCGGACGGCCCTTGCGGGCATGCGTGGTGTTGAACCAGTGGCGGATGGTGACGCCCATCAGGAAGACGAGGGCGGCGATCACCCAGTTGAAGGCGGTGCCGAAGGCGAGTGGATAGTGGTTCGACAGCATGAAGAAGATGACGGGCAGCGTCAGGTAGTTGTTGTGCAACGAGCGCTGCTTGGCGATCTGCCCGTATTTCGGATCGGGCGTGCGCCCGGCGATCAGGTCGGCGACGACAATCTTCTGGTTGGGAATGATGATCATGAAGACATTGGCCGACATGATCGTCGCCGTGAAGGCGCCGAGATGCAGGAAGGCGGCGCGGCCGGTGAAGACCTGCGTATAGCCCCAGGCCATGAAGACCAGCACGGCATAGAGCACGACCATCAGGCCCCAGGTGTTCCTGCCGAGCGGCGACTTGCAGAGCAGGTCATAGACCAGCCAGCCGCCGGCGAGCGAGGCCAGCGAAATTAGGATCGCCGTCGAGGGGCCGATATCGAGCACGTGGCGGTCAATGAGGAATAGATCGGCGCCCCCATAATAGACGATGCAGAGCATCAGGAAGCCGGAGAGCCAGGTGAAATAGCTCTCGTATTTGAACCAGGTCAGGTGCTCCGGCATCTGGGCGGGCGCGACCAGATATTTCTGGATGTGATAGAAGCCGCCGCCATGGACCTGCCATTCCTCGCCATAGGCGCCGACGGGCAGATGCGGCCGCTTCACGAGGCCGAGATCGAGCGCGATGAAATAGAAGGACGAGCCGATCCAGGCAATCGCGGTGACGACGTGGAACCAGCGCGCCGCAAAGGCCAGCCATTCCCACGCTATGGCATATTCGTACATTCGGTTCCCCTGTCTTCTCGACTCGTCACATTGCAGAATGTTGGTGCATGAGGGAAGGGGGAAGTTCGCTTCCCATCGGGCGGCGAATGGCCGATAGTTCGGGCACCAGGAGAGGGAGAAGAACGATGATCCTTGCGCTCTACAGCGATCAGGTGATTGCCGAGAATGCGCCGATGGACCGGCGGCTGGCCGAGATCGTGCGCCAGCGCGGCGAGCACATCGGCTATATCTCGTCCGGTCCCGATCCCGACCGCAGCTTCTTCAGGGAGAAGGCCGCCTACTATGCCGAGCACGGCCTGACGCTCGATCCCTTCATCGATCTCGACGCGGTGGTGCCTGAAGATCTCGAACGTCTGTTCTCCTGCAACGCCATCCACCTCTCCGGCGGCCATACCGGCCACTTTCTGCAGCGGCTGCACAATGCCAACGTCTTCGAACGTCTACGGTCGTGGGCGCTCGACGACGGCATCCTGATCGGCACCAGCGCCGGGGCGATCCTGATGACGCCGACGATTGCCGTCGATGCTTTCTTCCTCGGACAGCAGCCTTCCGACATCACTGATGGCGAGGCGCTCGATCTCGTGCCCTTCGAGTATTTTCCGCATCTGAACGAGGACGAAAGCTTTCTTCCCAAGCTGCTGCGCTACAGCGAGACGATCACCAACCGGATCGTCGCCTGCCGCGACGGCGAGGGGCTGATCGTTCACAGCGACGGCGTTGAGATCTTCGGCAAGCCGCTGATGATCTTTCAGGGATCCGCCGATGTCATCAGCCTGGAAAGGCTCGATGCCCTGATGGTGTCCGCACGCCGTCTTGAAATGTGACGGCTTCGTTACACCTTAATTCGAGGGCTGCCGTGATGCGGTGAGATGCGCGTTGCGGCGGGGCATGCATCGATGGAGATGTGCCCATGCGAAGCATATTGGCGTGCGTAATGATTGCCTTTGCCTCCGGTGCTCTGGCGCATGATGCGCCTTCCGGATGGTCTTATGATCCATTCTGTTGCAATGGCGACAGCCAGACCGGCGATTGCCAGATGATCCCGTCAAAGAGCGTCACGGTGACGCCGAACGGTTACCGGGTGACGCTGGTGCCGGGCGACCACCGGCTCGTCACACGCTACCACGTCTTCCTGCTGCCGCTGACCAAGGCGATGCATTCCGGCGATGGCGATTATCACCTCTGCCTGTTTCCGAACGAGGATACGCCGCGCTGCTTCTATGCGCCTGAAATGGGCTATTGAGCCGGCAGCTTGCTGCCGTGCATCTCGGTCATGATCCAGTTTCTGAAGGCCTTGATCTTGGGGACGTTGCGGCGGTTTTCCGGGTAGGCCAGCCAATAGCCGCGGCCATCCGTGCATTGCAGCTCGAAGGGACGGATCAGCTTGCCGCTGGCAAGCTCGTCCGGGTAGAAATCCGGCGTCAGGATGGCGACGCCCTGACCGGCGACGGCGGCTGAGGCTTCATAGGCCTGGGCACCGTAGAAGCTCGTCGCCCGTGTCTTCAGGTTCGACGTCGGAACGCCCGCCGCTTCCAGCCACTGGTGCCACCAGGGGTCGGTGGTGTCGAAGATCCTGAGCTTCAGGAGATCAGCCGGTTCGTGGACGCCGCCGATGGTTTCGGCGAGGGCCGGGCTCAGCATTGGCGTGAAATAGACATCCATCAGCTTCTCGGCGCGCAGGCCCGGCCATTCGCCGGTGCCCGAGCGGATGCCGATGTCGAAGGCCTCGCGGCCGAGATCGACAAGCGTATCGGAGGTGTTGATGCGCACCGCGACATTCGGATGGTCGAGCTGGAAGAGGCCGACGCGGCGCGCCAGCCATTGCGAGGCGAAGGTGGCGAGACAGGTGATCTGCAGCGTCACTTCGGTTTCGCCGCGCGCTTCAGCCACCGCGAGCTGCAGCATCTCGAAGGCCTCGGTGACCTGCGGCGCCAGCCTTTCGGCTGTCTCCGTCAGGCTGATCTGCCGCGGGCGGCGCAGGAACAGCGGCTCGCCGACATTCTCTTCCAGCAGCTTCACCTGGTAGCTGACGGCCGTCTGGGTCATGCCGAGCTCCTCGCCGGCCTTGGTGAAACTGCCATGCCGGGCAACGGCCTCGAAGACGCGCAGCGCATTCAGCGGGAACTGTTTCGACAGCTTCATGGATAAGCTCTCTTTATGCATGGAGATGATCGTTCGATTGGAATTGCAGCATTTTCAGGCGCAGACTGCAAGTCATACCATCAACTGAATGAAGGTGACTGTCATGAAGGACTCAACGATCGAACGCAGTGAGCTGCACAATGAGCTGCCGGCGCGCGCACTTGTCTCCCGTTTCCGGGCATGGGTCTACCGCACGTTCGTGTATTCCTCGCGGCTCGACGTCGACACCATGCCCGACCGGGTCAGGCGCGATCTCGGGTTCCTGGATGGCCGGGAACCGCGCGATTATTTCGAGCGCTGGCCATAAGCTGCCAGCGCCGCCAGAATCTCGGCGGCGGTCATGGCGGCGATCACCTCCGGGCGCTTGTCGCGCACGGCAGAGCCGCCGATTGGCAGGGTGAGGCGGGCGAGTGACGCCTTCTCGCCGCCCTCGCGCGAAAGCCAGCTTGAGAAGGTGGCGCGCTTGGTCGCCGAGCCGATCATGCCGGTATAGGCGAGGTCGGTTCGCGCAAGCGCTTCGCGGGCAATCAGGAAATCGAGGGCGTGGTCGTGGGTCAGGATGGCGATCGCGGAGCCTGCGGGGATCGCCGCGATCAGGGCTTCCGGCATCGCCGTCAGTTTCGTCGCGGTCTCGGCAGGCAGGTTTGCCAGTTCTTCCTGGCGGGTCTCGATGACGGTGACCGCAAGCGGCAGCGGGGCGAGGGCCACGGCGAGGGCGCGGCCGACATGGCCGGCGCCGAAGAGATAGACGGCGGGGCGGTGTTCGGCTTCGCCGATATGCTTTGCTTCAAGTTCGTTCAGAACGTCATCCGTCACCCTACGGAAACGCAATTGCGTGCGGCCGCCGCAGCATTGGCCGATCTCCGGGCCGAGCGGGATGTCCATCGTCTCGGTGCCGCTATTTTCCAGCAGGTTGCGGGCGTTTTCTATCGCCAGATATTCGAACTGGCCGCCGCCGATCGTGCCCCAGATGGCGGTGGGCGAGACCAGCATGAAGGTGCCGGTCTCGCGCGGGGTGGAGCCCTGGGTGCCGGTGATCTCGATGAGGACGGTATTGAGGTGGGTGGTGAGAAAGGTGTGGAAGTCGGTCATTGGTTGACGGATAGGTTTGTGGGTAGGTTACCCCCTCTGTCCTGCCGGACATCTCCCCCACAAGGGGGAGATCGGCAAGAAGCACGGGTTTCCCCAAACAATGGATGTCAGAGTATTGCTGTGGCGCGAGCGGATGCGCCCAGCCGATCTCCCCCTTGTGGGGGAGATGCCCGGCAGGGCAGAGGGGGTAGGCCACAACCACCGCCCTCAAACCATCTTCATCCGCTCGACCGCCATCAGCACCCGCTCCGGGGTCGCCGGCGCATCCAGGCGAGGGCAGACCTTGTAATCCGCCACACTCGCCACCGCCATCGACAGCGCCTCAAGCACCGAGATCGCCAGCATGAACGGCGGTTCGCCGACGGCCTTGGAGCGGCCTATCGTGGCTTCCTTGTTTTCCGACCATTCGGCCAGCTTGACGTTGAAGACCTTCGGGCGGTCGGAGGCGAGCGGGATCTTGTAGGTGGAGGGAGCATGGGTGCGCAGCCGCCCCTTGTCGTCCCACCAGAGCTCTTCCGTCGTCAGCCAGCCCATGCCCTGCACGAAGGCACCCTCGACCTGGCCGATATCGATCGCCGGGTTGAGCGAGCGGCCGACATCGTGGAGGATATCGGTGCGGTCGATGAGATATTCGCCGGTCAGCGTATCGATCGTCACCTCGGTGCAGGATGCGCCATAGGCGAAGTAGTAGAAGGGCGTGCCGCGGCCGGCGGCGCGGTCCCAGTGGATTTTCGGGGTCTTGTAGAAACCGGCGGCCGAAAGCTGGACGCGGGCGAAATAGGCCTGCTTGACGAAATCCGGAAAGGGGATCTCGGTCTCGCCGACGCGCACCCGGTTCGGCAGGAAGATGACGTCGGCGGGATCGACGCTCCATTTTTCGGCGGCAAAGGCGACGAGGCGCTCCTTCAGCTGCCGGGCGGCGTCATAGGCGGCCATGCCGTTGAGGTCGGAGCCGGAGGAGGCGGCCGTCGCCGAGGTGTTCGGCACCTTGCCCGTCGTGGTCGCGGTGATCTTCACCCGGTCGATATCGACCTGGAAGCTGTCGGCCAGAACCTGCGCCACCTTGGTATAGAGACCCTGGCCCATCTCGGTGCCGCCATGGTTCAGGTGGATCGAGCCGTCCTGATAGATGTGGACGAGGGCGCCTGCCTGGTTGAAGGCGGTCATGGTGAAGGAGATGCCGAATTTCACCGGCGTCAGCGCGATGCCCTTGCGGATGTAGCGGCTGTCGCGATTGAAGCTGATGATGGCGTTGCGGCGGGCCTGATAATCGGCACTGTCCTCGAGTTCGCCGACGATGCGCTCGAGAATGCTGTCTTCGACTTCCTGGTGATAGGGCGTCAGCGTGCGGCCGGAGCCAGGCTGGCCGTAGAAGTTCAGCTTGCGGACTTCGAGCGGATCCTTGCCGGTGGCATAGGCGATCTCCTCGATGAAGCGCTCGGCGCCGAGCATGCCCTGCGGACCGCCGAAACCGCGGAAGGCGGTGTTGGAGACGGTGTGCGTCTTCAGCGGCTTCGATTGCAGATGTACATGCGGATAGAAATAGCTGGAATCGGCATGGAAGAGGGCGCGGTCGGTGACCGGGCCTGAGAGGTCGGATGAGAAGCCGCAGCGCGCCGCATAGGTGGCGTCGACGGCATGGATGCGGCCTTCGTCGTCGAAGCCGAGTTCGTAATCGACGAGGAAGTCGTGGCGCTTGCCTGTCGCTGTCATGTCCTCGTCGCGGTCGGGGCGGAATTTGACGGCGCGCTTCAGTTTCTTGGCGGCAATTGCGGCAAGGGCGGCAAACTGGTTGCCCTGCGTTTCCTTGCCGCCGAAGCCGCCGCCCATGCGGCGCACGTTCACGGTGACGGCGTTGGAGGGAATGTTGAGCACATGGCCGACGATATGCTGGATCTCGCTCGGATGCTGCGTCGAGGACCAGAGGGTGACCTCGTCGTCCTCTCCGGGGATCGCCATGGCGATATGGCCCTCGAGATAGAAATGCTCCTGACCGCCGATGCGCATCTGGCCGCGCAGCCGATGCTTCGCATTGTCCATCTCGGCCTTCGCCTCGCCGCGCTTCAGCGTCATCGGCGTGATGACCAGCGGGCTGCCATTTTCCAGCGCGCCGTCGATATCGCTCCAGTGCGGCAGATCGCGATATTCGATCTTCGCCTTGCGGGCGGCATGGCGGGCGGCGTCGCGGGTTTCGGCAATGACGGCGAAGATCGGCTGGCCGTGGAACTCGACTTTGCTTTCGGCAAGCAGCGGCTCGTCATGGCTGCCGTTCGAGGAGACGTCGTTGATGCCCGGCACGTCCTTGCCGGTGAAGACGAGGACGACGCCGGGGTGGCGGCGGACTTCGGAGAGATCCATGCTGAGGATATCGGCGTGCGCCCGGTCGGAGGTGCCGAGAGCGCCGTGCAGGAGACCTGCGGGTTCGGGAATATCGTCGATATAATCGGCGCTTCCGGTGACATGCTTATGCGCTGAATCATGTTTCAGCGACCCATGCATCGGGCCGGAGATCATGGCTTTTGGATTTTCGAAGGTGGATTTATCCATGATGAGACTCCACGGCGCAGGTCGGTGCGCGTGGCCCCCTCATCCGCCCTTCGGGCACCTTCTCCCCGCTGGGGAGAAGGGGGAACGAGACGGCGCCGCACATCCCTTCTCCCCTCGGGGAGAAGGTGCCCGAAGGGCGGATGAGGGGGCTGTTTGCGCAGATGCTCACGATGTTCATCACGCCACCCCCTCGAACCGCTTGAGTTCCACCGGCGTGCCCACCGTCTCCAGATAAAACCGCGTCAGCAGGTTCCGCGCCGTCAGCTGGCGGTACTCCGCCGTGGCGCGCCAGTCGGAGAGCGGCTGAAAATCCGCGTCGAAGGTGTCGCGGGCGGCGTCGATGGTGGCTTCGGTCCAGGGCTTGCCGAGCAGGTCGGATTCGACTGTGCGGGCGCGCTTGGGGATGCCGGCCATGCCGCCGAAGGCGATGCGGATATCGTGGACGTCGCCGTTGTCGTCGAGCGTCAGGTAGAAGGCGCCGAGAACGGCGGTGATGTCCTCGTCGCGGCGCTTGGTGATCTTGTAGACGGCGAAATGCGTGCCCTCGGCCGGGTAGGGCACGAAGACGCTCTCGACGAATTCGCCGGCTTTGCGGTCCTGTCTGCCATAGGCGATGAAATAGTCTTCGAGCCGCAGCATGCGGGTGCCTGATGCCGAGCGCAGCTTCACGGTGGCGCCGAGCGCGATCAGCGGCGGCGGGCTGTCGCCGATCGGCGAGCCGTTGGCGATATTGCCGCCGATCGTGCCCATGTTGCGCACCTGCTCGCCGCCGATGCGGTTGATCAGGCCGGCGAGCGCCGGCACCTTCTTGGCCAGCACTTCGAAGGCCTTGGTGTAGGTGACGCCGGCGCCGAAGGTCACGCCGCCCTCGGTCACCTTGATCGCCTGTAGTTCGCTGAGGTGATTGATGAAGACGACCGGGGTGAGCGCGCGCATCTGCTTCGTCACCCAGAGACCGACATCGGTGGAACCGGCGACGATGGTCGCGGTGGGTTCTTCGGCGAGAATGCGGGCCAGCCCCTCGACGGAGCCCGGGATGACCAGCTTGCCTGCGTCAGAGGTAATGGTGATCGTCTCGCGCGGCTGCAGCGCCCAGAGGCGGGCGACGATATCGGAGCGGGTCTTTTCGAGGGGATCAAAGAGCGTGCTCGGCCGCGCCCTGGCGATCGCTTCCGCCGCCTTGACGATCGGCTCGTAGCCCGTGCACCGACAGAGGTTGCCCTGCAGCGCCTTTTCGATCTGCGGGCGGCCGGGCTTTTCGCTGGAAAGCCAGAGACCGTAGAGGGACATCACGAATCCAGGCGTGCAGAAGCCGCATTGCGAGCCGTGGAAATCGACCATCGCCTGCTGCACCGGATGCAGCGTGCCATCCTTGGCGGCCAGATGCTCGACGGTCACGACATGGGTGCCGTTCAGCGAGCCCATGAAGCGGATGCAGGCATTGACGGATTCATAGGCGAGCTTGCCGTCGACGAGACGGCCGATCAGCACCGTGCAGGCGCCGCAATCGCCTTCGGCGCATCCTTCCTTCGTGCCGGTCAGCCGGCGCCTCAAACGCAGAAAATCGAGAAGCGTTTCGGTCGGCCGGACATCTCTGAGCGTGATGTCCTCGCCATTGAGGATGAAGCGGATGGCGTCGTTCATGATGTTCCTTATTCTTGTTTTTCTAAATGGTTATGCCGCAGTCCAGCCCCCGTCAATCGAGATATGCGTGCCGGTCACTTGGCGGGCATCGTCGCTTGCGAGGTAGAGCGCCAGCGCGCCGATCTCCTCGGCCTTGACGAATTCATGCGTCGGCTGCGCCTTCAGGATCACCTCGGTCTTCACCTGCTCCTCGGTCATGCCGCGGGCCTTGGCCGTATCTGGAATCTGCTTCTCGACCAGCGGCGTCAGCACGTAGCCGGGGCAGATGGCGTTGACGGTCACGCCCGACTCAGCGAGCTCGAGTGCCGCCGTTTTCGTCAGTCCTAATATACCATGTTTCGCCGCCACGTAGGCGGATTTGAACGGCGAGGCGACGAGGCCGTGGGCGGAGGCGATATTGATGATGCGGCCATGCTTCTTCGCCTTCATGTGCGGAATGGCCGATCGCATCGTATGGAAGGAGCTCGAGAGATTGATGGCGATGATCTGGTCCCACTTGTCGACGGGGAAGTCCTCGATCTTCTCGACATGCTGGATACCGGCATTGTTGACGAGGACGTCGACCGTTCCGAAGGTTTTCGCTGCAGTCTCGATCAGGTCGGCGATCTCGGCGGGCTTGGTCATGTCGGCCGGATGGTAGAGGGCGCGGCCCTCTGAAAGTGATTCAAGCCGCTCGGTGATCGCCTTGATTTCTTCGGCTTTTCCGAAGCCGTTGATGACGACGTTGTCGCCCTTGCCGGCAAAGGCGGTGGCGATCGCCAGGCCGATGCCGCTGGTGGAGCCGGTGACGACGACGGTTCTTTTCATAAGCGCTTCTCCTTGGTCCGGGTTGGACCAAGGTTATGCGCAAAGCCTTGCGGCTGACAATCGCCGAATGGCGTTCTCAGCTTCCGGCGAGAAGCGTCGTGGTGAAGGCGGCGGCAAAATCCGGGCGCGCGGTCAGCACCTTGCCATCGGCATCCTTCAAAATGCCGGCGTCGAACAGGTAATCGCCGATCGCTTTCATCTTTGCCGGGTCGATGGCACCGGCCTTGCCGGGGGCGGTGCGCAAATAGCCGTCGGAGGCTAGCGTTTTCAGCGATGCCTTGACGAGGTCCGGATTGGTGAGCGCGCCGTCCGTTCCCTTGATCAGGATATCGGCTGCTTCATCCGGATGATCGGCGGCGAATTCATAGCCGCGTCGCGTCGCCTGCATGAAGGGGCGGGCGAGATTGGGCTTTTCCGAGAGATAGGCGCTGCTGGTGCCGAGGAGCGCGGTGTGTTCATCCGGCACGCCGTAATCGGCATAGACGAAGGCGCGCTGGGCCTTCTTCTCGAGCTCGGCCTGAACGCCTTCCCAGGTATAGACTTCGAGCGTGAAATCGACAGCGCCATTGTCGAGCGCCTGATAGGCGGAAGTGCCGAGCGTCACGGTCTCGAACTCGCCCTTGCCGCCGGCGTTCCTGATCATCGAGCCGAGCAGGGCATTTTCCCAGGCGCTGCCGAAGCCGCCATAGGTCTTGCCGTCGAGATCCTTCGGCGTCTTGATGTCGGTGCGGTCCCCCTTGAAGACGACGCGGCCGGTCTCCTTCTGGACGATCGCGAAAGTGCCGACGAGATCGGCACCGGCGGCGCGCTGGGTCATCAGGCCGATCGAGTCGAGCACGCCGAAATCGGCGACGCGGCTGGCGACGAGGGTTGCGGCAGAGGTGTCGGTATAGGGGAGAATGTCGACCTCGATGCCGGCGTCGCGGTAGAAATTCTTCTCCCGGGCGACGTAGAGGCCGATGTGATTGGTGTTCGGCGTCCAGTCGAGGGCGACCGAGACCTTGGGGCTTGCGGCGCGGACGGCAAGCGGTGCGGCGGTCAAGGCGAGAATGCCTGCAAGCGCCGTGCGGCGGGTGATGATCGGCATGGTCATGGTTCGGCTTCTCCTTCGAAGAGCGTTGTGAGAATGCGGTTTTCGATTGCGATGATCTCGGCCTGATGCTTTCCCGGTTCCGTTCGCGGCCGGGGCAGGCGGACGTCGATTTCGAGGGCGACGCGGGCGGGGCGGGGCGAGAAGACGTAGATGCGGTCGGAGAGCAGCACGGCTTCGCGCACGTCATGGGTGATCAGGACTACCGAGAGGCCACGGCGGGCAGAGAGCGCCTCGAGGAAACGCTGCATCTTCAGCCGCGTCAGCGCATCGAGGGCGCCGAAGGGTTCGTCGAGCAGCAGGATGGGGCGCTGCTGCACCACCGTGCGCAGCAGGGCGGCGCGCTGGCGCATGCCGCCGGAGAGTTCATGCGGCCAGCTGTTCTCGAAGCCGGCGAGGCCGAATTCCGCGAGCAGCGGCTCGATCTGGCACCTAGCCTCGCGGCGGGGCATGCCAGATATCTCCAGGCCGAGTGCGGCATTGTCGATCAGCCGCCGCCAAGGCATCAGCGCATCGCGCTGCGGCATGAAGGCGAAGGGGCGTTCGGCGGCGTCGAGCGGCTGGCCGTTCATGCGGATGCTGCCGGCGGATGCGGTGGCGCTGCCTGTCAACAGCCGGAAGAGTGTCGATTTGCCGGCGCCGGAGGGGCCGAGGACGGATATGAATTCGCCCTGCTTCAGGTGCAGCGAGATGCCGGCGAGCACATCGATATTGCCGAGGCGGCAACTGAGGTTTTCGATGTCGAGAAGGGACGCGCTGCTCATTCCGGGTCATCCTCGTTTGCCCGGTGCCAGGGCATGGTGAGGCGCTCGGCGAGGACCGCGAGTGAGAACAGCAAGAGCGTCAGCAGCGCGCTGACGAGGACGGCTGCAAGCACGAGATCGGCGCGGAAATTGTTCTTGGCGTTGAGGATGTAGATGCCGAGCCCGCGGGCGGCCCCGGCATATTCGGCGAAGATGGCGCCGACGACGGCATAGGTGATCGATATCCTGAGACCGGCGAAGAAATAGGGCAGCGATGACGGCAGGCGGGCGGCGCAGAAGCGCTTCCAGCGCGAGGCGCCCATGGTCGTCAGCAGTTCCTCGATCTCCGGCTCGGTTGCGGCATAGCCGCGTGTGAGGGCCACAAGCATCGGAAAGAAGGTGACGAGGGCGACCAGCAGGATTTTCGGCAGCAGGCCGAAGCCAAACCAGAGGACGATGAGCGGCGCTATGGCGACGAGCGGCAGCGTCTGGCTGATGACGAAGACAGGCATCAGCGCCGAGCGCAGGCGCGGCACGAAATCGATCAGCACCGAAAACACGAAGGCGATGAGGAGGGAGGCCGCGAAACCCGCCAGTGTCGCCTGCAATGTCGGCCAGCTGTTTGCCAGCAGTGCTGCGCGTTCGGCAAAGGCCTGGGCGAGAACGCGCGAGGGTGCGGGCAGCGTCGCGGGCGGGAGGCCGGCGATGCGCACATAGCTTTCCCAGGCGGCGAGTAGGGCGCCGACGGAGAGGATGGCGGGAAGAAAACGGGCGGCAAGGCCCGGCAACCGGACAGATCTCGGCATCGGCAGGATCCTGACGTGACGCTGGGATCAGACGGCGGAGGGGCTGTTGGCCGATACGGTGAGATCGATCGTCACATGGCCGTTCGGCGGCCCGAAGCGGACGAAGGCTTCGTGGATCGTTGCGAAGACCGCGCCGGCATCGCCCTTGACGCGGGTGCAGAAATTCTTCGAGCGGTCGAAGACGCCTGAGTTCTTCAGGAAGTCGATGCAGCCGTAGATCTCTTCCATGTGATCGCCGGTGCCCATGACATAGAGCGAGAACTGCGCGGCTGCATGGCGGCCGGTGACCGGGGCGGAAGCGACCGCTTCGAGAGCCGACGCCTTGCGCTCGGCAAGCGGCAGGACCGGGCCGGTAAGGGCTTCGGTGTGGCACATGGGATCATCGGGCTCGCCGGGGCAGCCGCGGGAGATGGTGGCGCGCAGCACCGCGTGGATGCCGTCTGCCGAGCCCGCAACATAGAGATCGCGCATGGCGGCGAAGACGATATCGGGCGTGCCAACGATCAGCGTCGAGATGTCGTCGGTCTCGATCCTGAGCTTTTCGCGATAGGGATCAAGTGCCGGAAGGGCAGACAGGATGACGTCGACGAAACGGTCGGTCATCGGGTAAAGGGAAATTTGTGCGCCAGAAAACATCGCTCGCCTCGCTCCGCTGGTATTATCCAGATCAGCTAAAGAGTTTGAGGCCATGCCAGCCGCATCTCAGCCCCGGCTATACGGAGCACCCCTGTCGTTGGCACCTTTTAAACACGCGCCGCGCGGCTTGTAAAGCGGCGATCTGACGAGGGGCAAAATTGCGCTCGGCTTTCTTTTCCCTTTCGTTTCTGCCTCTTAAATGATCTATCTGAAAGCATCAGAGCTTCATGGAAGGGGGCAGGGATGAGCGGATATGTTCTGGCGATCGATCAGGGCACGACGTCGACACGGGCGATCGTGTTCGATGGCGAGATGAAGATCGCAGGCGTGGGCCAGAAGGAGTTCACGCAGATCTATCCGCGCTCGGGATGGGTGGAGCATGACCCTGAGGAAATCTGGGATTCCGTCGTTTCGACGATCCAGATGGCGCTGCGCGAAGCGAAGGTGAAGGCGACTGACATTGCCGCATTGGGGATCACCAACCAGCGCGAGACCGTCGTCGTCTGGGAGCGGGAAACCGGCAAGCCGATCCAGAATGCCATCGTCTGGCAGGACCGGCGCACGGCGAGCTATTGCGAAAACCTGAAGCGCCAGGACCTCGAGAAGATCTTCACCAGGAAGACCGGCCTGATCCTCGATCCTTATTTCTCGGGCACCAAGCTCTCCTGGATGCTCGCCAATGTGAAGGGTGCGCGCGCCCGCGCCGCCAAGGGCGAACTCTGCTTCGGCACGATCGACACGTTCCTGATCTGGCGGCTGACCGGCGGCAAGAGTTTCGTCACCGACGCGACCAATGCCTCGCGCACGCTGATGTATAACATCGCCGAGAACGAATGGGACAAGGACCTGCTGGAGATCCTGCGCGTTCCCGCCGCCATGCTGCCGGAGGTGAAGGACTGCTCTGCCGATTTCGGCATCGTCGAGAAGTCGATCCTCGGCGCCGAGATCCCGATCCTCGGAGTTGCCGGCGACCAGCAGGCGGCAACGATAGGCCAGGCCTGCTTCGAGCCTGGCATGCTGAAATCCACCTATGGCACCGGCTGCTTCGCGCTTTTGAATACCGGCTCCGACATGGTGCGTTCGAAGAACCGGCTGTTGACGACGATCGCCTACCGGCTGGACGGCGAGACGACCTATGCCTTGGAGGGATCGATCTTCATCGCCGGAGCGGCCGTCCAGTGGCTGCGCGACGGTCTCGGCATCATCGACACGGCCGGCGAGACCGGCAAGCTCGCCGAGAATGCCGATCCCTCGCAGGAGGTCTATCTGGTGCCGGCGTTCACCGGTCTCGGCGCGCCGCATTGGGATCCGAAGGCGCGCGGGGCAATCTTCGGCCTGACACGCAACAGCGGCCCGGCGGAATTCGCCCGCGCTGCGCTGGAAGCCGTCTGCTACCAGACCCGCGATCTGCTCGATGCGATGCAGAAGGACTGGAAGAACGGCAGCGACGACACGGTGCTGCGCGTCGATGGCGGCATGGTCGCCTCCGACTGGACGATGCAGCGGCTCTCCGACCTGCTCGACGCGCCCGTCGACCGGCCGGTGATCCTGGAGACGACGGCGCTGGGGGCAGCCTGGCTCGCCGGCAGCCGTGCCGGTGTCTGGCCCGACCGCAAGAGTTTCTCGGCTAACTGGAAGCGCAACCGCCGCTTCGAGCCTGACATGGATGAGAAGACCCGTTCCGCCAAGCTCAAGGGGTGGAAGAATGCGGTGAAGCGGACGCTGAGCGATGCCTGATCAGGCCGCCGCCACCGCCCGCTCGCGCCTGATCGGCGGGCTGTAGAGCCAGCTGGCGCCTGCGCGGTCGGCGGCTGCCTTGATTGCCAGCGACAGCGTGATGGCGGTGACGCAGATCAGCGGTGCCGCGAGATAGCCGATCGATGGTGACGGCTCGACGAGGGTGGCGATCAGGCCGGCTATGCCCGCGACAATCATTACATGGGTGACGTAGACCGGCAGCGTGTTGCGGCCGAAATAGGAAAAGACGTCGCGCAGCGCCTTCAGCCGCGACATCAGCACGGCCATGCCGCACAGCCATGAGAGACCGGCGATCGACGAGGCGAAGGCCCAGAGGCCGGGCTCGATCGGCTGCAGGCGGCTGCGCAGCGCCAGCAGCAGGATGAATGCGGCGAAGCCACCGGCTGCGAAGGGGAGAGGGCGCTCGGTCAGCGTTTCGGCGATCAGCCTGCCATACCAGCAGCCGAAGGCGAAGAAGACGAAATATTGCAGCACATTGCGGTGGGTGAAGAGCTCGATCGGCAGATAGCCGCCGAAGGTGAGGATCGAGAGAATCGTGCCGACGGCGATGACCGGGATGCGCGGCGCCGAGGAGAGCAGCTTGGTGACGGTCATGAAGATCGCCAGCGCCCAGATGAACCAGATGCCGGTATTCGGCGCCCACCACATTTCGATGAGCTGATAGGAATCCGACCCCTCCGAGGGCACGAGGCCGTTGGTGTGGACATAGCGGAAATAAAGCCAGCGCGCCGTGCTCCAGACGCCGAACAGCCAGACGAAGGTCCAGATCTTCTTCCTAAAGAAATCCGGCCATGTGGCCCGCATCGCCGAAGCGGCCAGGAAACCCGACACCGAGAAGAACAGGGGCATGCGGATCGGCGCCATGATGTTGCTGATCTTGGTGTAGAGGGCCGGGGCCATCTCGTGGAAGTTCAGGTAGAGCAGGGTGTGGTAGACGACCACGAGGATGATCGAGAGGCCCTTGGCGATATCCAGCCATTCGATGCGGGTCTTCTGCTGGTGCATGGTTTCCCCTTCCGATTGTGCGCTGCGGCAGGAACAAACCGTCCAATTGCGTCAGAAACGTGGGCGCGACGGCATTCTTCTATCCGTGCGCGAATGCCGCAGGCGCGTCCCTTGCTTCCTCTGTACTGATAAGTACAATACGTTCCTATTGGTACAGGAGATATGACAATGACTGCACTTATCCCCCCATTCACGCTTGAAACCGCCACCCAGAAGGTGCGCCTTGCCGAGGACGGCTGGAACAGCCGCAATCCGGAAAAGGTGTCGCTGGCCTACACGCCCGACAGCGCCTGGAGAAACCGCGCCGAGTTCGTCAACGGCCGGCCGGAGATCGTTGCCTTCCTAAGCCGCAAGTGGGCCAAGGAGCTGGATTACCGGCTGATCAAGGAGCTCTGGGCGTTCCGCGAAAACCGCATCGCCGTACGCTATGCCTATGAATGGCACGACGACAGCGGCAACTGGTTCCGCTCCTATGGCAACGAGAATTGGGAATATGATGCCGACGGCTTGATGCAGCGCCGTTTCGCCTGCATCAACGACATGCCGATCAAGGAATCGGACCGCAAGTTCCACTGGCCGCTCGGCCGCCGTCCGGATGACCATCCGGGGCTGTCAGAGCTCGGCCTCTAAGGACGCAAGGCTCTGAAAACCGTCTACGAACGCCGCGATGTCGTGCCCCTGCTTGCCGAGATCTTCCGGGAACTCGGCTATGAGGGCGCGACGCTCAGCCGGATCACCGAACGCACCGGGATCGGTAAGGGCAGCCTCTATCATTTCTTCCCCGGCGGGAAGGAAGAGATGGCGGCTGCCGTTCTCGTGGAGGTCGATCGCTGGTTCGAGGATTTCATCTACGAGCCGCTGCGCCGCGATGAGCCCTCGGCTGCGATCGAGGCGATGTGGCGCGGCGTCGACGATTATTTCCGCTCCGGAGGGCGCATCTGCCTCGTCGGCGCCTTTGCGCTCGATGGCACGCGCGAGCGTTTCAGCGAGGCGATCAACGGTTACTTCCGGCGGTGGGTGGATGCGCTCGTAGGCGCTCTTCTCCGCAGCGGGGTAGAGCAGGGTATTGCACAGCAGGAGGCGGAGGCCGCGGTTCTCGGTATCCAGGGCGCGCTGGTTCTGTCGCGCGCCCTCGACGATCATCATGTCTTCCGCCGGGCGATTGCCGGGATGAAGACGAGGCTTTCGGCTACTTCTTGAGCCAAGGGCTCTTCGTGCTCCAGAAGATGACGCTGGCGCCGAGATAGTCGTTGGCGAAAGCGGTGAATTCTTCCTTGGTGAAGGGCTTCCTGGTCTGCGGGTTCCTGTAGGTCAGCGTCGGCTCCTGCACGGCCATGCCGACATAGGCGAGCTTGCCCTTGTACTGGTTGAAGAACGGATAGGAGTTCTTCATCTGCGCCTTGCGGTTCGGCACGATATCGGGGCCGCCGAGGCCGATATTGTTCTTCGCCGCGAAGTCGAACAGACGGCTCATGTATTTGTGGTCGTTTTCCCATTCGCAGGGCCAGAAGTTGACATACTGGACCACCATCGACTTTGAGAACGCCCTGCGGGCGAAGCCGAGATTTTCCATCTCGCCAGCGAAATAGGCATCGCAGGAGAAATCCTTCGGCTCGTTCTTCGGATCGAGATCGATCGAGGTCTCCGGCAGGTTGATGCCGTAGACGCGGCCATCGAACTTGGCGGCAAGCGCCGAGATCAGCGCCTGGTAGCGCTCCCGCACCGCCGGGTTCCACTGCTGCGCCACCCAGCCGGAACCGATGCCCTTGTTTTCGCCGGGATTGTCGAATTGCGGGGCGAGGCCGCCGCCATATTCGGCGCCTTCGAGCATGTAGTCGGGGATGTTGCGGGCCTTGGGGCTGAAGAAGCGGTCCTGCACCTGGATGAACAGCTTCTTGTTCAGGCTCTCGGCGATCGCCAGGTCCTTCTCGATCGGCGAGAAGTCGTATTCGCCCTTGGTCTTCTCCAGCATCTTCCAGTTATAGACCACCTGCGCGCCGCCGATATCGGCGCGCGACAGCAGGTCCTTGAGGCCGTCGAGTTCACCGGCGCCGGTATAGATGAAATTCTGGGGCGCTGCGGAAGCGGCAGTGGCTGCGCCCGCAAGTGCGGCAGCCAGGAACAGGCTTTTGAAAAGATGCATGTTTCGTCCTGAAATATGAAGTTGGAAATCCAGCCGCGCGAGAAATCGGAGCCGAAGGTGGCAACTCGATGGCGAAAGCCCGAGTGCCCGATACAATCCCCAATGCTAATTTTGCCCCACGGCTCATTTGTGAAGCGTAATTTTTTGCTGCGCCCTGTCGGATGGCGGGTTACTCCTTCGTCATTGAGGAAGAGGAGTAACAGATGCTTTATGCGATCCTTTGCTATGCCAACGAAGAAACCGTCTTCTCCTGGTCGAAGGAGGAGGAGGATGCCGTCATGGCGAAGCTCTACGCCGTGCAGGAGCCGCTCGCCAAGTCCGGCAAGCTCGGCCCGACCGGGCGGCTGATGCCGACGACGTCGGCCACGACGCTGCGCAAGGGCAAGGAAGAGCCGCTGGTGCTCGACGGTCCGTTTGCCGAAACCAAGGAAGCGCTGCTCGGCTTCTACTGCATCGATTTCGACACGCTGGACGAGGCGATCGCCTTCGCCAAGGAGCTGTCGGCCGTCAATCCGGGTTCGACCTCTTACGAGATCCGCCCCTTCTACGTGTTCCATCCGGGAGATAAAGCCACATGACAGACATTGCCTGGATCGACGTGACGCTGGCTTCTGCCCGGCCGAAGGCGCTGGGCGCGCTGCTTCGCTATTTCCGCGATCTCGATATCGCGGAAGAGGCCTTTCAGGAGGCCTGCCTGCGCGCCATCCGCACCTGGCCGGACAAGGGCCCGCCACGCGATCCGACGGCATGGCTGATCTTCGTCGGCCGCAACAGCGGCATCGACGCGGTGCGCAAGCAGAAGAAGACGCAGGCGCTGCCGGATGAGGAGCTGATCTCCGATAGAGAGGATGCCGAGAGCGATATCGCCGACCGGCTGGATGAATCCAACTACCGCGACGACATCCTGCGCCTGCTCTTCATCTGCTGTCATCCGGATCTGCCGGCGACGCAGCAGATTGCGCTCGCCCTGCGCATCGTCTCGGGCCTTTCGGTGCAGCAGATCGCCAAGGCGTTTCTCGTCGGCGAGAGCGCCATGGAGCAGCGCATCACCCGTGCCAAGGCGCGTGTCGCCAAGGCCGGCGTTCCCTTCGAAACGCCGGGGCCGGAGGAGAGGGCGGAGCGGCTGACCATCGTCTCGACGATGATCTATCTGGTCTTCAACGAGGGCTATTCGCAGGGCGACCCGAAACGCGATGCGGCCGCGTTTGCCGACGAGGCGATCCGTCTCGGGCGGCTGATGCTGCGGATCTTTCCGGCCGAGCCGGAGACCATGGGCCTGCTGGCGCTGATGCTGCTGCAGATTTCGCGGCGCGATGCGCGCTTCGACGGCAATGGCGAGCTGGTTCTTCTGGAGGATCAGGACCGCAGCCGCTGGAACCATGCACTGATCAACGAGGCGCTGAACCTGCTCGACAAGGCGATCCGTCACCGCCAGCCGGGACCGTATCAGCTGCAGGCGGCGATCGCCGCCATCCATTCCCGCGCCAAGCGCGCCGAGGATACCGATTGGGAAGAGATCGAGATCCTCTACCGGGTGCTGGAGCGGGTGCAGCCGTCGCCCGTCATCACGCTCAACCGCGCCGTTGCCGTCGCCAAGCTCAAGGGGCCGGAGGAGGCCTTGGCGCTGGTCGATACGCTTGCCGAAAAGCTCGACGGCTATTTCTATTTCCATGGGCTGCGCGGCGGATTGCTGAAGCAGATGGGCGAGGTGCGCCGCGCCCGCGAATCCTTCGACCGGGCGATCGCGCTCGCCAATTCGGCGGCGGAAGCCGCCCATATCCGCCTGCAGCTCGACAAGCTGCAGAACGAGCAGGCGATGCCCGCCGTCAGATAATTTTCGGAAAATCATCAGGCGATGTCGGAACCGAGGATGCTGCGGCGTCCTTGTAACAACCTGAGGAGAAACAGGTTTGGCTTCAACAGGAGGAATGCCGAAATGACCGCCACGACGCAACACGAACTGGTTCTCGTCCGCGAGATGGATGTGCCGCGCGAGAAGATCTACAAGGCCTGGACCGACGAGAATTCGATCAAGGAATGGTTCGTTCCGAAGCCCTGGAGCATCGCCGAAGCCAAGCTCGATGTGCGCCCGGGTGGCTCCAGCTACATCGTCATGCAGGATCCCGACGGCAACAAATATCCGAATTCCGGCGTCTATCTGGAGCTCGTCGAAAACGAGAAGATCGTCTTCACCGATGCCTATACCAGCGCCTGGGTGCCCTCGGAAAAGCCCTTCTTCACCGGCGTCATCCTGCTCGAAGATCTCGGCAACGGCCGCACCAAGTACACCGCCAAGGCGCTGCACTGGCGCGCCGAGGACAAGGATGCTCATGAGAAGATGGGTTTTCACGAAGGCTGGGGCACCGTCGCAGACCAGCTTGAGGAGTACCTGAAGCGCGGCTGACGCACTTCAAGCGGGCGCTGAAGCGGCTTCGATTCCGATTCCGCCGGCGCCCGCAAGCCGTTGAATTTGGATTCGGATTGATGGATGCACAGATATGTAGTAACGTATCTACATTGAGGTGTTTGACATGACCGTGATGACCAGCAGGGAATTCAATCAGGATAGCAGCGGCGCTAAGAAGGCAGCAGCCGACGGGCCTGTTTTTATCACTGACCGCGGAAAGCCCTCGCATGTCCTGCTGACCATCGAAGAGTATACGGCTCTAAAAAAAACAAAGCCGAGCATTGTCGATTTGCTGTCCATGCATGATGTTGCCGACATCGAGTTCGATCCGCCAAAGCTCGATGAGCTGGGCGCCAAACCTGTCGACTTTTCCTGATGTATCTTCTCGATACCAATGTTGTTTCCGAGATAAAGAAAGCCGGAAGCGGAAGAGAGAATATCGATGTCGTCAATTGGGTTCGCGGTGTTGCGGATGAGCTGCTCTATCTGTCTGCAATAACTCTTTTCGAACTCGAGGTTGGCGCTTTGCAGGTCGCACGCCGGGATCCTCGCCAGGGGCAGGCACTTCGAGCGTGGATCGATGGCGGCGTTCGCCAAGCTTTCAGGGGGCGAATACTTTCGGCAGGCGAGGGAGTGGCGTTGCGGGCGGCGGCATTCAACGTCCCCAACCCAAAGCCGATGCATGATGCATTCATTGGTGCCACTGCCGCAGAGCATGGATTGTCGCTTGTGACCCGCAATGTCCGCGATTTCCAGGGCATGGGAGTCCAGATCATCAATCCCTGGGATCTCACGGCCTAACTCACCCATCAACTTTATCGAACGATCCGTTCCAGAATTTCCGTTTGCCCGGGGGCTTGCCGATCCTTATCTGAGAGGCAAGTTCAATAGGATGCCGATGATGGAACTGGGCCTTTATACTTTTGCCGACGTCAATCCCAACCCGGGCCGCAGAAAGGGCGCGGAAGGGGCGGAGCGGTTGAAGCATCTGATCGAGGAAATCGAGCTCGCCGATCAGGTCGGCCTCGATGTCTTCGGGCTTGGCGAACATCACCGCCCTGATTATGCCGCCTCGGTTCCGGCCATGGCGCTTGCCGCAGCGGCGGTGAAGACCAAGAACATCCGGCTGACGAGTGCGGTCACCGTCCTGTCGTCCGATGATCCCGTGCGCGTCTTCCAGCAATTTGCGACGCTTGATCTCATCTCGGACGGCCGTGCAGAGATCATGGCCGGGCGCGGCTCCTTCATCGAATCCTTTCCGCTGTTCGGCTACAATCTCGAAGATTACGACCAGCTCTTCGAAGAGAAGCTCGATCTCCTGATGGCGCTGCGCGAGGGCGAAGTGGTCAACTGGAAGGGCGAACTTCGGGCGCCGATCAATGGTCGCGGCGTCTATCCGCGCCCGCTGCAGGATCCGCTGCCGCTGTGGATCGCCGTCGGCGGCACACCGCAATCGGTGGCGCGGGCCGGTGCGATGGGCCTGCCGGTGGCGCTGGCGATCATCGGTGGGGAATATCCGCGTTTTGCGCCGCTCCTCGAACTTTATCGCGAGGCGGCGCGCCGGGCAGGGCAGGATGCCTCGAAGCTGAAAACGAGCATCAACGTCCACGGCTTCATTGCCGATACGACGGAAGCGGCCGCCGACCAGTTCTACGGGCCGCAGGCCGAAGTGATGAACCGCATTGGCCGCGAGCGCGGCTGGGGACCGACGAACCGGGCGCATTTCGACATGGCGCGCGGGCCGACCGGCAATCTCTTCCTCGGCGATCCGGAACTGGTAGCCGAGAAGATCGTTGCGGCTCACAACGTCTTCAAGAACGACCGCTTCCTGCTGCAGATGGCGATCGGCCTGATGCCGCACGACCAGATCATGCGCGGCATCGAGCTTTACGGCACGAAAGTCGCGCCGCTTGTCAGAAAGGCATTGACTGGGGCAGGCGAAGGGGCGAAAGCCACGGCCTGAACCCGCAAGGCCAGCCGCCTTGGCGGCAGCCGGGATGAACGATGGTAATCGAGAACGACGACGAACTGGAAAGGCTGAAGGAAATCGGACGGATCTGCGCCAACGCGATCCAGGTGATGTCCGCAGCGCTGGAGCCAGGGATCACTACACTCGAGCTCGATCAGATCGGCCGCAAGGTGCTTGAGGATGCCGGTGCGCGTTCGGCGCCGGAATTCTGCTACCAGTTTCCGGGTGCGACCTGCATCAGCGTCAACGAGGAAATCGCCCACGGCATTCCCGGCCCGCGGGTGATCCGCCCCGGCGATCTCGTCAATATCGATGTTTCGGCCGAGAAGAACGGCTTCTTTGCCGATACCGGCGCCTCCTTCACCGTGCCGCCCGTCAAGCCGAAGATCGAGCGGCTTTGCCGCGATGGCAAGCGGGCGCTGTTCGTCGGTCTCAACCAGATCAAGGCGGGCGAGCCGCTCGCCAAGATCGGCAATGCCGTCGGCGCCTTTGCGGCGAAGAACCGCTATACGCTGGTTGCCAATCTGGCGAGCCACGGCGTCGGCCGTTCGCTGCATGAGGAACCAGGCGAGCTCTCGACCTGGCCGGATCCTTCCGAAAAGCGGATCATGACCGAAGGCCTGGTCTTCACCGTCGAGCCCTTCCTGTCGCTCGGCGCCACCTGGGCTGAAGGCGGCGACGATGCCTGGACGCTCTACGCCGATCCCCAGGCGCCGACCGTGCAGTACGAACACACCGTCGTTGCGACGCGCAACGGACCGCTGATCCTGACGCTGCCGGATCTGGCAGCTTAAGAGCTTCATCCTTTCGGCGGCCGGGCTCCGCCTCTACCCGTTCTTTCGTCCGAATATCCGGCGGCCTACCGCCTATGGCCAGTTAGCGGGCGCAGCAATTCCGGGTTACCGCTTGGTATCCGGCTCCATTCTCTTGTCCGCCGGTCTTCATGGAGGTCGGTGGAATGCTCGAGAGTGATGGCAGCAGTGCCAAGGCGATGCAGCACAATTACCGGCCGGATATCGACGGATTGCGGGCGGTTGCGGTTCTCTCCGTGGTGATCTTCCATGCCTTTCCGACCTGGCTTCCCGGCGGGCTCGTCGGCGTCGATATCTTCTTCGTCATTTCCGGCTATCTGATCAGCGGCCATATCCTGCAACAGCTGCACGACAACAAGTTTTCGATCTTCGATTTCTACAGCCGCCGCATCAGGCGCATCTTTCCGGCGCTGATCCTGGTGCTGCTCTTCTGTCTGGCGGTCGGCGCGGTGGCGCTCTCGGCGGCCGATAACAGGGAGCTCGGCGAGCATGTTGCCGGTGGGCGGGCTTCGTTGCCAATCTGCTCTTCTGGTTCGAAGTCGGCAGCACCAAGGATGGCGGCATTTCCAATCCGCTTCTGCATCTCTGGTCGCTCGGCGTCGAGGAGCAGTTCTACATCGTCTGGCCGCTCGCTGCCTGGATCGCCTGGCGGCGCGGCATGAGCGTCATCAAGACGATCGCGGCGGTGGCGCTGGTGTCGATGATCTTCAATCTCGTCATCGTCTATATCGACCGGACGACGGCCTTTTATCTGCCGGTGACGCGCTTCTGGGAGCTGCTGGCCGGTGCTGCGCTCGCCGAGCTGGAGCGCTCCCACGGCGGGCTGTCGCGGCCGGCGGCAAACCTTGCGGCAATCGCCGGTATCGTGCTGCTGGTGCTGAGCTTTGCGCTGATCCGGGAAAAGCAGGCCTTTCCGGGTATCATCGCGGCGGCGCCCGTTCTCGGCGCGGTGCTGGTCATCGCTGCGGGGCGGACGGCGGTATTCAAGACCCTGATCTTCAGCAACCGGATTGCGGTGGCGATCGGGCTGATCAGCTATCCGCTCTATCTCTGGCACTGGCCGCTTCTCTCCTTCGGCTACATCATCGGCCACGACACGCCGGCGAAGGAGGTGCGTTTCGCATTGCTGGCGGCGAGCGTGGTGCTGGCGGCGCTGACCTACATGATCATCGAGAAGCCGATCCGCTTCGGGCGTTTCCGGAAATCGGCGGTGGCCGTGCCGCTGTTTGCGATCATGACTTTCATCGGCGCGGCAGGCTATTGGGTATCGGAGCAGGCGCAGCACGCGCTGCCGCGCGACGTGGCGCAGGTGGGTGTGCCGGTCGCCGAAAATACCGCGCCTCCGCAAAAGGAAAGCCGCCACGTGACACGTGACGGCCGTTCGCTCTGACGATTGCGCGGTATCAGATCTGGGGCTTGCCGCCCTGCAGGATTTCCATCGCGGCGCGCTCCAGGATGCCGGAGATACGGGCGGCTTCCTCAGCCGACCAGGGATGGCGCATGCGCAGCGCCGAGCGCAGCAGCTGGCGGGCGGCGCGCACGTCGCGGTCGTCGCGCATGAATTCCTCGTCTTCCTCTTCGCGGCGGCGGCCGTGCTGTTCGGGATCGAACATGCGGTTGACGAAGGCCATCTTCTCGCCGACGCGTTCGAGCTTGCTGAAAATGCCGTCGATCATGGCGCGGTTCTCCTCGACCTTGCGCTTGCCGCTTTCGGTGATCTTGTAGAGCTTCTTGGTGCCCTCGGCCTCGACTTCGGTCAGGCCGGTTTCTTCCAGATAGGTCAGCGCCGGATAGATGACGCCCGGGCTCGGCACGTAGAAGCCGCCGGAGCGCTCTTCCAAAACCTTGATCAGTTCGTAGCCGTGGCGCGGCTGTTCGTTCAGCAGTGCCAGAAGCACGATCTGCAGATCGCCGGCCGAAAACTTCCGGCCCATTCCCATGCGGATCGCGTCGCCGAACATGCCGCCGCCACCGCCTCTAAAGCCTCTCATAGCTTCTTCCTTTCATCGTTAATCATATCGAATGCTATGTCGTAAAACATATATCGTAAGATATTACGTTTCAAGGGGAGCCCGCGGATTTCCGGAATTGAACCGATCGATCAGAATTTCTTGTTTGCGGTGCAGCAGGGGGCGGGCGATAAGCGCATCATGTTGGCACGCAATGAGAATGAGCCAGTCAGTCTGGTCCGCACGGCCCTTGCCGGGATGATCGCCATGGCCGCGGCCATGGGCTTCGGGCGCTTCTCCTACACACCGATCCTGCCGGGCATGATGAGCGGCGTTCCGCTCTCGGCCTCCGATGCCGGGTTCATCGCCTCGGCGAATTTCGTGGGCTATCTCGCCGGCGCCGTGCTCGCCGCCTATGGCTGGGCGGCCGGGCGGGAGAGGGCGGTGGCGCTTGCGGCACTCGCCGCCAACGCGCTCCTTCTCGCGGCGATGGCGGTGACCACATCCGTTCCCGTCTTTGCGGTGATCCGCTTCCTCGCCGGGCTCGCAAGCGCCTTTTCGATGGTCTTCACCTCGTCGATCGTGCTCAGCCACGGCGCGGCAGCCGGCAACGACCATGTCCAGTCGGCGCATTTCGGCGGACCGGGCGCAGGTATCGCGCTGTCGGCGCTGATGGTGCTGCTGATCGGCATCGCCTTTCCCGATGCGGGCGGCTGGCGGGCGGACTGGATCGGCGGTGCGCTGTTCTCCGCACTCGGTCTTGCCGCAGCCTGGGCTTTGCTGCCGGCGGGACCCGCGGCGGCGGCGCGCAAGGGGCCGGAACCGGCCATCGCCTGGACACCGCCGATGCTCCTCGTGACGCTCTCCTACGGCATTTTCGGCTTCGGCTATGTCATCACCGCCACCTTCCTCGTGGCGATCGCCCGCATGGATGCGGCGGGCGCTTTCGTCGAGTTCCTCTGCTGGTTCATTGCGGGCGTGACCGCCGCGGTGGCGCTCTTTGGCTGGAAGCCGTTCGTGCGCGTTCTCGGGCTCGGCGGCGTCTATGTCGCGGCTGTTGTCATCGAGGTTGCCGGTGTGCTCGCGACCGTCATGCTGCCGCATTCGCTGGCGCCGCTGATCGGTGGAGCACTGTTCGGCGCCACCTTCCTGGCGATCACCGCCTACGGCCTGCAGATCGGCCGTAAGCTTTCGCCGGAAAGCCCCCGGCGCGTCATGGCGCTGATGACGGCGGCCTTCGGTCTCGGCCAGATCGTCGGGCCGCTGATCGCGGGCTGGGTGGCTGAGGGGACAGGAAGCTTCACGCTGCCCACCTATATTGCCGCCGCCGCCCTCGGCATTTGCGCGCTCCTCGTGCTGCCGGTCATCAAGAAACTGGGATAAGCCGTTACAAATACGTAAGAATGGCCCCCGGCCATTGCTGCCTTCTTCGAACTGCCTTAATTTCCCGCACAATCAGTGTTTGCTGATGCTCCCGAGATTCCAGTTCAGGAAAGCGCCTCCCAGTGTTTCATTCCTTCTTTCCGCAGCCGAAGCTGTTTTTCCCTTCGATTGTCATTTGGACGCTCATCGCCATCGCGGTCTGGTATCTGTTTGCCGCAGATCTCGGTGTCCATATGGGCTTTGCGCCGGTCGCCGAAGAACAGCAGCCGATCGATCTGTCCTTCTTCCTGTTGCCTGAGAATTTGTGGTTCTACGGCTACTTCTTCCTGACAACGATCATCTTCTGCGGCTTCTGGCACATCAAGGCCTGGGATCATCCGTGGAAGCTGTGGTCGGTCTGGGGCTCGGCGCTGATCATTTTCGTTACCTATTTCGGCGTCCAGATCACCGTCGTCATCAACAATTGGCGCCGTCCGTTCGGTGACCTGCTGCAGAACGCGCTTTCGAAGCAGCCCGGCATTACCGTCGAGAATTTCTACGACCTGATGCTGATCTTCGTGCAGATTGCCTTCCTCAGCATGTTCGTGTCGATCATGACCGACTTCTTCACCAGCCACTACATCTTCCGCTGGCGCACGGCGATGAACAATTTTTACATGTCGAAGTGGGAAAAGCTGCGCCATATCGAAGGTGCCTCGCAGCGTGTGCAGGAAGACACGATGCGCTTCTCCAGCACTCTTGAAGGCCTAGGCATCAGCCTTATCAATTCGGTGATGACGCTCGTCGTGTTCCTGCCGATCCTGCTGGCGCTCTCGCATTATGTCACCGCGCTGCCGATTGTCGGCCCGGTCGCCAATTCGCTGTTCTGGCTGGCGCTCTTCTGGTCTATCTTCGGTACGCTGCTGCTTGCGATCGTCGGCATCAAGCTGCCGGGTCTGAACTTCAAGAACCAGCGCGTCGAGGCTGCCTACCGAAAGGAACTCGTTTATGGCGAGGACCATGCCGACCGCGCTCAGCCGCCGACGGTCACGGAGCTTTTCTCCAATGTCCGCCGCAATTATTTCCGCCTCTATTTCCACTACCTCTATTTCAACGTGGCGCGCTATTTCTACATCCAGGCGGACGCGCTTTTCGTGACCTTCATGCTTGTGCCGACGATCGTTGCCGGTGCGATCACCTACGGTATCTTCCAGCAGATCTCGACCGCCTTCGGGCAGGTCAGCAACTCGTTCCAGTATCTCGTCAATTCCTGGACGACGATCATCGAGCTGCTGTCGATCCACAAGCGCCTGAAGGCTTTCGAGGCGGCGATCGACGACGAGCCGTTGCCCGATATCGATCAGCGGTATCTCGATCGCGAGGGCGGGGTCGTCCACCAGGACGGCTGATAGAGGTTAGCTCATCGATGGCTTCGAGCGAGCGGCCCCCTCATCCGGCTGCCGCCACCGACCGGGGTCGAGCCGACGGTCTCGACCCGTCCTTCGGACCCCCGCTGGGGAGAAGGGAACGAGCCTTAAGCGCTCGCTTCCTCTCTACGCAAGTTGTGGGGGGAGGCGTCGCCGAACTCCCCTTCTCCCCAGCGGGGAGAAGGTGCCCGAAGGGCGGATGAGGGGGCCGCTTGTTCAAGCGGCCAATCTTTTATTGCTGCCGGACTTAGCCCTACAGCGCCGAATTATCCTGCGCCTTCAGCTTGCCCCGCGCCTCGATCATCGGGATCGCCTCCGAATAGCTGACGCAGGCGACGTCGGCTCTATGGCAGACGTCGCTGACCAGCCGGTCGAGGGCCCGCCAGTAGGCGCCGCCGTTCATTTCGACGAAGTGGAAGCCGAGCTGGAGGGGGATGCGGTCGCCCGCATATTGCTTGTCGAAGGCTTCCTTGAAGGCGGCGTAGGAGCGCTCTTCGAAGGTCTTGCTGTCGGCGGCGTCTTCCTCGCCCTTGGAGTGGCGGACGAAGAGATTGTAGTCCATGCCGATGATCGGCCGGTCCTTGGGGCCTTCGGGGATCAGCGGCAGGCCGAAGCGGATGACGCCGTCTTCGACGACGGGCATGGCCGGTCCCTTGGTCACCAGGCTGGCGTCATAGGTGAAGCCAGCCTTCTTCTCGGCGGCGATCATGTCGCTACCTTCGCTGGCCGACAAATAGGGGGCGCGAAAACCCTTGATGCCGTGGTCGACGAGATCCTGCCAGCCATCGGGCTCGGCGAGGCCGACGCCCTTCCAGGCATTCTTCAGCGTCGCCTTGAAGGTCGCATATTCTTCCGACCAGTCGGCGCTGCTCCACTGACGGCCGTCGAAATGGCCGCAGGCATGGCTTGAGATATCGTGCCCCTCGAGATGCGCGTGCCAGATATTGCCGAGGCGCTCGCGGATCTCGTCGTCGCTCTGGGCGAAGCCGACATTGGATTTTCCGCGTTTCTGATGAGGCGCTTGATAGGCTTTCTTCGCATCCTGATTCATCAGGAAGGTGCAGGACAGGAAATAGGTGAAATGCGCGCCGTTGCGGGCTGCCATTTCGCGGCTCTTCTGCCAGAGCGCGTTGTCGTGGGCGCCGTCGAAGGAAATGATGACGAGCTGCTTCGGCTGATCGGCCGCCGAGGCGGCAGCGGGCAGGGCAACGGAAAGGGCGAGACAGGCAGAGGAAATGGAACGAAACATGGGCACCGCGACAATTTGTTTGCGGCTTTCCTGTTACAGAATTGCGGCGAAGCTGCGGTCTCGCTGGCATTTTTCCCGCCCAGCCGGTATCGAACATTGTTAGTTATCGATCAGGAATATCATCATGGCTTTGCTTGCCTTAAGTCTTGTTCTCTTTCTCGGCCTTCATCTTATCCGCGTCGTGGTGCCGGGGTTCCGGTTGGCGATGATCGACAAGTTCGGCAAGCCGGTCTGGATCGCCTTCCATTCGGTCGCCAGCATCCTGACGCTCGTCTTCGTTGCCTATGCCTTCGCCGCCGCCCGCAGCGAGCCGATCGGCATGCTCTACAATCCGCCTGCCGGCATGGCGCATCTGACGGTGACGCTGATGCTGATCGCCGTCATCTGTTTCGTCGCCGGCTTCCTGCCGGCCGGCCATATCCGGTCGAAGGCCAAGCACCCGGTGGTGCTTTCGGTGAAGATCTGGGCTCTGGCGCATCTCTTCTCGAATGGCGAGGCCTATTCGGTGCTGCTGTTTGCCGCTTTCCTCGCCTGGGGCGTCATCCTGCGCATCTCGCTGAAGCGGCGCCTGCGCCGCGGCGAGATCACGCTGCCGGTCTTCGTTTCGGCGAAATACGACCTCTATGCCGTCGTCATCGGCGTCATCGTCTGGGCACTGATGATCTGGCGCGTGCATGAATGGCTGATCGGCGTCGCGCCGCTGCCGATGCTCGCTTCCTGAGGAATCTCAGATATCCCCCTTACATCGGCCGCAAAATGGAGTAGAAGGCCCAACAATATGCGAAAACGCATGAATTGGGCTTTCCCTGCCGGAGACGAGAATGGCATTCAACGACGACAGCTTCATTCGTGAAGTCAATGAGGAACTGCGTTCCGACCAGATGAAGGGCGCATGGCGCCGCTTTGGCCGCTACCTGATCGCGCTCGCCGTCCTGATCGTTCTCGGCACTGTCGGCTACAAGGTCTACCAGTACTGGGATGACAATGCGTCTTCCAGCACCGGCGACCAGTTCCTGGCGGCGATGAAGCTCGCCGACGAGAACAAGAATGACGAGGCGCTCGCCGCTCTCGACAAGCTAAAGAAGGAAGGCCACGGCGCCTATCCGGTTCTCGCCCGCATGCGCGCAGCCACCGTGCTCGCCGCCAAGGGCGACAATGCCGGTGCCGTTGCCGCTTTCCAGACGATCGGCAAGGACCAGTCGGTTCCGGAAGCCGTCCGCAATGCTGCCAAGCTGCGCGCCGGCTGGATGCTGATCGATACCGGCACCTATGACCAGGTCGTTGCCGAGCTGGAAGAGATGGCGATCCCCGCCAACGCCTTCCGCCATTCGGCCCGCGAAGCGCTCGGCATTGCCGCCTACAAGGCCGGCAACATGGCGCAGGCCCGCACCTGGTTCACCCAGATCACCGAAGATGCCGCGAGCCCGCGCAATGTTGCCAACCGCGCGCAGATGATGCTTGATAACATCACTGCGTCTGGCAAGGCGCCTGCCGCACAGGGCTGAGTTTAAGGAAACCTGATGAGTTTTACGGTCGCCATCGTCGGTCGCCCGAATGTCGGCAAGTCGACGCTTTTCAACCGCCTGGTTGGGAAGAAGCTGGCGCTTGTCGATGACACGCCAGGCGTTACCCGCGACCGCCGTCCCGGCGACGCGCGGCTGATGGGCCTGAATTTCACGATCATCGATACCGCCGGCCTCGAAGAGGCCGACGAGGAGAGCCTGCAGGGCCGCATGCGCGCGCAGACGGAAGCAGCGATCGACGAGGCAGATCTTTCGCTCTTCGTCGTCGATGCCAAAACCGGCCTAACGCCCGTCGACAAGGACCTGGCGGAGATGCTGCGCCGTCGCGGCAAACCGGTCGTGCTCGTCGCCAACAAGTCCGAAGCGCGCGGTTCCGATGGCGGCTTCTATGATGCCTTCACGCTCGGCCTCGGCGAACCGACGCCGATCTCGGCCGAACACGGGCAGGGAATGCTCGATCTGCGCGACGCCATCGTCGAAGCGATCGGCAAGGACCGCGCCTATCCGCCGAAGGAAGACGTGGCCGAAACCAATGTCGACGTCCGCCACGAGCTGGAAGAGGACGAAGACTACGAGCCGGAATACGACGATACCAAGCCGCTGCGCGTGGCGATCGTCGGCCGTCCGAATGCCGGCAAGTCGACCCTGATCAACCGCTTCCTCGGCGAGGACCGTCTTCTGACCGGGCCGGAAGCGGGCATCACCCGCGATTCCATCTCGGTCGAGTGGGACTGGCGCGGCCGCACCATCAAGATGTTCGATACGGCGGGCATGCGTCGCAAGGCGAAGGTCATCGAGAAGCTGGAGAAGCTTTCGGTTGCCGATACGCTGCGCGCCATTCGCTTTGCCGAACTTGTCGTCATCGTCTTCGATGCGACGATCCCGTTCGAGAAGCAAGACCTGCACATCGTCGATCTGGTGCTGCGCGAGGGACGCGCCGCCGTTCTCGCCTTCAACAAGTGGGACATGATCGAGGATCAGCAGGCGGTACTTGCCGACCTGCGCGAAAAGACCGACCGGCTGCTGCCGCAGGCCCGCGGCATCCGCGCCGTGCCGATTTCCGGCCAGACCGGCCGCGGTCTCGACAAGCTGATGCAATCGATCATCGACACCGACAAGGTGTGGAACAAGCGCATCTCGACCGCCAAGCTCAACCGCTGGCTCGAGCAGCAGCAGGTCCAGCATCCGCCGCCCGCCGTCTCCGGCCGCCGCCTGAAGCTCAAGTATATGACGCAGGTCAAGGCCCGCCCGCCGGCCTTCATGATCTCCTGCACGCGCTCCGACGCGCTGCCGGAATCCTACACGCGCTACCTGATCAACAGCCTGCGCGTCGACTTCGACATGCCGAGCGTGCCGATCCGCATTCACTACCGCGAGAAGGAAAACCCCTTCGAGGGGAAGAAGCGGCGGACTTAGTCCCTTTGAGGTTGAGCGTGCAGCCCCCTCATCCGGCTGTCGCCACCCACCGGGGTCGAGCCGACGGTCTCGACCCGTCCTTCGGACCCCCGCTGGGAAGAAGGGAACTGCCGCACTCGCTCGCTTCCTCGAAACCTCAGAGATGGCACGCGGGAATCGCCTCAAGTCCCTTCTCCCCAGCGGGGAGAAGGTGCCCGGAGGGCGGATGAGGGGGCTACACCCGCTTCGCTCGCCGCTAAGCCGCACTCTTGTTCAGTGCATCCCTGAGCGCAATGATCTCGGCCCGTAGCCGTTTCAGCTGATCGAATTCGCTGCCGGTCGCATCGACGATGCAGTTCGGCACCGTTGCCGCCTTGGTTTTCAAGGCCTTGCCCTCATCGCTGAGCCTGATGACGACGACGCGTTCGTCTTCCTTGCTGCGCTCGCGGCGAATGAGGCCGGCCGCTTCCAGGCGCTTCAACAGCGGCGTCAGCGTGCTCGATTCCAGAAACAGCTTGTCGCCAATACCGCCGACGGTCTGGCCGTCTTCTTCCCATAGCGCCACCATGACCAGATATTGCGGATAGGTGAGGCCGAGCTCGTCGAGCAGGGGCTTATAGACGCGGTTCATCGCGTGGTTTGCCGTGTACATGGCAAAGCAGATGAAATTTTCGAGTTTCAGGTCGTCACTCATGTGGGCATCTCCAGAACCGGATGAAATTATATCGCGCGATAACTAATCGCAAGCGCTTATTTCGCATGCCGGCTATGCGTCAATTTTGATTGTGAGATAAATAATCGTGCGCGATATAAAGCCGTGTTCACGACGAACCGCAACCGAAGAGGACAAGATGATGTCGACCATCAAGATCGCACTTTCCGCAGCAACCATCCTGGCAGCCACGACGCTCGGCGCCGCTGCCGACCCGGTTCTGGAACCGGCGACACAGAAGTTCATCGATGCGCTGGCTGGCTCCAAGCCGATCTATACGCTCTCGCCCGCCGATGCCCGCAACGTGCTGGCCGGCGCCCAGAAGGGCGACGTCAAGAAACTCGCCGCGCAGGAAGAAAACCTGACGATCAAGGCTGGTCCCACCGGCGAGATCAAGCTGCGTATCGTGCGTCCTGCTCATGCCAAGGGCCCGCTGCCTGTCGTGATGTATTTCCACGGTGGCGGATGGGTACTCGGCGACGCGGATACGCATGACCGGCTGGTCCGCGAGATCGCCAATGGCGCCGATGCCGCTGTTGTTTTCGTCGATTACGAGCGGTCGCCCGAGGCCCGCTATCCCACCGCCATCGAACAGGCCTATGCGGCAACCAAATATGTCGCCGAGCATGCCAAGCAGTTCAAGGTTGATGCCAGCCGCCTGGCAGTCGCAGGTGACAGCGTTGGCGGCAACATGACGGCTGCGGTGACGCTGATGGCCAAGGAACGCGGTGGTCCCGCCATCGATCAGCAGGTGATGTTCTACCCGGTCACCGACGCGAATTTTGAGACCGGCTCCTACAACCAGTTCGCCAATGGTCCGTGGCTCACCAAGGATGCGATGAAGTGGTTCTGGAACGCCTATCTGCCTGATGAAGCCAAGCGCAAGGAGCCGACCGCTTCGCCGCTACAGGCTTCGCTCGAGCAGCTGAACGGCCTGCCGCCGGCCCTGATCATCACCGATGAGAACGACGTGCTGCGCGACGAGGGCGAGGCCTATGGCCGCAAGCTCAGCCAGGCAGGCGTCAGGGTCACGTCGGTCCGCTTCAACGGCACCATCCATGACTTCGTATTGCTGAACGCCATCAGCGAAACACCCGCCGTGCGCGGTGCGATCAAGCTTGCCAGCGATACGCTGCGGGCAGCGCTGCATCAGTAAGCGGCATCAGGCGCCAGATTTCATCGGGCCGGCGGCATCGCCGGCCTTTCTGCGTGGCAGCGTCTTGGCATATTGCCAGGCGCGCTTCCATTTCGGGGCGATGACGCCGTTGGCGGCGCGGATGTTGTTGATGAACTGCTGTGTCGCCGCTTCCCAGGAATAGGTGAGCGCCAGTTCGCGGGCCTTGTCACGCGAGGCGGAAAGGGCCGCAAGGCACGCGGCGCGCAGGTCCTCGTCCAATACGCCGACTTCGCCTTCGTCTCCGATAATGTCGAGCGGGCCGGTGACCGGGTAGGCGGCGACGGGGACGCCGGATGCCAGCGCCTCGAGGATCGTGTTGCCGAAGGTGTCGGTCAGCGACGGGAAGACGAAGACGTCGGCCTGGGCGTAGATATTGGCCAGTTCCGTGCCGAATTTCAAACCGGTGAAAAGCACGTCGGGATAGCGCTTGGAAAGCTCGGCGCGCGCAGGGCCATCGCCGACGACGACCTTGGAGCCGGGGAGATCGAGATCGAGGAAGGCCGGGAGGTTCTTTTCGAGCGCGACGCGGCCGACGGTCATAAAGACGGGGCGCCGCAGGCCGAAAGGCTTTTCCTCGAGTTCGGCCGGATGAAACTGCGAGGCGTCGATGCCGCGGCTCCAGGGCATCAGGTTACGGATGCCTTTTTCCGAGAGTTCGCGTGCCAGGCTGGGCGTCGCCACCATGCAGCCGGCGCCGGAATTGTGGAACCACTTCACGAAAGCATAAAGCCAGCTTTTCGGCACCGGCAGGCGGGCCGAGACATATTCCGGGAAGCGGGTGTGATAGCTGGTGGAGAAGGGCATGCGGTTCTTCAGGCACCAGCGCCGGGCGGTCAGCCCGAGCGGGCCTTCAGTGGCGATGTGGACATAGGACGGCTTGTGTTTTTCGATCTCGCGGGCGACGCGGCGGTAGCTGGTGATCGACAAGCGAATCTCGGGATAGGTCGGGCACGGAATGCTGTTGAACCGCTCCGGCGTCACCATCGACACGTCGACGCCCATCCGGGCGAGCTCGCGATTGGTGTTCTCGATCGAGCGCACGACGCCATTGACCTGCGGATGCCAGGCATCGGTGACGATGACAAGCCGCTCAGGCACCGCGCCCGGGGCGGCATTCGCCCAGCTCTCGCCAGTCAGGCTCTTCGAAGGATGTTGAAGCATATCCCGTTTCCATCCAGGCCGCCGGCTTCGGCGGACACGACCCAAGGCGGGGACAGCAAGCCGATTCCCGCGTGCCTCCTATTTTGAGGCCTCTCCGTGATGGATTTATTACAGGGCTGTGGACGTGCTCTCTCAGAGCCCGAGCTTGTCCTTCGGCACCAGCGCGCCGTGCTCGCTGACGACGCGGGCGGCGACTTTGGCGGCGAAGCGGGCGCTTTGTTCGGCGTCTTTGGTTTCCAGGTACTTGGCCAGGAAGGAGCCGTTGAAGCTGTCGCCGGCGCTGGTCGTGTCGACGACGGTCTCGACCTTTTCGGCGGGCACGAGCGAGCGATTGCCTTCGAAATCGAGCGTCGCGCCGTCGGCGCCGTTCTTGACGACGATGTTGGGAGCGCCGAGGGCGCGGTAGCGCTGGATCGTCGCCTCGATCGAATCGTCGCCGAAATGCGAGGCCTCGTCGTCGAAGCTCGGCATCACCAGCGTCGAGGAGCGGGCGCCCTCGCTGATGACGGTATGCATCACGTCATAGCTCGACCAGAGGCGCGGGCGGATGTTCGGGTCGAAGACCACGAACTTTCCGGCGGCCTTGGCACGGCGGGTTTCGGCGAGCAGGGTGTCGACGTCCTCGCGCGGCAGGATGGCAAGCGTGATGCCGGAGAAATAGACGACATCGGAGGCTTCGACCGCCTCTCGCAGATAATCGGGATCGGCGGCGAGCTGCTTGGCGGCGGAGCTGTCGCGCCAGTAGCTGAAGGAGCGCTCGCCGTTCCTGAGGTTGATCATGTAAAGGCCGGGCGCCTTGCCCTTGATGCGGCGGATATAGGAGGTGCCGATGCCGTGGCTGTCGAAGAAGGCGGCCATCTCGTCGGACATGGCGTCATCGCCGAGTGCGGTGAAATAATCGACGGTCCAGGAGGAGGGCATGCAGGCGCGGGCATACCAGGCGGTGTTCAGCGTATCGCCGGCAAAGCCCTTTCTCAGCAGGCCGTCACCGGCCTGCGACAGCTCCACCATGCATTCACCGATCGAAAGAAAGCGTCCGCTCAAATCAGCCTCCCGGAAATCTCAAGCGTCTGCTGCTTACGCGCAGCGGACCGGGGTGGCAAGCCATCCCTGGGGTGGCAAGCGCACAGAACGCGCAAACGGCCCGCTTTGAGCGGGCCGTCCGTATTCTCTCGCGTCTTCTCGGGGCTTAGCCGATTTCCGGGCAACCGCGGCGGTTGGCGAAGGTGATGCGGTCCGGGCCGCCGCGCGTCCAGCCGCGGACGGTGACGCTGCGATCGGTGACGCGGACCACTTCGGCGCGGCGGAAGCCGGCGTCGCGGGCGGCGTAGACGGCCTCGCGCGGGCTGCAGCCGCGGCGGAAATCGCGGTCGCCATAGCGGTCGCGATCCCTGTCACGGTCGTAGATGCGCACACCATCGGGGCCGATGCGGAACTGGACGTCCTGCGCCTGCGCAAAGCTGACGGGCAGCGCGACGCTGCCGAGGGTGAGAGCCAGCGCCAGGCCAGCATTGGAGATGAGTTTCAGCATGTTTTCCTCCATTTCGGAGCCCTACCAAGACCCGGAACATGTCGTTTTACGGAGGAGGAACTGCCCCGGAGCGAAAAATGTTCCGCTCCGGGGCATGCACTGGAGCATGCCGCGTGTTGCGCGCAGCAGCCGCCAGGGCGGACGCGATATCAGCGATCCATGTGGTAGCAGGCGGCCGTCTGGTTCGGCCGGACCTGCTCTGTCGGCGGCATTTCCGTGCGACAGATGTCGGTCGCCTTCCAGCAGCGGGGCGAGAAGACGCAGCCCTTCGGCGGGTTCAGCGGCGAGGGCGGATCGCCCTGCAGCAGGATGCGCTTGCGCTGGCGGGCAAGCTTCGGATCCGGGATCGGAGCAGCCGAGAACAGCGCCTGCGTATAGGGATGCGCCGGGTTTTCGAACACCGTGGCGCAATCGCCGGCTTCGACCACCTTGCCGAGATAGAGCACCAGCACGTCATCGGAGATCAAGCGCACGACCGAGAGGTCATGGCTGATGAAGATCAGCGTCAGGCCGAACTCCTTGCGCAGCTTGCGCAGCAGCGTGATGACCTGGCCCTGGATCGACACGTCGAGGGCCGAGACCGGCTCGTCGCAGATGATCAGCTTCGGCTTGGTGACGACGGCGCGGGCAATGCCGATACGCTGCGCCTGGCCGCCCGAAAACTCGTGCGGGTAGCGGTTGATCATTTCCGGCACGAGGCCGACGGCACTCATGATCTCGCGGACGCGCTCCAGGCGCTGGGCCTTGGAGAGCTTCGGCTCGAACACGGTCAGCGGTTCGGCGATGATATCGCCCACCGTCATGCGCGGATCGAGCGAGGCGATCGGATCCTGGAAGATGATCTGCATGTCGCGGCGTGCGGCGCGCATTTCTTCTTCGGAGAGATCGAGCAGGTTGCGGCCCTGCCAGAGGATGCGGCCCTTCTGGGAGGTCAGCAGGCGCAGGATCGAGCGGCCGAGCGTGGACTTGCCACAGCCGGATTCGCCAACGATGCCGAGCGTGCGGCCTTCCTTGAGGTCGAAGCTCACATTGTTGACCGCCGTCAGCATGACCGGCGGCTTGAAGAAGCCCTTGGCGGGCAGTTCGAACTGGGTCGTCAGGTTTTCGACCCGAAGCAGGGAACGGTCAGCCATGGATCATCAGCTCCTCGCGGCGCGGGAAGGGGTGGAAGCAGGCGGCGCAATGGCGCGGCGCCAGCGTTTCGAGCGATGGCGGGCGATCGATGCAATCGTCCTGGACCTGCGAACAGCGCGGCGAGAAATTGCAGCCCTTTGGCAGGTGCTGCAGGTTCGGCGGCCGGCCGGGGATGACGACGAGATCGTCGACATCCTGATCCGGACGCGGGATCGAGGCGTGCAGTGCTGCGGTATAGGGATGCGCCGGGTTTTCGAAGAGTTCGTCGACCGGGGCTTCCTCGACGATGCGGCCGGCATACATGACGGCGACGCGATCGGCGAGGCCGGCAACGACGCCGAGATCGTGGGTAATCATCACCAGCGCCGTATTCATCTCCGAGGTCAGATCGTTGAAGAGATCGAGGATCTGCGCCTGGATGGTCACGTCGAGCGCCGTCGTCGGCTCGTCGGCGATCAGGAGCTTCGGCTTGGTCAGCAGCGCCATGGCGATGACGATGCGCTGGCGCATGCCGCCGGAGAGCTCGTGCGGATAGAGGTTGAAGCGCCTGGTCGGATCAGGAATGCCGACACGCTTCAGCATGTCAAGCGCTTCGGCTGAGGCCGCACGCGCCGTGTAGCCGCGGTGAACCTCAAGCTGTTCCGTCAGTTGCCGGGAAATCCTCAGAGACGGATTCAAGGCGGTCATCGGGTCCTGGAAGACCATCGCCATGTCCTTGCCGCGGACATGATCGAGCTCTTTCGGCTTCAGTGCCAGGACATCCTTGCCTTCGAGCAGCGCCTGGCCGGTGGTGCGGCCGTTCTTGGCGAGCAGGCCCATGACGCCGAGGAAGGTCTGGCTCTTGCCGGAACCGGATTCTCCGACGATCGCGACGCGCTCGCCACGCTTGATCGTCAGGTTCATGCCGGAGACGGCCTTCACCTGGCCATCGGGGGTCTCGAAGGTGATCGAATAGTCTTTCAGTTCGAGAAGGGTTTCTTGTGGTTGCTGGGACATGTCAGCGATCCTTCGGGTCGAACGCATCGCGCAGGCCATCGCCGATGAACAGCAGGCTGAGCAGCAGGGCGACGAGGAAGCAGGCCGGGAAGATCAGCAGCCATGGCATGCTTTCCATGGCATCGGTGCCTTCCGCAATCAGCGTGCCGAGCGAGGTCAGCGGCTCCTGAACGCCGAAGCCGAGATAGGAGAGGAAGCTCTCCGTGGCGATGATTTCGGGGACGGTGAGGGCCGCGAAGATCACGACCGGGCCGATCAGGTTCGGGATGATGTGCTTGATGATGATCTTGAGCGGCCGCTGGCCGGAGGCGCGCGCCGCCTCGATGAACTCGCGGTGCTTGATCGACAGCGTCTGGCCGCGAACGATACGGGCCATGGTCAGCCATTCGAGCGCGCCGATCGCTGCAAAGAGCAGGTAGACGTTGCGGCCGAAGATGACCATCAGCAGGATGACGAAGAGGATGTAGGGGAAGGCGTACATGATGTCGACGAAGCGCATCATGATCGAATCCAGCCGTCCGCCGATATAGCCGGAGATGGCGCCGTAGAGCACGCCGATGACGACGGAGACCAGCGTGGCGGTGAAGGCGACGGCAAGCGAGATGCGGGTGCCGTAAAGCACGCGTGCCAGCAAGTCGCGGCCATTCGGGTCGGTGCCGAAATAGTGGCCGGTCTCGAAGGAGGGCGGGATGCGGAAGGCTGCCCAATCCGGATCTTCGTAGTTGTAGGGAATGAACCAGGGGCCGGCGAAGGCGACGAGGATCAAAAGAACGAGGACGACGATCGAGACGACCGCGGCCTTGTTGCGCGACAGGCGGCGCAACGCATCCCTGGTGAGCGAGCGCCCCTCGGGCGCAAGGCCTTCGGCCTCGAGCAGCTCGGCTGCCAGCAATTCGCGTTTGGCAGGATTGAGGATCATCGGTTTCTCACTTTCGGATCGAGCCACGCATAGGCGATGTCGACGAGAAGGTTCAAAAAGACGATCAGCACCATGTAGAAGATGACCGTGCCGAGAACCATGCCGTAGTCGCGATTGAGCGCTGCGTTGATGAAATAGCGGCCGATGCCGGGCAGTCCGAAGACGCTTTCGACAACCAGCGAGCCGGTGAGAAGATAACTGGCCGCCGGGCCGAGATAGGAGACGACGGGCATCATGGCGGGCTTCAGCGCATGGCGCATGATCGTCAGGCGCGGGCCGATGCCCTTGGCCTTGGCGGTACGGATATAGTTCTGGCCCATCACCTCGATCATCGAGCCGCGGGTGATGCGCGAGATGCGCCCCGCATGCGGCAGAGCCAGCACGACGACGGGCAGGACGAGGAATTTCAGCGAGCCGTCACCCCAGCCGCCGACCGGCAGCCAGGCGAGATGGATGCCGAAGACCAGCTGCAGGATCGGCGCGATCAGGAAGTTCGGCAGAACGACGCCTACCAGGATCAGGGCGCCCAGAATGTAGTCCGGCGTCTTGTTCTGATAGAGCGCCCCAAGACAGCCGACGAAGACGCCGACGATAATGGCGACGAGGAAGGCAGCGGTGCCGATGGTGAAGGTATAGGGCAGGCCGATCATGATCTGCTGCGCGACGGTGAAGTCTTCGCTGGCAAATGACGGGCCGAGGTCGCCTCTCAGGAGGTCGCCCACATAGATGAGGTACTGCTGAACCAGCGGCTTATCCAGATTGTAGTGGACGGCCAGGTTCTTCAGGATCACCGGCGGCAATGGCCTTTCGCCATCGAAGGGGCCGCCGGGGGCAAGGCGCAAAACGAAAAAGCAGGCTGTGACGGCGATCCACAGGACGGGGATCGTCGACAGCAATCGACGGAGTGCATATTTGATCATGATCGTGAACCGGCCCCTTCCGCCAAGAGCGGAAGGGGCCGTTTTCCCTTATTCTTTCATCGACAGCCAGCGGGTGCGGTGGATGTCCTGGACGTTGTCGACGAAGCCCTCGATCTTGGGCGAAACGACGTTCTTGGAAACGTAATAGTAGATCGGCAGCGCAGCGGAATCATCCAGCGCGATCTGCTCGGCCTTCTTGAACATTTCGGCGCGCTTGGTCAGATCGGTCTGAGCGTTGCCGTCCTTGATCAGCTTGTCGTATTCCGGGTTCGACCAGCGACCGTAGTTCATCTGGACGCCCGTGACGAGCAGGTTCAGGAAGTTGTCCGGATCGTTATAGTCGGCGAGCCAGCCGGCACGGCCGATCTGCACTTCGCCGCGCTGCAGTTGGTCGTAATGGACCTTGGTTTCGGCATTGACGAGCTCGACATTGACGCCCAGCGGCTTCCACATGGAGGCGATCGCCACGGCGATGCGCTTGTGGTTGTCGTTGGTGTTGTACTTGAGCTCGGCGGTCAGCGGATGATCAGGGCCGAAGCCGGCTTCCTTGAGCAGCTTCTTGGCTTCCTCGACCTTTTCCTTGTAGGGCATGTCCTTCCAGGACACGTAGGCCGGATCGCCGTAATTCGCCGTGCCCGGCGGGACCCAGGAATAGGCCGGCAGTTCGCCGGTGCCGAGGATCTGCGGGCCGATGACTTCGCGGTTGATCGCCATGGACAGAGCCTGGCGGACGCGCTTGTCGCTGAAGGGCGGCTTCTGCGAGTTGATGACGTAGTAGTAAAGACCCGAGAACGGGGCGACATGCGCCTGGCCCGGCAGGTTCTTCTTCATCCACTCGTACTGGTCGGTCGGGAAGTCCGTGAGGATGTCGAATTCGCCGGCGCGGTAACGCTTCAGCGCGGCTTCCTGGTCTTCGAGAACGAAGAACTTGGCGCCATCGATCTTCAGGTCCTTGGCACCGTAATACTGGTCGTTCTTGACGGTGGTGACGTGCGAACCCGGAACCCATTCGGTCGGCTTATAGGGGCCGTTGGTGACGATGTTGCCGATCTTCACCCAGTCGGCGCCCTTGGCTTCCACCACATGCTTCGGCAGTGGATAGGCCGTGTAGTGCATCAGCGCGTTGATGAAGTAGGGGGTCGGGTTTTCGAGAGTGATCTCGAGGGTCTTGTCGTCGATTGCCTTGACGCCGAGCTGGTTGAGATCGGTGATCTCGCCCTTGTTGATCTTTTCGGCGTTCTTGATGGTGAACTGCAGATAGGCGTAGTCGGCGGCGTTCTTCGGGTCGACGAGGCGCTGGAAGGCGAAGACGAAGTCTCCGGCCGTTACCGGCTGGCCATCGGACCACTTGATGCCGTCACGAAGCTTGAAGGTGTAGACCTTGCCGTCGTCGGAGACTTTCCAGCTTTCGGCCTGGCCGGGAATCGGATTGTCCTTGGCGTCTTCGGTCACAAGACCTTCGAAAATGTCGCCGGCGATACGGTTTTCCCAGTCGCCGGAGAGCTTCTGCGGGTCGAGCGACGTCGGGTCGCCGCCGTTATGGATGTTGATCGTGGCCGCGTGGGCCGAGAAAGCCAGCAATGTGCCAAACATTGCAGAGGCTAGAATTTTTTTCGTTATATGGTTCATGGTTGGGCCACCTTTCCAGGCTTTGTCGCCTGTTTTTAGTCATTTGTTCCCGGTTTTGACCTGTTACGTGCAGGTCAACGCGCACCTTATCGCAAAGGTTTGGCGTTGCAACCCCCTTGCAGAGGGGTCGCTAAGGGTGTGGACAAGCCTATATGCGGCGCGAATTTGCCTTTCCGCGTCTACCCCAGAATAGGCTGTTAACGCAGTTGTTTTTTGTTTTCACGGCTTTAGTCTGTCTGCAATCGGACTATTCGGAGAAGGCATTCATGGCAGGCAAGACGGCGGACTGGTGGCGGGGCGCGGTAATCTATCAGGTCTATCCACGCTCTTTTCAGGATACGAATGGCGATGGTCTCGGTGACCTCAAGGGGATAACCCGCCGCCTGCCGCATATTGCCAGCCTCGGCGTCGACGCGATCTGGCTGTCGCCCTTCTTCAAGTCGCCGATGGCCGACATGGGCTACGACGTCTCAGATTATTGCGATGTCGATCCGATCTTCGGGACGCTCGAGGATTTCGACGAGATGATGAGGGCGGCGCATGCGCTGGGCCTGAAGATCATCATCGACCAGGTGATCTCGCATACATCCGACCAGCACCCCTGGTTCATCGAGAGCCGGGCGAGCCGGAACAATCCGAAATCCGACTGGTATGTCTGGGCCGATCCGAAGCGCGACGGCACGGCGCCGAACAACTGGCTGTCGATCTTCGGCGGACCGGGCTGGGAATGGGACGGCGTGCGCCGCCAATATTATCAGCACAACTTCCTGACCTCGCAGCCCGACCTCAACTTCCACAACAAGGAGGTTCAGGACGCGGTGCTGAAGACGGTGAAATTCTGGCTCGACCGTGGCGTCGACGGCTTCCGCCTCGATACGGTCAACTATTACTTCTGCGACAAGCTGTTGCGCGACAACCCTGCGCACGAGCCGGACGAGAGCGACGCCGGGCTCGATGCGCCTGACAGCAATCCCTACGGCATGCAGAATCACCTCTACGACAAGACGCAGCCGGAGAATATCGACTTCCTGAAGCGCTTCCGGGCGCTGCTCGACCAGTACGAGGACCGCACGACGGTCGGCGAAGTGGGCGATGGCGCCCGCTCGCTGAAGACGGTGGCCGCCTATGTCAGCGGCGGCGACAAGCTGCACATGTGCTATACGTTCGACCTGCTCGGACCGGATTTCACCGCCGCCCATATCCGCAATTGCGTCGATACGTTCCAGCGGATGGTGAAGGACGGGTGGGTCTGCTGGGCCTTCTCCAACCACGACGTCAACCGCCATGTCAGCCGCTTCGCCAAGACCGAGGCCGAGCGTCCCGTCATCGCCAAGCTGGCGATCTCCGTTCTGGCGGCGCTGCGCGGCTCGATCTGCCTCTACCAGGGCGAGGAACTCGGCCTTCCCGAGGCGGAACTCGCCTTCGAGGACCTGCGTGACCCCTACGGTATCCGCTTCTGGCCGGCCTTCAAGGGCCGCGACGGATGCCGCACGCCGATGCCCTGGGAGGCCGCCAAGGCGCATGCAGGCTTCACCTCGGCCGAGAAAAGCTGGCTGCCGGTGCCTTATGAGCAGGCAGCGCTATCGGTCGATGCGCAGCAGACGGACAGCAACTCGGTTCTGACGCACTACCGCCAGACGCTCGAATTCCGCAAACAGCATCCGGCCCTGATCGACGGCGACATGGAGTTCATCGGCACCAACCAGGACCTGTTGGCTTTCACCCGCCAGAAGGGCGAGGAGAAGCTGCTCTTCGTCTTCAACCTGACGCGCGAGGCGGCGGAGTTCAAACTGCCTGCGGGTGTGAAGGTCGCCGGTGCGGTCGCCGTGCCGGGGCTGAAGGGCGAGGTGTCGGGCGGGGCGATCAAGCTTGCGCCGCTCAGCGGCTATTGCGGGGCGCTCGCCTGATCAGGCCGCGGATGGGCGCTTGGTCGTCTGGTCTCCGCGGCCGGCGATCAGCCCTTCGATCGAAATGTCCTCGTCGAGTTCATCCCAATGGAGGCCCATCGGGCTGATCTCGACAGCGGCGCGCTGTGCGGCAGTTGCCGAGAGCAGGCGCGGAAACCAGGCGAGCGGCACGCCGAGCGTGCGGCCGTCGTCGAGCGCGACCCACATGGTGCTTTCATCGAAGCTGACCTCAGTTGCTGAAATGCTCATGCCAAGCTCTCTCGATGGCTGGTTTGTTCTTCGCCACTTCTCGAATGATATCAGCTAGCTCCCTCGGATTGAAGCCTTTGCTGTCGGCAATCCCGATTGCCGGCGAAAGCCATACTTTCGCTTCGCCATTCGGCCCGCGGACATGAATGTGGAGCGGCTCGCGCGGATCGCCTTCGTTTGAATAGAAGAAAAACTTCAAGCTTCCGGATCTGAAGACGACAGGCATCGCTCATCCAATCAACATGAAGCGATCGACATCCACCATCCCCTTGTCCGAAATCTTCAGGTGCGGGATCACCGGGAGCGGCAGGAAGGCGACCTGGAGGAAGGGCTCTTCGAGAGTCGTTCCAAGGGCATAGGCCGCCTTTCTCAAGTGATGCAGCGTGTCGCGGACGCTCTCGTAGGGCTCGAGGCTCATCAGGCCGGCGACGGGGAGTGGGATTTCGCCGGTGACCTTACCGTCCTCGACGACGACGAAGCCGCCCTTGATTTCGCCGAGGCGGTTTGCCGCAAGCGCCATGTCGTCCTCGTTGACACCGACGACGCAGATATTGTGGCTGTCATGACCGACGGTGGAGGCGATCGCGCCTTTCTTCAGCCCGAAACCCTGGACGAAGCCGTTGGCGTGGTTACCGTTCTTGCCGTGGCGCTCGATGACGGCGACCTTGATGATGTCGTTTGCAAGATCGAGGTCGGTCTGGTTGCCCTTGACGGGAAGGCGGTAGCGGCGGTGCTCGGTGATGATCTTGCCGGGCATGACGCCGATGACGGGCGTTTCGCCCTCGGCGACCGGGACGCCGAAATGCATGGCCTGGACGGGGCGCGCCTTGACGCTGTCGAGACCGACGGGGGTGACCGGCTTGCGGGTGGCAAACAGCGCGTCGGTGACGCGCCGGCCGGCGGCGAAGACCGTCTCGGCCTTGCAGCTTTCGAGGCTGTCGATGACCACGAGATCGGCGCGCCAGCCGGGGGCCACGAGGCCGCGGTCGCGGAGGCCGAAGGCGCGGGCAGCCGAGATCGAGGCTGCGCGATAGACGGCGAGGGGCTCGACGCCGTGTGCGATCGCCGTGCGGATCATGTAGTCGAGATGGCCCTGTTCGGCGATATCGAGCGGATTGCGGTCGTCGGTGCAGAGCGCAAGATAGGGCGAGAGACGCTCGGTAATTATCGGCAGCAGGGCGTGGAGATCCTTCGAAACCGAGCCTTCGCGCACCAGGATATGCATGCCCTTGCGGATCTTTTCCAGCGCTTCCCCGGCGGTGGTGCATTCATGCTCGGTGCGGATGCCGGCTGAGAGATAGCCGTTGAGATTGGTGCCGCTCAGCAGCGGCGCGTGGCCATCGATATGGTCGCCCTGGAACGCTTCGAGCTTGGCAAGGCAGACCGGATCCTTGTGGATGACACCCGGGAAATTCATGAATTCGGCAAGGCCGATGACCTTCGGGTGATCGCGGAAGGGCAGGAGCTTTTCGATCGGCAGATCGGCGCCCGCGGTTTCCAGATGGGTCGCGGGGACGCAGGAGGAGAGCTGGACGCGGATGTCCATGATCGTCTCGAGTGCGGAATCCAGGAAGAAGCGGATGCCGTCCTCACCGATGACATTGGCGATCTCGTGCGGATCACAGATCACCGTCGTCACGCCATAAGGCAGGACGCAGCGGTCGAATTCATGCGGGGTGACGAGCGAGGATTCGATGTGGAGATGCGTGTCGATGAAACCGGGAACGACGATCTTGCCGGAGATGTCGATCTCCTCGACGGCCTGATAATCGGCGCAGGTGCCGACGATCCGGTCGCCGCAGATGGCGATGTCGGAGGAGACGAGTTCGCCGGTAACGAGATCGAAGAAGCGGCCGCCCTTCAGGACGATGTCTGCCGGGATGCGGCCGGTGCCCTGGTCGATCATCGCTTCGAGACGTTTGGTCATGGCGGCTTCCTCGTATTGAATCGGTTGCCTAGCCTAAACGTTCTCCAGCGCGACGGGGAGGGGCGTTCACGCGATGTCGGCCCTGACGTTGGCGCCGCAGAGGATGGTTGCGACGGTGACGCCTTCCAGCGCCTTGCCATGCCGGATGAGGCCGGCGAGACCGGCGGCTCCGGCCTCCTCGACGACGAGGCCGTAGTGCAGGCGGCAGAAGTCGCGTGCCGCGCTGATGTCGGCTTCGCTGACCTCCCAGACATCGTCGACGGTCGCCTTCATGCAATCGAGCGCATAGGGCACGCATTCGCGCACGGCGATGCCGTCGGCGGCGGTCGCCGCCGTTTCGGTCGTAGCGGGATGACCGGTTTCCCAGGAGCGTTTCATCGCCGGAGCATTCGAGGCGACGATGCCGATGACCTTGCAATCCGGCGCATGCGCCCTGATCCAGGTGCCGACGCCCGTCAGGAGCGCGCCGTTGCCGAGCGGCACGACGATGGCATCGAGGCGGACGGCGCTTCGGGCGAGCTGTTCGGTGATCTCCAGCGCGATGGTGCCGGCGCCCTCGGCGATCGTCCGCAACGCGCCGTCCTCGACGAAGGCGCAGTCATGCTCCTCAGTGTAACGGCGGGCGGCGGCCTTGGCGGCGTCGAAATCCGCTCCCTCCAGCCGCACTTCGGCGCCGAGCTTTCGCATCGCGTCGACCTTGCCGGGATTGGCGGTCGTGGCGGAGAAGATGACGACGCGGCGGCCCCGCGCCCGCCCGGCATAGGCGAGGCCCTGGCCAAAATTTCCCGCCGAGGCGGAGACGATCGGGGTGTCGCCCGGCGGCTCGTTGTGCAGCCACCAGCTGGTGCCGCGGCCCTTGAACGAGCGGATCGGATTGAGCGTCTCGACCTTGGCGAAGAGCCGGAGGCCGAGGGCGGCGTTGGCGCTTTGCTGCTCGATGAGCGGACTGTTGAGGAAAACGGGATCGATCGCCTTGGATGCGGCGAGAATACCATCGGCGGAGGGGTGTTGCTGGCTGTTCGTCATGCGATAAAGATGCCAGTGAAAACTTGCGAATAATCCCGTATTCTCTTCACTGGGCGGGAGTATTTCCTGATTTTCGAGATTTTGTGGGAATTTCTATCATGACGCTGACCAAGGCGGATCGCGAGATCCTCAAGCTGATGCAGCAGGATGCGACGATCACGCTGGCGGCGCTGTCCGAGCGCGTCGGGCTTTCGCAATCCTCGACGCAGCGGCGGCTGCAGAAACTCCGGGACGACAAGGTGATCCTCCGCGACGTCTCCGTCGTTGATCCCAAGGCGATCGGCTCGGCGGTTTCGATGCTGGTCGAGGTGGAGCTGGAGCGCGACCGGCCGGAACTGCTGCAGCCGTTCATGCGCTGGATCGCCGAGACGCCGGAAGTGCAGGAGGCGTGGTGCACGTCGGGGCGGGGCGACTATACGCTGGTGATCCTGGCGCAGTCCGTAGAGCATTTCGATGTGCTGGCCGACCGGATGATGGAGCTCAACCGCAACATCCGCAAGTTCACGACGAGCGTCGTTCTCAAAACGCTGAAGCGGACGCTTGCCGTGCATATCGACTAGGACCGGCTCAGCCTGAACGGAATGCCGATTGCTCCTGGCTGCAAACAGAAAGGGCGCCTTGCGGCGCCCAATCCTTCAGTCTCTTGCTTGTGAAAAGCTTATTCGACCGGAACGGCCTTGCCGGCTTCCCACTTGTAGAGCTCGAAGCTCTTCGAGGAGAGGTCGCCGGTTTCGCCGTAGGTCAGCTTGCCGATGGCGGTCGGGATCGCTTCGCCGCCCTTGAGGGCGGTTGCGACGGCTTCCGCGTCTTCGGCGCTCTTGGCCTTTTCGATGCCGGCCTTGATGACTTCGACAGCGGCGTAGGCGTTCAGCGTGAAGGCTTCGGCCGGGATGTTCTTGGCGGCCAGCGCTGCGGCTGCTGCCTTGGAATCCGGGCTCTTCGTCGCGTCGGAGGCGTTGGTGAAGATCGTGCCTGCAGCGGCTTCCGTACCGATGTTCCAGAATTCGCTGTTCGACAGGCCGTCACCGCCGATGATCGTCGCCTTGACCGAGAGGTCGGCGAGCTGGCGGGCGAGCAGGCCGCCTTCCGGGTGGTAGCCGCCGAAATAGACGACGTCGACCTTTTCGGCCTTCAGGCGGGTGGTGAGCGCCGAGAAGTCCTTGTCGCCGGGGGTGACGGCGTCGTCGATGACTTCCTTGACACCGCCGGCATTCAGCGTTGCCTTGAAGTTGTCGGCGAGGCCTTTACCGTAGGCGCCCTTGTCGTTGATGATGGCGATACGCTTGTCCTTGAAGTGCTTCAGGGCGTATTCGGCAGCAACGGCAGCCTGCTGGTCGTCACGGCCGCAGGTGCGCAGGACGTTGGTCAGGCCGCGCTTGGTGAGGTCCGGCGACGTTGCCGTCGGGGTGACCATCAGCACGCCGTTTTCAGCGAGCACGTCGGAAGCCGGAATGGCGACGCCCGAGGTGACCGGGCCGACGACGTACTTGATGCCTTCGCCGACCAGCTGGTTGGCGGCGGAAACGCCCTGCTTCGGTTCGCCGGCGTCGTCAGCGGTCTTCAGGATGACCTTCTCGCCGAGGATGCCGCCGTTCTTGTTGATTTCGTCAACGGCGGTCTGCGCGCCGTTCTTCACCTGATCGCCGTAAGCGGCAACCGGGCCGGTGAGGGGCGCGATGAGGCCGATGGTGATATCGGCATGGGCAAGCGGTGCAAAAGCCAGCGATGCGAGCATCGCGCCAGTCAAAGTCTTCAGACTCATTTTTCGTTCTCCTTGGGTTGGGCTTTCGGCCCGCGTGACTGCCGCGACATCGAAACCGGTGCGTACAACAACCCTTTTGAGTTGCGCCAAGACGGCGGCTTCGGTGCGGTCAATGCGCCCGTCCGGTCATCTTTGACTTCAGCAGGCGCACGGCGATTTTCTAGGAATTCTCGCTTGATTTCGCAAGGAAATAACAAAACCACAGGCAAAATTGTTCTGGATTGCGCTGTGGGGACCGCCTTCGGCGCCATTTTCTTAAAAAATCACCGAATTTTTCTGATCGCTAGCCGGCATCTACCTTTGGCTATGTAGTCGCAACGATTTAATCCGAGAGTTGCAAATAATGCTTGGACTATACAAAGAATAACTACTGAATCTTTGTGTCTGAGAATATTCGTAAAATAGAACCGATTAACATTTGCATGCTATGAAGGTTGTAGAGGGGTGGCCGATCGCGAGTGTGTCTCAAGAATAAACTCCGGCCGGCAAGTCTAACCGTGCGTTAGGAATAAGCGTCTGAATGCTAAAGCGCATTGAAGCGAACCAGGTCAGGCTTGGGATGTTTATCGAGGCTGTCGAAGGGAGCTGGAACGACCCGTTGCTCGGGCGTCACCGGTTTCTCGTCAGACGCGAATCCGATGCCCAGCGGTTGCGCGGCAGCGGCGCTGCCGGCGTGGTCATCAATACAGCCAAGGGTGTAGATACCAACGGCTTGCGCTCCAACGTGGCCGCCTATGCATCCGAGGACCCGCGTGCCGTCGAGGCGCAGACCAAGGCCGCCCGCGAAACCATCCAGAAATCCGCCGAGCAGCTGGAGGATGTGTTCAGCAGGGTGCAGGGCGGGGCGGGCGTCGCGCTCGACGATATCGCGCCTGTCATCTCCGGGCTCTCGACGTCGCTCGACGACAATCCGGCGATCTTCCTCAGCGTCACCCGGCTGAAGTCGAAGGACGAGACGACCTTCCTGCACTCGCTGTCCGTCAGCGCCCTGATGATCCATTTTGCCCGCTATCTTGATTTCGACGAGGAAACGGTGCGCGTTCTCGGCATCGGCGGGCTGCTGCACGATGTCGGCAAGCTTGAGATTCCGCAGGAGATCCTTTCCAAGGAAGGCAAGCTCGACGACGAGGAGATGAAGCTGATCCGCAGCCATCCCGAGCTCGGCCACGCGATTCTGCAGCGGCAGGCGGGGATGCCAGAGATCGTCCTCGACGTCTGCCTCAACCACCATGAGCGGATCGACGGCCGCGGATATCCGAACATGCTGCCGGGATCGAAGCTCAGCATTTATGCGCGGCTGGCGGCGATCTGCGACGTCTATGACGCGATCACCTCGATCCGGCCTTACAAGCAGCCCTGGTCGCCTGCCGAGGCGCTGAAATGGATGCTCGGCCGCGAGGGCCATTTCGACACCAAGCTGCTGAAGCGCTTCGCGCTCTGCCTGTCGGTGTCCTCGGCGCCGAAAGTCTGAGACCGAGAAATGAAAAAGGCCTGCCGGAGATCAGCTCCGGCGGGCCTTTTCGTTTGTCTGGTGATGATCAGATATTGTTCTGCAGGATTTCGCGCAGCTTGCCGAACAGTTCGTCGATATGGTGCTTTTCGATGATCAGCGGCGGCGACAGCGCGATGATGTCGCCGGTGGTGCGGATCAGCAGGCCCTTCTCGTAAGCCTTCAGGAAGGCGGTGAAGGCGCGCTTGGTGGGCTCGCCGGCGATCGGATCGAGCTCGATGGCGCCGATCAGGCCGGTGTTTCTGATGTCGATGACATTCGGGCAGTCCTTCAGCGAATGCAGCGCATCGGCCCAGTAGTCGGAAAGCTCGGCGGCGCGGGTCAGCAGGCCTTCTTCCTTGTAGGTGTCGAGCGTTGCGAGTGCGGCTGCCGAGGCGATCGGGTTGCCCGAATAGGTGTAGCCGTGGAAGAACTCGATCATGTGCTCGGGGCCGTTCATGAAGGCATCATGAATTTCCGAGGTGACGAAGACCGCGCCCATCGGGATGACGCCGTTGGTCAGGCCCTTGGCGGTGGTGATCATGTCGGGCTTGACGTCGTAATACTGGGCGGCGAACGGAGCGCCGAGGCGGCCGAAACCGGTGATGACTTCGTCGAAGATCAACAGGATGCCGTGCTTGGTGCAGATCTCGCGCAGCTTCTGCAGGTAGCCCTTCGGCGGGATGAGAACGCCGGTAGAGCCGGCGACCGGCTCGACGATGACGGCAGCGATGGTCGAGGCGTCATGCAGGGTGACGATGCGTTCCAGTTCGCTGGCGATATCGCCGCCATGCTCGGGTTCGCCACGTGTGAAGTTGTTCTTGCCGGGCTGATGTGTGTGCGGCATGTGGTCGACGCCGGTCAGCAGCGTGCCGAACATCTTGCGGTTGGAGACGATGCCGCCGACGGAGATGCCGCCGAAATTGACGCCGTGATAGCCGCGCTCGCGGCCGATCAGGCGGAAGCGCGAACCGTTGCCCTTCACGCGGTGATAGGCAAGCGCCACCTTGAGGGCGGTCTCGACCGATTCAGAACCCGAATTGGTGTAGAGAACGTGGTTCATGCCCTCAGGCGCGATATCGACCAGGCGGTTGGCCAGTTCGAAGGCCTTGGGGTGGCCGAGCTGGAAGGCCGGGGCGTAGTCGAGCTCGCCCGCCTGTTCACGGATCGCTTCGGTGATCTTCGGGCGGCAGTGGCCGGCATTGACGCACCAGAGACCCGCGGTGCCATCGAGCACCTGGCGGCCGTCATGGGTGGTGTAATACATGTCCTTGGCGCCGACGAACATGCGCGGCTCCTTCTTGAACTGGCGGTTTGCCGTAAACGGCATCCAGAAGGCGCGAAGGTCGTTCGGGGTATTGAGGCGATTGGACATGCTGTTCTCCTGGCCGCGAGGCCCGTTCCCCGGGCCTGAGCCCGTATTTTTACCGTTCGGTCAAACTATCAGCGCGCATCGGGGCGTCAAGCCACCGCGCGCGTCTGCGACCAGAGTTTACCGCTCATTGCTACGCGCTTCGACGGCGGAGGGAAATACCGCCAGGACGGTATCATCAGGAACGAAAAAACCGGCAGATTGGGAAATCTGCCGGTCAAAGGAGTAGGGTTGACGTGCTGAAATACTGCGCCCGGTCCATTCCGGATTTATTCCATCGGCGGACCGGTTTTTGGCCAACGTTATGTCGGCGTGATCGTCAAGCCGCGGAACGGCTCCGGTTCTGGACAGCGTAGATGTCTTCGAGCGTTGCGAGGATCTTCATGACCGGCTCGGAATTGCTCGAGTAATAGATGGTCTGCGCGTCGCGGCGGGTCTTGACCAGCTTCTGGGCACGAAGCTTGGAGAGATGCTGCGACAGGGCGGACTGGCTGAGGCCAACCTGCGTTGCGAGAACGCCGACTGGAACTTCACCCTTCACGAGGCTCACGAGGATGAGCAGTCGCTTGGGGTTTGCCATTGCTGACAGAAGCGCGGCCGCCACATTAGCATGATCTGACAAGTCAGTAGTTTCCATTATTCCAATCTTCCTAATGCGAATTTTTCCGTATAGGCGCAGGGCGTTAGACGGGGTTTTGGCGGACGCCCGAAAAGTAGCAATTGGGCATGAAGATTGTATATACCTAAATTTCGGGTATCGAGTATGCTATTTTAGATATGTGTGGAATAATTTCCCCGGGATTTGTGACAGGCTCTTCAAATTCACAACGTGACAAGTAATCGCCCGAAATCACGTCAAAACCAGCACTATCCACGCCACAAACCCTCAAAGTCCCGTCAATTTTGCCCTTGAAACGGGTTTCAAGCGCCCTAAGCAGGTCCGGATGGTTGTCTACTAAATCTCGCACTATGTCGTCGGCCCTGGCCGCCACCGCATCGTTTGCCGGGGAGAGAATCGTCAGGTCCGAACCCTCCAGAATATAGGCCCGTCCGAAGCCGCCGTTGAGGCTGGCGGACTGCGGAAGCAGCCGGAAAAACCGGAAGTCGGGGAAGTCGATATAGAGCTTGGCCTTCGCATGGCGGTTCAGGAAACGTGTCCTGATGCGCTCGTGCAGCGGGGTGCCGCGCTCGACGCCTTCGGCAACGCACTGGGTCGTCAGCCGCGCGTAAGCCAGCGGATCGCCCTTGCCGGGTTCACCCGTCAGCAGCGAGGCGCGGGGATCGTTCTCCAGCGCCTTGGTGTGGGTCGAGAGCGCCGAGACGAGAATAACAGGCACGCCATCGATATCGGTGCCGAGAAGCACACGGCTGGCGAAGGGAAAGCCGGTCGCCGGATCGAGCACGGCGAGGCCGGCATAGCGGGCGGAGCGCAGAAGCGTACGGGCAAGCGTGCGAGCCTGCCCGTCGGTTTCCCGCAATACGGAAGCTTGATCTTTCATGTCCACTTTTCTGGCGGAAGCGGACGGAAGGATCAAGCCTGTTCTTTGCGCCGGTGGCGGGTGAGGCCGCTGACGATATCCTGCGCCGAAATCGTGCCGACGATCGCGCCGTTATCGACGACGCCGATACTGCCGGGCTGGCGGGCGAGCGCATCGAGAATATCGACGAGCGGCGTTGCCGGCTTGGCCGTGGCGCTGACGGTGCTGCCGGCTGCGGACTGGCCGAGACCGGGCTGCATGACGTCCTGCGCCGTCAGCATGTTGATCGGGTTCATGTTCTGCACGAAATCCGCGACATACTGGTCGGCCGGGTTCTTGACGATCTCCTGCGGCGTGCCGCACTGGATGATGCGTCCGCCTTCCATGATGGCGATGCGGTTGCCGATGCGGAAGGCCTCGTCGAGATCGTGGCTGACGAAGAGGATGGTCTTCTTCAGGCGGCGCTGGAACTCAAGGAGCTCATCCTGCAGGCGGGTGCGGATCAATGGGTCGAGGGCCGAGAACGGCTCGTCCATAAGCAGGATCGGCGCACCGGTCGCAAAGGCGCGGGCGAGGCCGACGCGCTGCTGCATGCCGCCGGAGAGCTCGTTGACCTTGCGGTTCGCCCATTTCGTCAGATTGACGAGTTCGAGCTGCTCGTCAACGCGCTTCTTGCGCTCGGCATCCGGCATGCCGGCAAGTTCGAGGCCGAAGCCGACATTGTCGGCGACGGTGCGCCACGGCAGGAGGGCGAACTGCTGAAAGACCATCGAGACGGTGTGCATACGCAGGTCGCGCAGACCCTTGGCATTGCACTTGTAGGGATCGACGGTGCCGGTCGCCGTGGAGACGCTGACGGAACCGCGTACCACCGGCGCCAGACCGTTGACGGCGCGCAGCAGCGTCGATTTGCCGGAACCGGAAAGACCCATCAGGACGAGAATCTCGCCTTCCTGGATTTCGAGCGACGCATCGGCGACACCGAGGACGAGGCCGGTGGCGGCGCCGATCTCGTCGCGGGTCTTGCCCTGATCGACCATCTGCAGGGCGGTTTCCGGTTTGTCGCCGAAGATGATGCTGACATTATCGAAACGAACAGCGGTCATGCGCCGTCTCCTTCACCCGTTACGCGGAACATGCGGTCGAGGATGATCGCCAGGATGACGATGCAGAGACCGGCTTCGAAGCCCTTGGCGACGTTGACGGTGTTCAGCGCGCGCACGACCGGCACGCCGAGACCATCGGCGCCGACGAGCGCGGCGATGACCACCATCGACAGCGACAGCATGATGGTTTGCGTCAGGCCGGCCATGATCTGCGGCGTGGCGAATGGCAGTTCCACCTTGCGCAGCACCTGCATCGGCGTGGCACCGAAGGATTCGGCGGCTTCGACCAGCGAGGGCGGGGTGGAGATGATGCCGAGGCGGGTGAGGCGGATCGGCGCCGGGATCGCGAAGATCACCGTGGCGATCAGGCCCGGAACCATGCCGAGACCGAACAGGATGAGCGCCGGGATCAGGTAGACGAAGGTCGGGATCGTCTGCATCAGATCGAGGATCGGCCGCAGTACGGAATAGACCCAGGCACGGCGGGCAGCGGCGATGCCGAGCGGAATGCCGACCAGCATGGAGACGAAGGTGGAGGCGAGCACGAGTGCCAGCGTTTCCGTCGTTTCCTTCCAGTAGCCCTGGTTGGCGATCAGCAGCAGCCCAAGACAGGTGAAGACCGCGACGATGACCGACCGGCGGATCCAGTAGGCAATGCCTGCGATCGCGAGGATCACGATCAGCGGATGCGGCGCCTGCAGCACGAAGAGCATGCCATCGATGACATGCGAGAGGATGAAGGCGAGTTGGTTGAAGAACCAGTCGGCATTGGTCGTGAGCCAATCCACGAAGGATTTGGCCCAGGCGCCAATCGGAATTTTAAAGTCAGTGATCCAGTTCAAGGGCTCGCCTATCCAAAAAAGGTGCAGAAATCAGATACGAAAGGGGCAGGGCGGCGAACCGCCCTGCATCTGCCAATCAGAGGCCGAGGCTCTTCTTGACGGCGGGCAGGCCATCGGCGCTGCCATCACGCGTCTTGACGCCTGCGAGCCACGGATCGAGCGCCGACGGGTTGGCCTTCAGCCATTCCGTTGCTGCCTTTTCCGGTTCTTCGCCGTCGTTCATGATCTTGCCCATGATCTGGTTTTCCATCTCGAGCGAGAAGACCATGTTCTTGATCAGGGTGCCGGTGTTCGGGCATTCGCCGAAATAGCCTGCACGGACGTTGGTGAACACCTTGGCGCCGCCGAAATCCGGACCGAAGACGTCGTCGCCGCCGGTCAGGTAGGTCAGCTTGAAGTTGGTGTTCATCGGGTGCGGTTCCCAGCCGAGGAAGACGACCGGCTTGCCGGCCTTCTCGGCGCGGGCGACCTGCGCCAGCATGCCCTGTTCGGAAGACTCGACGACTTCCATGCCCTTCATGCCGAAGGTGTCCTTGTCGATCATGTCGATGACGAGGCGGTTGCCGTCATTGCCCGGTTCGATGCCGTAGATCTTGCCGTCCAGGTCATCCTTGTGGGCTGCGATGTCCTTGAAATCCTTGATGCCGAGTTCGGCACCCTTGGCATTGGTCGCCAGCGTGTACTTGGCGCCGACCAGGTTCGGACCGTAGGATTCGACCGACTTGTCGTCGAGGAAGGGACGGACGTCCTTTTCCTGGGTCGGCATCCAGTTGCCAAGGAACACGTCGATGTCCTTGTTCTTCAGCGACTGGTAGGTGACCGGTACCGAAAGGACGGTGGTCTTCGGCTCATAGCCGAGGCCCTTCAATACGACGGAGGCGGTTGCGGTGGTTGCGGTAATATCCGTCCAGCCTACGTCCGAAAAACGGACGGTGGAGCAGCTGTCAGGGTCTGCGGCAAATGCGGCTGTCGCTACGGAAAGAGCGGCGACGGCGGTGGCTGTAATCAGTTTGGATGCGCTTGTCGTTCTCATTTATATAGACTCCCAGTCTTACGTCCCCAAGCCAACCATCAATAGCTGACATTTACAAGCAACCTCAGTGCATTTGCGGCGGTTTGGCATACTCGATTGCGACGTCGCGCAATTTTCCGTGAGGGCCGGGAAATCAAGGATTCCGGCCGTTTCAGCCGCGCGATTTCCTGTGATTATCAGCGCTGCGGTCTTTTCTTTCGCGATTCGAGCTTTCAAAAGCGGAGGACGGAGAAAACCATGGCCAAACTCTACTTCAATTACTCGACGATGAACGCCGGCAAGACGACGATGCTGCTGCAGGCCTCCTACAATTACCAGGAGCGCGGCATGCGGACGGTTCTGCTGATCGCCGCCTTCGACGAGCGTACCGGCAAGGGCATCATCGGCTCGCGTATCGGGCTGGAAGCCGAGGCCATCCCGTTCGAGGCGGAGACGGACCTCCTGCGTCTCGTCAAGGGTCTCTCCGGAGAGGGCGAGCCGATCGCCTGCATCTTCGTCGACGAGGCGCATTTCATGACGCGCGATCACGTCTGGCAGCTGGCCCGCATCGTCGATCGTCTTGGCATTCCCGTCATGGTCTATGGCCTGAGGACCGATTTTCAGGGCAAGCTGTTTCCGGCATCGGAAGAGCTGCTGGCGATCTCCGACGAGATGCGCGAAGTGCGCACCATCTGCCATTGCGGCCGCAAGGCGACGATGGTGGTGCGGCTCGACGCCGAGGGCAAGGTGCTGCACGAGGGCGCACAGATCGATGTCGGCGGCAACGAGAAATATGTCTCGCTCTGCCGCAGGCACTGGGACGACGAGATGAACGGGCGCTTCGTCGCCGAGGCCATCTAAAAGGGCGGATTTTCATCGGGCTTCCGACCGGCTAGCTTGAGGCCAACGATTCCCGGGAGAAACTGGTGCGCAAGGCTCCACCATTCGACAGCCTATTGGAGAGTGCCGCGGCGCTGGCCGGCGAGCTGCGCGACGAGGCCGCCGGCTGCGCCGCCTTCATCGCCGATTTCGCCCGCAACGAGGCGCAATCGGGCGATGAGGAGTTTCTGACGGAAAACCAGCGCTTCCAGAGCGCCGGTGCGAAGCGGCAGGCGCTCGACGGTCTGCTCGGTGAGCTCGCGGCCGAGCTCGACCGCCTTTCCGATGAGGTTTCCGAGGATCTCGACAGTTTTCGCGGGCTGACGCAGCGCGAGCGGCTGACCGGCTGGTTTTCGCGTCAGCGCATGTGGCGCCAGCACAGCCAGCGGGTCAGCGAGGCGCCCGTCGTCGAGCGGCTGCTCGATCTCTTCGCCAAGAGCGATGCGCTTTCCGGTCTGGTTTCGGCCCATCGGGGCTTCGCCGCCGAATGCCACAAGGCGGCCGAGAGCGGCGTGGTCGACATCATCGAACACCGGCGCCGCCTGGTGGATGCGATCGATATCGCCCGGATGCGGATGAAGGAGCTGAATGCCAAGGCGCTGACGACGCAGGGGCGCATCGGCGTCTATGGCGGCAAGGCGGATTGGGAGCGGCTGGAAGAGGAGCGCCGGGCACTGAAGGCCGAGGCGGAGCGGATTTCCAGCGAGGAGCAGGTGATGCGCGACGAGAGCCATCGCCGCGAACGCTTCATCACCATGTTCCAGATCTTCGTCGATGCGCTGAACGGCCAGATCGCGCTCTGCAACGTGCTGACGCGCAAGCTGATGGTCGATACCGAGGAGCGGCTGGTGCTCTATAGGGCGCAGGTCGATACCGACCGGCCGGGCGCCAAGGCCAAGATCAGCCAGACGATCTTTCCGCATATCGCAGCACCGATCTCGCTCTTCGAGCGGGGCATGCTGGTGCCGCAGGATATCGAGCAGCGCAAGAATGCCGCCGATCTCGCCTTCGAGAAGAAGTTCTCCGCCTTCGCACCCGCCGTCAGCATCGAGCACGATACGCCGCTGATCGACCTGACGAAGAAGCTGCCGCGGCTGAGATTGCGGTTCGGGCGTTCCTAAACGCGGAAATGCGACCCCGCGATCTCGAAGAGCTCTGACACGGCTGGATTCTTCGTGGCGATCGGGGCGCAGAGCACCACATCGAATTCCGGCGGGTCTTGCAGCGGCCGCGAGACGATCGCGTCGCCGAGATCGCTGCAGAGGGATTGCGGGATCAGCCCGACACCCAGACCTTCGCCGACGAGGCGGATGATCGTGTGCTGCAGCCGCGGTTCGAAGGCGAAATGCGGGACGGTGCCGCCGGTGGCGCAGAAGATGCCGATTGCCGAGCGCAGCGTTGGTGCGACCGAGGCGGGGGCTGCGATCAGCCGCTCGCCCTCCAGCCTTTCCGGCCCGATGACATCAGCCTCCGCCAGCGGATGGTCGGCGCGGGCGATGAGCCGCAGCCTGTCGCGGGCGAGAAGCTGCGTGCGCAGATGCGGCGCGTAGGGCGTGCCAAAGGTCACGGCGGCATCGAGCCTGCTTTCGACCAGCATCTCGTCGATGTCGGTCGGGATGCGCTCTTCGAGGATCAGCCGGACATCGGGCCGCACCTCGGAATGGAGCCGCACCAGCGCCGGAACGATGCTGTGGGCGGCATGCATCATGAAGCCGAGCTTCAGCTCGCCCTTGATACCGCTCGCCACCAGCTGCACGTCACGGCAGGCGGCATCGAAGCTCGCGAGCACGGTGCGGCAGTCCTTCAGGAAGTGCTTTCCGGCCGAGGTCAGCGTCACATTGCGGGAATTGCGATCGAACAGTTTGGCGCCGAGTGCCGTCTCGATCGCCGAGATCTGGCGGCTGAATGGCGGCTGGCTCATGTTCATCCGCGCCGCCGCCTGGCCGAAATGCAGGGTCTCGGCCAGCGCCACGAAATAGCGCATGTGGCGCGTATCCATTCGATACCTCCAAGGTATTGATGAGCGATCTAATCGGCATTGGAATATATCGATCGGCGGGCGTATCGACAATCTCGGATCTATCGAGTGCTGAGATGCTGACGAACCTGCTCATCGTATTGCCGATTTTCGCCCTGATTTTTGCCGGCTGGGTGGCCCGCAAGGCGGGGGCTCTCGGGCCGAACGCCACCCGCGAAGTCAACCGTCTCGTCGTCTATCTGGCGCTTCCGGCGTTGCTCTTCGACATCATGGCGAATGCGAAGCCTGCGGAGATCTGGCAGCCGGGCTTCATCGCCGCATTCACGCTCGGCTGCGCCGTGATCTTCGGCGGGACGCTGTGGTGGCGGATGGCGAAGGGGCGGCACCTTGCCGATGCGGCAATCGATGCTCTCAACGCCAGCTACGCCAATACAGGCTTCGTTGGCTTTCCGCTCATTCTGTCGCTGATGGGCGATACCGGCATGGGGCCGACGCTGATCGCCACCATCCTGACGGTCTGCGTGCTCTTTGCGCTGGCGATCGTGCTGATCGAAGGCGGGCTGCAATCGGAAACCCGCCGCCGCGACATCGCCCTCAAGACCTTCCTGTCGCTGTCGAAGAACCCGCTATTGGTGGCGCCGGTGCTCGGCGCGCTCGTGATGATTTCGGGCCTGCCGCTGCCGGCGCCGGTTCATGCCTTCCTGAAGCTGCTCGGGGGCGCCGCGTCTCCCTGCGCGCTGATTGCGCTCGGGCTGTTCCTGGCGGGAACGCAGGCGGGCAAGGCGAGCGGCCGGCTGTCGACGGCGGGCATCCTCGTCGGGCTGAAGCTTGTCGCCCAGCCTGTCGTGACCTGGGTGATCGCCGGGCCGGTGCTGCAGCTTCCAGCGATTGCCACGCATACGGCCGTGCTGCTCGCCGCGTTGCCGACGGGCACCGGTCCGTTCATGCTGGCGGAATTCTATAACCGCGAGGCGAGCCTGACGGGCAGGGTGGTTCTCGCCTCCACGGTGCTTTCTGTCGTGACGATCTCCATGCTGCTCGCCGTCAGCGGCACAGGCGTCTAGCTGCGGTCAACCGAGCGCGCTCTGCGCGGCGCAGATCCGGTCGATTAGCGCATCGAGCTCGCCCTTCGGCGGCCGGTTTTTCGCCAGACGCTGCTTCAGATGCATGATCGGTTCGGCCAGGATCTCATCCAGGCTTTCGGCGCAGGTGAAATCGCCCGCGACGCGCTTGATCTTGGAATTGTCGAAGATTGCCGTCCAGGCCTTGTCGCCGGTCAGCGGGCCGATCCAGTCGGGATTGTACTTGACCAGCGTGTCGGTCGGCACATGGACGATCTTGGCCTCGACGCCGAGCAGACGGGCGATCGCCTTCTGGATATCGTCCCAGATATGGGCGCGGTCGGAGGTGATATGGAAGATGTCGTTGAGCGCCGCCTGCTTGCCGAACAGGCCGACGAAGGGCACGGCGAAATCCACCGAGCGGGTCAGCGTCCAGGGCGTGTGGCCGTCACCGGCGACGATGGTCGGCTCGCCGTCCAGCATGCGCCGCGCCATGACATCGCTGTCGCCCATCATGATCGGCAGGCCGGTACGAACCGTGTGGCTGGGGCGGACGATCGTCCAGGCGAGATTGGTGGACTTCTTCAGCAGCTCCTCGCAGGCGATCTTCGCCTGGCTATAGGGCCAGTAGGGATTGATCGCCGGGGTTTCCTCGGTGATTACGTAATGGCGCGCCGGCTTCTCGTAGACCGACGCTGAGGAGATGAAGATGTACTGGCCGCAATTGCCGGAGAAGATCTCGATATCCCTGGCGATCTGATCCGGCGTGAAGGCGATGAACTGGCAGACGACGTCGTATTTAGCCTTGGCGAGATCGGCATAGGCGGCCGAGCCGAGTTCTCCTGTTATCGAGGCCACGCCGGATGGCAGCGGGTCGCCCCGGAGGCCGCGGTTGAAGACGCTGACCTTGTGGCCCTGCGCGACCGCGCGCTCGACGCAGGGGTAGGAAATCTGGCCGGTACCGCCGATGAAAAGCACGTTCAAAGCCATGTTGGGGACCTCGGTTTTCTCGGAAATGATGGTCCCATTTCATAGCCTGAAACAGAGCGAGCGTCTCCCTCAATACCATGGGGCGTTGCAAAAATCGGCCAAGCCGCTATTGCCTCGATAGGGAATTCTGCGGGCTGCCAAGTAGGGTGACGATGGAAACGAACGAGACGGTGAGTGCTTCAAATCCGGTTCTGCCGATGGGTTACTCGCTGGTGCCGAAGGGCAAGCTCGCCAATGCCGTCACCTGCCTGGAGATGCGGGAAAGGCCGGCTGGCGCGCCTTCAGGCGAACGGCCGGACCTGTCGCTCGAGCGGATGAGCGTGCCTGATATTGCCACCTATCGCCAGCTCTTCCGGGCAATCGGCGAGGAGTGGATGTGGGTGTCGCGGCTGGTCATGAGCGACGAGGAGCTCACCGCAACCCTCGGCGATCCCAAGGTCGAGGTCCACGTTCTCTTCTCCGGCGGCAAGCCCTCCGGCATGCTGGAGCTCGATTTCCGGCAGGCGGGTGAGTGTGAGCTCGTCTTCTTCGGCGTGACCAACGACATGATCGGCACAGGCGCCGGCCGGCATCTGATGAACCAGGTCCTGTCGATCGCCTGGGCGCATCCGATCGAACGGCTGTGGCTCCATACCTGCCATTTCGACCACCCGAACGCGCTGACCTTCTACCGCCGCTCCGGCTTCACGCCCTACGCCTTCATGGTCGAGGTCGCCGACGACCCACGCGTCACCGGCGTCCTGCCGCGCAACGTCGCGCCGCATATTCCGATCATCGAGTAAGGTCTCGACGCTTCGGCACTGAGCGGGTCGGCTGCGACAATTGGCGGGTAGCGGATTAGTCAGCGCACGATCATGTTGCGCTATCTGTGCAGATGTCGGCGATTTATGAGCCGGTGAAAACCATCTCGCGGCGGCCAAGCGATGTGGGATTTATGGTGTCAGCGTTGACGATCTACAGGATAGCACTGATCGCGGTGGCTGCGGCGCTTTCCTACGAGTTCGAATTCTGCATGTTCGTCATCGGGTACTTTCTCACTCAGGCCGCTTTCGCTCTTTTCATGAAGCACAATTGGCCGACGTGGGATCCCAGACGCAATAAATTTTCATCTGGGTCGAGAGTGCCTTTCGATACTTTGGACGACATGCGCTGGGTCTGGCGGGGAGCGTGGTTCCATCGATACTTGATGCAGGAAAAAGACCTGTAGCGGCCTCAACTTGTTGCGGCTCGTTGCGTGGGCCGGTCTCAAGGCAGTGCGAAGATGCGCACCTCGCGGCCGATGCCGTGGATTTCTTCCATGCGCGATACCGAGGTGATGCCGCGCTGGCGCAGGATTTCGGAGACTTCTTCGTTGCCGACGATCGCCTCGGTCGTCAGGATGACGTGCGGGTCGGCGAGACCCTGGACGCGGGAGGCGATATTGACGGTCTGGCCGAAATAATCCTGGCGGTCGTTGAGGCTGATGGCGAGGCAGGGGCCTTCGTGGATGCCGATCTTCAACAGCAGGTCCTCGCTGCCGCGCTCGGCATTCAGGCGCAGCATCGCCTCGCGCATCCTGAGCGCTGCCGCAACCGCGCGGTCGGGGCTCGGGAAGGTGGCCATGACGGCGTCGCCGATGGTCTTGACGACGGCGCCGGCTTCCATAGCGACGATCTCCTGCAGCACCCTGAAATGCGCCCGCACCAGATCGAAGGCGGCGAGATCGCCGACGCGTTCGTAGAGCGCCGTCGAGCCGCGCAGATCGGTGAAGAGGAAGGTCAGGCTGGTGATCTGCAAGCGCTGATCGACATCCAGCGTATCGGTCCGGTAGATATCGCGAAAACTCTGGTTGGTGAGCAGGCGCTTGGCAGTCAGGAACGGGCGGCGGTGGCCCAATATGTCGTGCAGATCGTCATTGGCGATGCAGACATTCGGCAGGACGCGGCGGTCGCTATGGTTTTCGAGCGTCAGCCGCAGCAGGCCGGGCCGCAGCGTCAGCGTCTCGTTGGTAGCGTGCGCCTGGCTGATGACCATCGACAGGTTCTGCCGTTCGCTGGTCGGCTCTCCCTGGACATCGATGAACTGCGCCGAATGCGTCACCGCGTCGAAGATGATGACGAATTGCTGCGGCAGCTGCACCGAGACGAAGGCCTTTTCGCCGGGATCGAGCTCGATGATCTCAAGCAGGATGCGGCCGAAGCGCTCTTCGAGATCGTCGGGCAGATCGACGCCGGAACTGAAGAAGACCTGACGGTAATATTCAAGCGGCGGCAGCCGGTCCGGGTCATGGGCGGCGATGCGGCGCACCCGCGGATTGACGGTGAAGGTGACCTCGACCATCTCGTCGAGCGTCGGCTCGTAGCCGGCGGCACACAGCGCGCAATGATAGCTGTCGCGATCGACCGCCTTCAGCGTCGCGCCGGTATCGAGAACGCCGCCGCATCCCGGACAGAGCACGTTCCAGGTCATCTCGAAGGCGCCGATGCGGGCGGCATGCAGGAAGGCGGCGATGGTCTTTTCCGGATCGAGACCATGGGCGTCGGCAAAGGCCAGCGCATTGATGCGGTTGAGATCGCGGTCGGAGCCGTCGCGGACGGTTTTTTCGATGCACTCCGCCGTCTGCGGGTCCGCCGCATGTCCAAGATTGGCAAAAAGCACGTCCACTTCGCTCATCAGGCAAGCCTCTGCACGAAAGACCACGGCGGACGACGCCAGTAGGGAGGCGGATTATATCACGGGAGCGGGCCAGTCGAAAACTTGGCCGTTTGGGTGCTGCCCTCGCCACCGGGCATTGGGGCGGGCAAAGCAAATTTCTCTTGCTCTTGTTGTGCTCGTTCCGGCAAGCACTTATGTGGATGGGGAAAATCTGCGCAAGGGGAGACGGCAATGCTCGACCGGATTACCGGTTTCTTCAGGTCCATCGGAAGCGCCATCGGCCGCGGCTTCAGCGTTCTTGCCGCCGGCATCCTCTGGCCGTTCATGGCGGCGCATGGCTGGTACCAGCGGCGCACCTGGTTCGTCCGCCTGCCGGTGATCGCCGTTATCGCGCTGTTTGCCGTGCTCTACGGCTATTTCGTCTGGCAGACGCAGGTCTGGAGCGGCTTCAATCCGAATTTCGTCGACCAGTACCGTTTCTCGGAGCGCAAGGTTGCCGCCGGTCAGGAAATCCCGCCCGATGCATCCGCTGCCGCAACGACGACGGCTGCGGCGCCGAAGACCTGCCAGCGTTCGGCGATCGTCGATGTGACCGCCGATCTGATCGATTCCAACGTCAACCAGAATGCCTGGATCTCCTCCATGCTGCTCTATCGCATGGGGCTTTTCGGCATGGACTGGGATCACACGCCCTTCCTCGATAACAAGGCTTCGTTCCAGCGCGGCGTCAATCAGGCGGTGCGCCGCACCTCTGCCGAGCTCGTCGATACGCTGGGGCGCGTGCGTGGCACATCGGGGATCAACAGCGATCTTCAGGATGCCCGCGGCTATCTGCAATATGACGAGTACAGCTGGTATTTCGGCCTCGACCCGTTCGGCCCGAAGACGCCGACGCCGAGCTACTACCGCACCGCGATCGAGAAGCTGCGCAAGTTCAACACCGATCTGGCAGGCTGCAACGCCGTCTTCGACGGCCGCGCCGACAACCTGCTGCAGTTCGTCGACCGCATCGCCAACGACCTCGGCGGCACGTCGGATATCCTGGCCGAGCGCTCCGAGAACCACAATTTCGGCTGGTTCGACACGCGCGCCGACGACCGCTTCTGGTTCGCCTATGGCCAGCTCTACGGCTATTACGCGATCCTCACGGCGGCGCGGGCGGACTTCTCGCAGGTGGTGGCCGAGCGCAACCTCGGCGCCCTGTTCGGCGGGACGACCAAGCAATTCCAGGCGGCGCTGCGCATCCAGCCGGCGATCATTTCGAACGGCCGCGAAGATGGCTGGATCATGCCGAGTCATCTGGCGACGATGGGCTTCTATATGTTGAGGGTGCGCTCGAACCTGGTCGAGATGCGCGCGGTGCTGGGGCGCTGACGGCGCCTCAGGCGCCGTTGTCCTCGAAGCCGACGACGCGCAGTTGCTCGACGAACTCGTAGGTGATGCCGACGATCTCCTCGTCGCGGAACTTGCCGACCGAGCGCACCATCTTATAGCCGCCGAGACCGTTTTCGACGCGGTAGGCGTAATGGAAGCCTGCCTTGTGCAGGCTCGCCTGCTCGAATGTTTCGGCGATCAGGACGCGGTCTTCGGGGTGAATGCGCGAAAGGATTTCGACGAGATTGGCGGGGCCCGCCGTGAAAGGCATGCGGAAGATCGCAAAGATGTCTTCGCTGGCAAAGAAATGCCCGGTTTCCACCTCGATGCGCCAGAAGCCGAAATTTCGGTAGGCCGCGACCATCTGCACGATCTCTAGATCGGTAATGCCGATATGATCGCGGGTCTGCTTTTCCTTGCCGTCTGCCGGCTGTTCAAATCGAAGAGGCACGTTCCCTCCCATTGAGGTTTGCGCGCTGATTCTCTTCTGATTTCTCAGCTGATCAGCTTCAGGCGAATGGCTTTAGCTACCAACTGGGTCCGATTGACGCAATCGAGTTTTTTGATCGCGTTGGTCATGTAGGCGTTCACGGTGTGATCGGAAAGAGCGAGGATCTGGCCGATCTCGACGGAGGTCTTGCCCTGCGCCGTCCAGCGCACGACTTCGAGCTCGCGGGCCGACAGCGCGTTATAGGCATTGTCCTCGTTGCGGCGCACGGCGTTATAGGCATCGAGCGCATGCAGCATGATCATCGACAGCTCGTTGATCTCGTTCTGCGCGAAGGGCGCCCGCTCGCCGCCGAACCAGAAGACCAGGCGATGGCCATCCACAGCATTGATGGGGAAAGCGATGCCGGTTGGCATGTTGTAGGCGAGGACGAGGCTGCGCAGCTCCGACGGAAAGCTGAGGCCCTGCATCGTTTCGGCCATGTTCCAGTGCTGGGGCACGGCCGATTCGCGCAGCTTCGGCACGAAGGGGCAACTGCGCAGCATGTGCGAGCGGTCGAATTCGCGGATGAAGGAGGCGGGCAGGGAGCTTTCGATGATCAGGGACTTGAGGAGCAGGTCTTCGGCCGAAGGGGTATGAAACAAGGTGGTTTGCGACAGGCCGAAGGCGCCCGCGATCCTGTGCAGCGCGTGGACAAACAAGACGCGCGTTCGGGCGGCCGCCAGTTCACCTGTCAGCAGCGATTGCCGTTCTGAGGTAGTCATGTAAGACATAATGCGCCTCGATCACCCGAATGTTACCGCTAACACATACGTAAAACTGAGCGGGATGCTAGCCACAATTCGCAGATGCCATGCTGATTAATTTACAGTGTTAAAAATTAATCACACCAACACCCTTAATGGTTGTATAATGTATTATTAAGGTAGTGAATGCGGAAGGTTTACTTGTCTTATTACTGAAGCAATCAAGTTTCCCCTCCGTGTTGTGAGGGTAAGAATCACTGGTGAAACCTGTTTCAAGTGAAGTTTTATTCCTGCCTTGCGGGCCTTGGCGGGATATTCCGGCTGTTCATCGCGATGCCGCTTGCTGCACGAAATCCGCCTTGCTAGCGTTTGCAAATCCAAACCGGAGACGGCCGACCCGTGCGCAACGCCATCCTTTTCGTCGTCAAACAGCTGTTGATTTTCTCGCTCGTCTTCGCCTTCCAGCCGGTGCTTTCGGCCGGCAGCGAGGCGTGGGCGGCAAAGCCGAAGCAGACAGGGCCGGAGACGCAGGCGAAGAAGCCTGCGCAGCCGGCGATGAGCTTCATCCTGGTGCGCAGCGCCGATTGCACGGATGACTGTCCCGAATGGATATCGGCCGAAGGGCTGATCACCCAGGCGACGCCGGGGCGGCTGAAGAAATTTCTGAAGGCGCTCGGCGACAAGAAGGTGCCGATCGTCTTTCACTCTGAAGGCGGGGAGGTGAATGCCGCCTATGCGATGGGCCGGATGATCCGCAAGGGCGGGTTCGAGACGGCTGTCGGCGGCACGCGGCTCGAGGGATGCCCGCTGACCGACATGCGCTGCAAGGCGTCGATCGCCAGGAAGGGGCCATCGACCGGCCGCAGCTATTCCGGCGGCGCTTATTGCGTCTCCGCCTGTCCGCTGGCGCTGGCGGGCGGCACCTCGCGCGTCGCCTCGCAATGGGCCTATATCGGCGTCCACCAGTTCACGACGATCTACAGCAAGGTGACGGTGTCCTACCGCATCGAGTACCGGATGGTGAACGGCCGCAAGCAGGAAGTTTCCCGCCAGGAGATCGGCCGCAAGAATGCCGGGCAGAGCAAGTCCACCAAGCTTGGCAAGCAGGCCGAGGCGGTGCTGTCCGCCTATCTCACCGAAATGGGTGTCAGCCAGGATCTGATCGAGCGGATCCTGAGCGCCTCGCCGGAGACGCTCAGGCTTCTGCCCTCCGTCGAGGCGATGAAGCTCGGGCTGCTGACCGACATGCTGGCATCGAACGAAAGCCCGGGGATCCCGCTCTGCCGGGCGGATGATCCGGCAAGCGCGCGCTGCCACCGGCATGCGGATGCGCCGGTTGCCGAGCCTGTCACGCCAGCGGCGCAGCCGGTTGCGGCCGCACCCGTTGCCTCAGGCGGCTAGTCCTTGTCCTTCAGGTCGTTCTTCTTCGTCGAGCTCATCAGCTTCTCGAGGAAGCCAAGCATGACGGCGGAGACGACGAAGGCGATGTGGATCAGCGTCAGCCACATGATCTTGCCGTCTTCGTACTGATCGACATTCAGGAAGACCTGCAGCAGGTGGATCGAGGAGATGGCGACGATCGAGGAGGCGACCTTGATCTTCAGGCTGCCGGAATCGAGCTTGCCGAGGAACGAGACCTCGTTCTCTGCGTCAGCCTCCGCCTCGTCGAAGCGGCTGACGAAATTCTCGTAGCCGGAGATCATCACCATGACGATGAGGCTGGCGACCAGCGCGGCATCGATAAGGCCGAGCATGGCGAGGATCATCTCGTCTTCGCCGAGCGTGAAAACGCCGCCTGCGACCTTGATGAACTTGTAGCAGAAGGACACCGCATAGACGGCGAGCGAGGCCACGAGGCCGAGATAGAAGACGACCAGCAGCCAGCGGCTGGAAAGGATGATGCGCTCGACGAGAAGTTCGAGTGATTTCATTTTGAGGTGCCCCCGCACGCAGAAAAGATGAGGTCGACATAGCCTATCCCGATGTGCCGCATCAAGGATGAAAGGCCGTTTCCGGCGGCAGGCGCAGCGCCGATTGTCGTGGAACGGCGTGAAAAGCGGCATGCGGGGTCTTGTTTCCGACGCGGGCTTGGCGGCATGGTCGGACAATAACTCCATTCCGAGGAACATCCCCGTGGCCATCAAATCCGACATCGAAATCGCCCGCGCGGCAGAGAAGAAACCGATCTTCGAAATCGGCGCCAAGCTCGGCATTCCCGACCAGGATCTGGTGCCTTACGGCCACGACAAGGCGAAGATCAGCGCCGGCTTCATCGCCGCCCAGGCCGACAAGCCGGATGGCAAGCTGATCCTGGTGACCGCCATCAACCCGACGCCAGCCGGCGAGGGGAAGACGACGACCACCGTCGGCCTCGGCGATGGTCTGAACCGCATCGGCAAGAAGGCGATCGTCTGCATCCGCGAGGCCTCGCTCGGCCCCTGTTTCGGCGTCAAGGGCGGGGCGGCCGGCGGCGGCTATGCGCAGGTCGTGCCGATGGAAGACATCAACCTGCATTTCACCGGCGATTTTCACGCGATCACCTCGGCGCACAATCTGCTGGCGGCGATGATCGACAATCATATCTATTGGGGGAACGAGCTCGATATCGACATACGCCGCATCACCTGGCGCCGCGTCATGGACATGAATGACCGGGCGCTTCGTAGCATGGTCAGTTCGCTCGGTGGCGTTGCCAACGGCTTTCCGCGCGAGGGCGGCTTCGACATCACCGTTGCCTCCGAAGTCATGGCGATCCTCTGCCTTGCCTCCGATCTCAAGGATCTGGAAAAGCGCCTCGGCAACATCATCGTCGCCTATCGCCGCGACAAGACACCTGTCTATGCCCGCGACCTGAAGGCCGACGGCGCCATGGCGGTGCTGCTGAAGGACGCGATGCAGCCGAACCTGGTGCAGACGCTGGAGAACAATCCGGCCTTCGTGCATGGCGGGCCCTTCGCCAACATCGCCCATGGCTGCAACTCCGTCGTCGCCACCAAGACGGCGCTGAAGCTCGGCGATTACGTGGTGACCGAGGCAGGTTTCGGTGCTGACCTCGGTGCCGAGAAATTCTTCGACATCAAATGCCGCAAGGCGGGTCTGAAGCCAGCGGCTGCGGTGATCGTCGCGACCGTGCGGGCGCTGAAGATGAATGGCGGGATGAAGAAGGAAGACCTCGGCGCCGAGAATGTCGCGGCATTGGTGAAGGGCTGCGCCAATCTCGGCCGGCATGTCTCGAATGTCCGCAAGTTCGGCGTTCCCGTCGTCGTTGCCATCAACCATTTCGTCTCGGATACCGAGGCCGAGATCGCCGCCGTCAAGGAATATGTGGCCCGCCTTGGCGCCGAAGCCATTCTCTGCCGCCACTGGGCGGAGGGTTCAGCGGGTATCGAGGAGCTCGCCCACAAGGTTGTCGAGCTTGCCGATTCCGGCCAGGCGAAGTTCCAGCCGCTCTATGGCGACGACCTGCCGCTGCTCGAGAAGATCGAAATCGTCGCCTCGAAGATCTACCACGCCGGCGAAGTGACCGCCGACAAGGCGGTGCGCGACCAGCTCGCCGCCTGGGAGGAGCAGGGTTACCGCAATCTGCCTGTCTGCATGGCGAAGACGCAATATTCCTTCTCGACCGACCCCAACCTGCGCGGCGCGCCGGAGGGCCATATCGTGCCGGTGCGCGAAGTGCGCCTCTCCGCCGGCGCCGGCTTCGTCGTCGTCATCACCGGCGAGATCATGACCATGCCGGGTCTGCCGAAGTCACCGTCGGCAGAGCGGATCTTCCTGAACGAGCAGGGGTATATCGAGGGGTTGTTCTGAGACGAGCGCCCTTCGGAAACTGAATCAGGTGGTTCAGTTTCCGATTCACTCTGTGACGCTAAGGCTCTGAGCGAGTTGCTTTTTCAGTGACAATAGCGGTATCCGCCCATCCTCTCCAGCACATCGAGATGGAAATGGGTTTCGTGGGCGGCGTCGCTTTCGGGGTCGAGCACGGTCGAGAAATAGAGGCAGCCTGAGGCGCTGACGGTGCGCTGGAAGGCGCCTGTCAACGTCGAATCCTCGCGGCGCGGCTTGACGGCGATGTCGTCGCCCTTTTCGAAGCTGAAGCTTGCGACGTCTATGGCGTTGCCGCGGGCGTGTTCGGAGATCTTGCCGGTCTCGGCGCTGTTGCGCAGGCGGCAGATATAGGCGGAGGCCTGGTTGATCGTGGTGATGCGGCCCTGATCCTTGGCGGCGACGGCGGCGGCCGGGATGACGCTTTCCTTCATCCAGTGGGCGAGCGCCCGGGCCGTCGGGCAGCGCAGCGTCGCCTCGGGCTTCACCTTGATGCCGGGCAGCGCTTCCGACAGCACGATCGGCTTGTCGATGCCGCAGCCATTGCCGTCGTCGATGCGCGGGATTTCCTTGAAGACGACGCCGAGGCTCTGCAATTCCTTGATGCAATCGGCATGGTCGGCATCGCTTTCGGGCTCGATCGTCAGATGTTGCTCCTCCAGCGTCTCCGCCTTCGGCGCTTCGGGCTTGGCATCGTCAGGCTTTTCGTCCGACGGCTTTGTCCCGGCAGGGGCGGTTTCGTCCGGCTTGGCGGCTTCTGGATTTGCGGGTGCAGGCTTGGATTCGGGCTTGGGTTCCGCTTCCTTGGGCTCTTCGGGTTTCGGCTGCGGAATGGGAGCGGGGGCTTGCGGCGTCTCGGTCTGCGGCGCTGCAGGTTCTGCGGCTTGCGGCTTGTCTTCCGGCACCGGCCCGGTGCGGGGGAGCGTGGCGCCCGAGAGCACAAAAACGGCGAGGCTCATGGCGGCGATTGCGGAAGCGATTTTCACATGCCCATCCCACGTTGCTGTTAGCGGCGAGAGGGACAACGCAAACGCGCTGATTTCGTTGCAATTTCGCAACGGCGGCAGCGATCGTTAAAACATGATCGTTTTATTCAAGATAATTTGCCGCGATATATTGACACAAATAGTCATGTTTTTTATTGCGGCAAAAAGAAGGCGGATTTTTGGGGTCCGTCTCAATCTGAAAAACGCCTAGCCAGCCCCTCGATCGCCTCGCGAACCGACCAGCCAGCCCGGTACTTCATCACATTAGAGGGTTGGTTTTATGGTTGTCCGCAATTCGCGTTCGCTGCTGCTTGCTTGCACGGCGATGTTCGTTTTCGGGGCGGGGATCCCTGCCTTTTCGCAAAGCCCGGAAGAAGAGGCTGCGTCGCAGAAGACCGATCGCATTACGCCGCTGAAGAAGATCGTCGTCGGTGCCGGTCAGCGCAAGGTCGCGATCGACACGCCGCAGGCCGTTACGGTTCTCGACCAGAAGGATATCGACGACACGCAGGCGGAAACGATCGGCGACGTGTTCAGGGATGTGCCCGGCGTCTCTATCGCCGGCAGCGAGCGCGTCTTTGGTGAAGCCTTCAACATCCGCGGTATCGGTTCGACCGAAGACTCGGCTGATGGTTCGCGCATCGTCGTCAATGTCGATGGCGCCCAGAAGTTCTACGAGCAGTATCGCATGGGCTCGTTCTTCTCCGATCCGGAACTCTACAAGTCCGTCGAAGTTCTGCGCGGTCCGGCGTCCTCGACGCTCTACGGCGCGGGCGCGCTCGGCGGCGTCATCAATTTCACCACCAAGGATGCGTCCGACTTCCTGCAGGACGGCAACGACAATGCCCTGCGCCTCAAGGGCTCCTATGAGAGCAACGGCAACGGCTATCTCGCCTCGACGATCTTTGCCCACCGCTTCAACGACAGCGCCGAGTTTCTCGGCATGATCAACAAGCGCGGTTCCAGCGAGATCGAACTCGGCAATGGCACCGATCTCTCGGGCTCCGATTTCCAGTCATGGTCTGGCCTCGCCAAGACCACGTTCCATCTGGGCGACGAGCAGACGGTCAGGCTTTCCTATCAGCATTGGGATAGCGACGCGAACGATCAGGACTATGCGCAGACGGGTACGCAATCCGCGTTCGGGACGGTGGACCGGCACGTTATCGATGATACGGCAGTCGTTAATTACGAAGATCCCTTCAGCGACAATCCCTGGCTCGATCTGAAGGCAAGCCTGTCCTACTCGAATACCAAGGTCGATCAGAGCAACGGTACGCTCGGCGGCTTCTCGAATATCATTGATGCTGATTACGGATACCAGACCTGGCAGGCGAATCTTCAGAATACGTCCGAGTTTTCTGGCGATAACTGGGTCAACTATCTGACATACGGCACGCAGCTTAGCCATCAGGAGCGCACCGCCGACTCGCCGTTCCCCGGCGGTACAACGCCCGGTGCGATCAACACGCATCCGGAAGGGACCGACAACAAGATCGGCTTGTTCGTCCAGAACGAGTTTATCTATGACGAACGGTTGACCCTTATTGGTGGTGTTCGTGGCGATTTCGTTTGGCGCGAGCCCGGCGATTCAACGCGCGCTTACAGCAACGCCGTCGATATCGACGATCAGGCCTTCTCACCGAAGATTGCCGCTCACTACAAGCTGACGGACGAATGGGGTGTTTTCGGCTCGATCGCTCACACCGAGCGCCTGCCGACGCTTGACGAACTCTATACCTGGAGCAAGGGAACGAGCCTTGATCTGAAGAAGGAGAAGTCGAACAACTACGAAGTCGGCTTTGCCTTCAGCCATGACGATCTCTTCCAGTCGGGCGACAATATCAGCCTCAAGACGACCGCCTTCTATAACGACCTGACGAACCTCATTTCCACGACGGCGACCGGTGCTTCGTCCTACTACTACAACGTCGGCAAGGCGCGCATTTACGGTGTCGAAGTCGAGGGTGCCTACGATTCCGATTATGTCTTCGCCAAGCTCGCCTATACCGGCACGCAGGGCCAGGACCGCAGCGATGGCGTGAATTACAACAAGCCGCTGCCGACCGTTCCCGCACACAAGATCGCCTTCACGCTCGGCGGCCGTCTGCCGGATCAGGACATCGAGTACGGAACCCGCGTAACCCACGCCTTCGAGGCGCAGAACAGCGTGCGTGGCACTGCGGCGTCGTCTGGCTCGACGGCCAATCACACGGTCGTTCCGAACCCGGATTGGACCACGGTCGATGTGTTCGCCTCGTGGCGGCCGCAGACTGGCGAGATGCAGGGCTGGCAGGTGCAGGCGAGTATCAACAACATCTTCGACCAGTACTATCGCGAGAATACCGCTCTCGATTACGCCAAGGGCCGCACCTTCAAGGTAACGCTGACCAAGCAGCTGGATTGGTAATATCGGAGCCCCGCGCCATTGCCGGCGCGGGGCATCCAACAACGTCAAAAACCGCTCTTGCGCTCTCCCTCATCTCACGCTAACAATTTCGCCCATGAACATGTCTAAGAACATTGCAGTTTGGTGGTGGGCTCGCTGAGGCGGCCTCGACCAATCGTGTCTTCAGACGACGAGTGAGCCGCCCGAAACTTCGAGGCGGCTTTTTTGTTTTATGGCCGCCTTTCGTCCGGGCCCGATAACGGAGTGGAACTATGGTTACGATCCTTCGGGATGATGGTGCGGAAATCTACGAGACCAAGGGTGGCATCTCCGTCACCCGGCAGCGGCGGCCGATCCCCTATGCCGATGCCGTCGTCTCCTATGTCGAGAAGCTCGATGAGCGCCGCGGTGCCGTCTTCTCGTCGAACTACGAATATCCGGGCCGTTACACCCGCTGGGACACCGCCGTCGTCGATCCGCCGCTCGGCATTTCCTCCTTCGGTCGCGATGTCTGGATCGAAGCCTATAACGAGCGCGGCGAAGTGCTGCTCGGCTTCGTCACCGAGCGTCTGAAGACGGTGCGCGAGCTGGAGCTCGGCGCCTCCACCGCCCGCCGCCTCGATCTCAAGGTGAAGCTGCCCGACCGGGTGTTCACCGAGGAAGAGCGTTCGAAGATGCCGACGGTGTTCACCGTGCTGCGCGCCGTCACCGATCTCTTCTATTCGCAGGCCGATGCCAGCCTCGGCCTCTACGGCGCCTTCGGCTACGACCTTGCCTTCCAGTTCGACGCGATCGACCTGAAGCTGAAGCGCCCCGACGACCAGCGCGACATGGTGCTCTACCTGCCGGACGAAATTCTCGTCGTCGACAATTACTCCGCCAAGGCCTGGGTCGATCGCTACGACTTTGCCAAGGGTGGAGTCTCGACCGAGGGCAAGCAGGGCGATATCGCTTCCGAGCCTTTCGTGCGCACCGATGCCATTCCGCCGAAGAGCGATCATCGCCCCGGCGAATATTCGGAGCTCGTGGTCAAGGCGAAGGAGAGCTTTCGCCGCGGCGATCTGTTCGAAGTCGTGCCCGGCCAGAAGTTCATGGAGCGCTGCGACAGCAAGCCGTCCGACATTTCCAAGCGGCTGAAGGCGATCAATCCGTCGCCCTATTCCTTCTTCATCAATCTCGGAAACCAGGAATATCTGGTCGGCGCTTCGCCCGAGATGTTCGTGCGCGTTTCCGGCCGCCGCATCGAAACCTGCCCGATCTCGGGTACGATCAAGCGCGGCGACGATCCGATCGCCGACAGCGAACAGATCCTGAAGCTCCTGAACTCCAAGAAAGACGAGTCGGAGCTGACGATGTGCTCCGACGTCGACCGCAACGACAAGAGCCGCGTCTGCGAGCCGGGTTCGGTCAAGGTCATCGGCCGCCGTCAGATCGAGATGTATTCGCGCCTGATCCATACCGTCGATCACATCGAGGGCCGCCTGCGGGACGACATGGATGCCTTCGACGGCTTCCTCAGCCACGCCTGGGCCGTCACCGTTACCGGTGCGCCGAAGCTCTGGGCGATGCGCTTCATCGAGAGCCATGAAAAGAGCCCGCGCGCCTGGTATGGCGGGGCGATCGGCATGGTCGGCTTCAATGGCGACATGAACACGGGCCTGACGCTGCGCACCGTGCGCATCAAGGACGGGATCGCCGAAGTCCGGGCAGGAGCAACGCTGCTCAACGATTCCATCCCCGAGGAAGAAGAAGCCGAAACCGAACTGAAGGCCTCCGCTATGCTTTCCGCCATTCGCGATGCCAAGGCCGGCAATTCCGGCAAGGTGAGCCGCGACGTCGCTGCCGTCGGCAAGGGCGTCAACATCCTGCTCATCGACCACGAGGACAGCTTCGTGCACACGCTGGCGAATTACTTCCGCCAGACGGGCGCCACGGTCTCGACCGTGCGCACGCCGGTGCCGGAGGAAATCTTCGACCGGCTGAACCCGGATCTCGTCGTGCTCTCGCCGGGACCCGGCAATCCGAAGGATTTCGACTGCAAGGCGACGATCAAGAAGGCGCGCGCCCGCAATCTGCCGATCTTTGGCGTCTGCCTCGGCCTGCAGGCACTCGCCGAAGCTTATGGCGGCGAGCTGCGGCATCTGGCGCTGCCGATGCACGGCAAGCCGTCGCGCATCCGCGTGCTTGAGCCTGGCATTGTCTTCTCCGGCCTCTCCAAGGAAGTCACCGTCGGCCGCTACCACTCGATCTTCGCCGATCCCTCGACCCTGCCGCGTGATTTCATGATCACCGCGGAAAGCGAGGACGGCACGATCATGGGCATCGAGCATACGAAGGAACCGATCGCCGCTGTGCAGTTCCACCCGGAATCGATCATGACGCTCGGCGGCGATGCTGGCATGCGGATGATCGAGAATGTGGTGGCGCATCTGGCGCGGAAGGCGAAGACGAAGGCGGCTTGAGCCACCGATCCTGATCGGCTGCCGCCGGGATGCGGTGGCCGATCATTCCATACCTCTCCTGCGGAAGATTGCATGCTCGTGAAGCTGCTTAAGGGACTGGCGATCATTGTCGTAGTGGCCGCCATCGCCGTTCTTATGGGAGTGATGATCCCGAGGCCCTGGCGCCAGCCGCCGGCGGAAACAACCAGCGCCACCTACCGCATTCTCGTCCTCAGCAATCCCATTCACACAGATTTCGCGATCCCTGCCACGCCGGATATTCGGGAACGTTTCGGCTTTCTCGCCGATGCCGGTCTCGATACCGGCAATCCCGATGTCCGCTACGTCATCTTCGGCTGGGGCGGCCGCGCCTTCTATACGGAAACACCGACTTGGGCGGATCTGAAGCCGATGCCGGTCTTCAAGAGCCTGACGCTCGATAGCGCGGTCATGCATGTTCAGCTGGCAGGGGATATTCCGCTCGATCACCCGGATGTGACGCCGATGGACGTCTCCGTCGCAGGCTTCGCGCGGCTTTCGGATTACATCGCCTCAAGCTTTACGGGTGGAACGGAAGAGGCCGTGCCGCTCGGCTTTTCCTATGGCCAAGGCGATGCCTTCTTCGAAGGGCAGGGTTATTTCAACGCACTGGTCGGCTGCAATACATGGACAGCTGCCGGTCTGCGAAACGCCGGGATAGCGACCGGCGTCTGGACACCGCTGCCATGGCTGCTGCGTATTTCCCTGAAGCTGCACAATCCTCCGCAGGCACTCGTTCCGGGCGGTAAGTAAGCGGTTGACTTATCGCATCAAATCAGAACATTTCGCGAACAATAAATGAGGAATGTCGCCGTGGCCAATGCTGAGAAGTTTATCGTGCTCCCGTATCGCAAGAACCGGGGAAATCTGGTGCCGGGCGAGATGCGGCAGGCGTCGAATGCGGTGAGCGCGGAGAAGATCGCGAGCTCCATGGCGGCGCGTTTCGTTGGCGTGGCGGCCTATGCGGTGATCGTCGATGAGGAATCCGGTGACATGTCGTCGCCGCGGCTGCTGGCGCGCCATGGCGAGATCGCCGATCTCAATCCCGCGTAACCGATGGAAACCTCGCTCTATCTTCCGGTCAAAGCCTTCCTCGAGGCGGCAGGCTATGCCGTCAAGGGCGAGATCGGCGGCTGTGATCTCGTCGGGCTGAGCGAGGGCGATCCGACGGTGGTTGTCGTCTGCGAGCTGAAGCTCAGCTTCAATCTGGAGCTCGTGCTGCAGGCGGTGGACCGGGCGGCGATGAGCGACGAGGTGTGGATTGCCGCGCGGGTCTCCGCCAAGGGGCGGGGGCGCGAGGCGGACAAGCGATACCGCGATCTCTGCCGCAGGCTGGGGATCGGCATGCTCGGCGTTTCCGATACCGGCGAAGTCAGCGTCATCGTCTCCTCGATATCGCCGATGCCGCGGACCAATCCGAAGCGCCGGTCGCGGCTGGTGCGTGAGCATCAGCGCCGCCGTGGCGACCCGGTTCTCGGCGGCAGCACGCGCGTGCCGCAGATGACGGCATATCGCCAGCAGGCGCTGATCTGCGCTGCGGCCCTGCAGCAGGGACTGGCGCGGCCGCGGGACATGAAGGCGCAGGCGCCGGATGCCGGGAAGATCCTGCTCGGCAATGTCTATGGCTGGTTCGAGCGGCTGGACAAGGGCGTCTATGCGCTGACGCCAGCGGGTGCCGAGGCGCTGCTTCGCTGGCCGCAGACTGTGGTCTTTGCTGCCGATAGTGCTGAGGCGCCCTCGGAAGGCGCGTGACTTCAGGCGCCCCGGGCGCCGCTTTTATCATTTCTTGCCATGGCCGAGGATTTGCGTCGCCCTAGCTTATCCGTCGTGAACAAAGCTGCGATGCTCGCTGGGGCCGCAATGGGTCCAGCCAAATTCCCCGAGGCTCGACCATGGTTACTTTCACGCTCAATGGACAGACGAAGACTTTCGACGGCGATCCGGATACGCCGCTCCTGTGGGTCATCCGCGATTTCGAAAAGCTGACAGGCACGAAATATGGCTGTGGCGTTGCCCAGTGCGGCGCCTGCACCGTGCATATGGATGGCTTCACCCGCCGTTCCTGCATCACCCCGATCTCGACCGTCGACGGATCGGAGATCTTCACGATCGAGGGTGTCGAGGGCAAGGAGGCCGATGCGGTGAAGGCCGCCTGGGTGAAGATCGACGTGCCGCAATGCGGATACTGTCAATCCGGCCAGATCATGTCGGCCGTCTCGCTGCTGCAGAACATCCCCAAACCCACCGACGAGGATATCGACGGCGCGATGGCCGGGAATATCTGTCGATGCGCCACCTACCACCGGATCCGCGCGGCCATTCACAATGCCGCCCAGTCGATGGAGGGTTGAGCCATGACCATTCAGGAGATTGCAACGACACGCCGCGGCTTTCTTGCCGGTACCGGCGGCCTGGTGATCGGCTTTGCGCTGATGCCGAAGAGCTCGGCCTTTGCCGCCGAAAAGGGTGTGCAGGCGGGCGGCGCCGACGCGCTGGTGACACTGAACACCTTCGTCAGGATCGGGACCGACGACACGGTGACGATTCTCTCCAAGCATATCGAATTCGGGCAGGGGCCGTTCACGGGTCTCGCGACGCTGGTTGCCGAAGAGCTCGATGCCGATTGGGGACAGATGCGCGCGGTGCATTCGCCGGCCGACGACAAGGTCTATGCGAACCTCGCCTTCGGCCTTCAGGGAACGGGCGGATCGTCATCGATCGCAAATTCCTACGAACAGTTCCGGCAGGCAGGCGCGACGGCGCGCGCCATGCTGGTTGCCGCTGCTGCCGACGAATGGAAGGTTCCAGCTGGCGAGATTACGGTCGAGAAAGGCCGGGTCAAGCATCCGGCCTCCGGCAAGGACAGCGGCTTCGGCGCGCTGGCGACGAAGGCCGCGGGCATCAAGCCGCCGGCAGACGTCAAGCTCAAGGATCCCTCGAAGTTCACGCTGATCGGCCAGGAGCTGCCGAAGCTCGATACGGTGTCGAAGACCAACGGGCAGGCGGTCTATACGCTGGATATCGTGCCGGACAATCTGCTCGTTGCCGTCGTCGCCCATCCGAACCATTTCGGCGCGGCGGTGAAATCCTTCGACGATAGCGAGACCCGCAAGGTGAAAGGTGTCGTCGACGTCAAGCAGCTGCCGCAGGGCGTTGCCGTCTATGCCGACAACACCTTTGCGGCGCTGAAGGGCCGCTCCGTGCTGAAGGTCGATTGGGACCTGTCGAAGGCAGAGACGCGTTCCAGCGACCAGCTCTCGGCCGATTATGCCAAGGCGCTCGGCGAGAAGGGGATCACCGCTTCGGAGAAAGGCGACGTCGAAAAAGCCTTCACCGATACCGGGTTGAAGACGCTGGAGGCGCAGATCATCTTCCCGTTCCTGGCGCATGCGCCGATGGAGCCGCTCGACGCGGTGTTCATCAAGGCGGCGGACGGCAGTCTCGATGTCTATAACGGGGCGCAGTTCCCCGGCATGGACAAGGCGACAGCGGCGAAGATCACCGGCATCGATCCGGCAAAGGTGCGGCTGAACACGCAGATCACCGGCGGCAGCTTCGGGCGCAAGGCGCAATTCGGCTCGCCCTATATGCAGGAGGCGGCGTCGGTCTTCGCGGCGACCGACCAGTCGCGGCCGGTCAAGCATATGTGGACGCGCGAGGACGATATTCGCGGCGGCTATTACCGGCCGATGTATCTCCACAAGATGCGCGGCGCCATCAATGCCGATGGCCGGATCGTTGCATGGGACCAGGCGATCGTCGGGCAGTCGATCATGGGCAAGGCCGATCTCGACAGCACCTCGGTCGAGGGCGCTTCGGACCTGCCTTATGACGTGCCGAACCTCAGGGTGGTCTCGCATAATGTGAAGCTGGCGATCCCGCCGCTCTGGTGGCGGTCGGTCGGTCACACGCATACCGGTTTTGCCGTCGAGACCTTCCTCGACGAGCTCTTCCAGATGGTCGGCAAGGATCCGGTGGAAGGGCGGCTCGAGCAGCTGACGGAGGACCCGCGCTATGCCGGTGTGCTGAAGAAGGCGGCGGAGCTGGCCGATTGGGGCGGGAAGGTCCCGGAGGGACGGCAGCGCGGCGTTGCCGTGGTCAAGAGCTTCAACACCTATGTCGGCCAGGTGGTGGAGGTTTCAGCCGGTGCCGATGGGGCGCCGCGGGTGCACAAGGTCTGGTGCGCGGTCGATTGCGGGGTGGCGATCAATCCGAATGTCATCAAGGCGCAGATGGAAGGCGGCATCGGCTATGGGCTCGGTGCGGTGCTCTTCGATGCGGTGACATTGGGTGAGGGCGGCGCGATCATGCAGTCGAACTTCCACGATTACCGCTCGATCCGCATTAACGAGATGCCGGATGTGGAAGTTGCCGTCATCAAATCCGGCGAGCCACCGACGGGGGTGGGAGAGCCGGGCGTGCCACCGGTCGGGCCGGCGACGGCCAATGCCTGGCGGCGGCTCACCGGTGCGCCGGTGCGCAGCCTGCCGATCGTTGCCGTGGCGACGAGCTGAGGGAGGCCGGTATGACAAACAGACTGGCACTCGCCTGCATGGCAGGTGGTCTCTCCCTTCTTGCGGCCTTGCCCGTATCGTTCATGGCGCTGGCGCAAACGGCGCCTGAAACCGACAAGACGACCCTCAAGCCGGTCGCCTCCTTCGCATCGATCGCCGATCAGAAGGCGCGGTCGGTGGCGCTGTTCGAAGAGGCGGGCAAGGTGATCGAGCATCCGCGATGTCTGAACTGCCATCCGGCGGGCGACAGGCCGCTGCAGACGATGGCGATGCATCCGCACCAGCCGCCGGTGACGCGCGGCGATGGCGGCATGGGCGTTCCGGGCATGATGTGCAACACCTGCCACGGACCGGAGAATGCAGCGATCGTCGGACAGTCGCCGACACTGAAGAGCATTCCCGGCAATCCCGCCTGGCATCTGGCGCCGATCGAGATGGCCTGGGTCGGCAAGTCGCTCGGCGAGATCTGCCAGCAGCTGAAGGACCCGAAGCGCAATGGCGGCCGCGATCTTTCGAAGATCGTCGAGCACATGTCCCATGACAGCCTCGTCGGCTGGGGCTGGAACCCGGGCGACGGGCGTGAGCCGGCACCGGGAACGCAAGCCGAGTTCGGCGAGCTGATCAAGGCCTGGGTCGATACCGGGGCGGCCTGTCCGGCTGGCTGAGCGCGAGCCTTCAGGCGCCGGTCATGGCCGGCGCTTGATGATCCTCAGATTCAGCTCCCAGCGTTGTTCGAAGCCGAGCGCCTTGTAAAGCGCGATCGCACCGCTGTTGATGGCGTTGACGTGGAGATAGGTCGTCGCGCCGCTCGCGGCGATCTGGCCGGCGACATAGCGGAACATCAGCTTGCCCAGGCCCTTGCCCTGAAAGTCCGGGTGGGTGCAGAGGCCGCTGAGTTCGGTGAAGCCGGTCTGGCGCAGCCGCTGGCCGCCCATGGCGATCAGCCGGCCGTCTTCCCTGATGCCCCAGAAGGCGCCGAGTTTCTGTGCGCCGAGCGTGAAGGGGCCGGGCTTGGTCAGCTGGGCGAGCGCCAGCATCTCGGCGGCATCGGCTTCGGTCAGCCTGACAATGCGGGGATCGGAGATTTCCGCGTGCGGCGTGCTGCCGATCATCTGCACGAGCGTGGCTTCGCCGACGATATCGAAACCATCGGGGATGGTGATCGTCTCGGGCTCGACCAGCGCCATCACCTCGCCGGCGGCGGCGAGTTTCGCCAGGGCTTCCAGGCTCTCGCGGCTGCTGTCGCCGGCGGCGGCGAAAGGCACGATCGATGGCGGGTAGCGCCGCGCCAGCGCGCCGCCTTCGGCAAGTCCGGCATGTTCCGTCTGCAGCGCGTTCCAGATCGGGCGGTCGAGAATATGGGGCATTATTTCGTCTCCTTGGCCGGAGCGCGGCGGATGAGGGGGGCCGCGGCGAGGCCGTCTTCAATGGCAGAGAGTTGATCGAGGATCGGGCCGTCGAGGCTGCCGCAAAGATCGGTGACGGCGGCGGCGATACGCGGCCAGATTTCGGCGCGCGACAGATCTATGAGTTCTTGGCCGCGTGGCGTCAGCGAGACGAGCTTGCGGCGCTGGTCGCTGGCCGAAGGTTCGATGGCGACGAGCTCGAGTTCCAGCAGCTGGCCGACGGTGCGCGTGGCGCCCGGCTGGGTGATGCCGACCGATTGGGCGAGTTCACCGATCGTCAGCGGTCCGGCGCGATCGATCGCGGCGAGGAACGGATATTGCCCGGCCTGGATGCCGAGGCCAGCCTCATCGATGAACTGCTGGGTATCGGCCTGCAGTCGCTCGCCGATACGGCGCAGCCTGCTGCCGAGCGTCAGGAAGCCCGAGGTTCGCACGATGTCTTCGATCACTGTCGACTCCATTTGTATGCGACGTTATATAACGTGTTATGTAAATTTCGTCAAACGGGATTTGCGGCTTTTGACCTTTGACAAACCGGCCGGCTTGAACCATATGGACCGCATTGGCCGCCTGCGCGATTTTCGCGCGGGCGGTTTTGCGTTTGAATGGGCTATGTGCTGCAATTCATTCGCATCCGCAGAGGGATAAGCGATGAACGAACAAGGTAACCTGACCGTCCGCCGGCTGGCATTCTGGGGCATTCCGATGTCGCTCGGGGTCATGGGATTGAAGCTGGTCGCCTGGTGGGTGACGGGCTCCGTGGCGCTGCTCTCCGATGGACTGGAATCCTTCGTCAACGTCGTGGCGGCCTTCATCGCCTTCTTCGTCATCCGCTATGCGCAGAAGCCGGCCGACCACGACCACCCGTTCGGCCACCACAAGGCCGAATATCTCTCGGCGGTCACGGAGGGCGTGCTGATCGTCGTCGCCGCCCTTTTGATCGTCAAGGAATCCGTCGGCTATCTCGCCGAGCCGAAGATGCTGGAAGCGCCGGCGCTGGGTCTGGCCATCAACTTCGCGGCGGGCGTCATCAATTTCGTCTGGGCGCGGCTGTTGATCCGCGTCGGCCGGCAGTATCGCTCGGCGGCGCTGACGGCCGATGGCCAGCATATCATGTCGGATGTGGTGACTTCGGTCGGCGTGCTCGCCGGCCTGCTTCTGGCGCTGGCGACCGGCTATCCGATCTTCGACCCGGTGCTCGCCATCCTCGTCGCCATCAACATTCTCTATCAGGGCTACAAGGTGATCTCGCATTCGATCGGCGGCCTGATGGACCATGCGGCGGAGCCCGAGGAGGAAGAAGCGATCAAGCAGGCGATCGCCACGCATGCGCAGGGCTCTCTCGGCGTGCACGACCTGAAGACGCGCCGGGCCGGCGCTGTGACCTTCGTGGACTTTCACATGGTCGTTCCGGCTGCTATGTCGGTGCGCGAAGCCCACGATATCTGCGACCGCCTTGAAGATGCCATCCGCGCGGTGCATCCGGGCGCCAGCATTGCCATTCACGTCGAGCCGGAGGGCGAAAAGGCCCATGGGCTGCGCGTCAAAGTCATAAAGGAAGCATGATGCCTGAAACCGATGTCTCCAGCCTGTCCATGCTGGGTCACCAGACGGAGACAGCGAAGTCTCCCGAGGAAGCCGTTCTCGAAAAGGTGCCGTCCAACCAGGCGGGCACCGATTTCGTTGTGCGTTTCACCGCGCCGGAATTCACCTCGCTCTGCCCGATGACCGGCCAGCCGGATTTCGCCCATATCGTCATCGATTACATCCCCAATGAGTGGCTGGTGGAATCGAAGTCGCTGAAGCTCTTCCTGCATTCCTTCCGCAATCACGGGGCATTTCACGAGGATTGCTCGATCTATATCGCCAAGCGGATCGTCGAACTGCTCGACCCGAAGTGGCTGCGCATCGGCGCCTACTGGTATCCACGCGGCGGCATCCCGATCGACGTCTTCTGGCAGACCGGCAAGCCGCCGGAGAATGTCTGGCTGCCGGATCAGGGTGTGGCGACCTATCGCGGCCGCGGCTGATGAGAAGGTGAGGCGAGGGCGGTGTCGCCCTCGCTTTTTTGTTAGCGCTCAGACGTCGAAGCTGCCGTCGCCCGACTGGTCGTTTCCGTCGTCATAATCGTTATCGTCGTCATTGCTGTAGTCGGCCTGCTGGACGTTGTTGTTGTTGTCGTCATCGCGGTCGGCCGCCGTATCGTTCTGCGGGTTCTGGTCGCCGTAGTAATTGTTGATGACTGTCTCTTCCGTCGGTGCCGGCGTGTTGCCGAAGGGGCTGGCGCCGAAGGGCGAGCCCCAGCCGAGCGACGACATGTGATTGCCGAAAATGCCACTCAGCGAATTGGCAAGCAGCACGCCGCCTGCGACACCCGCCGCCGTGCCGAGTGCGCCGCGCAGGAAGCTGCCGCCTGCCGATGGTCCCGACGGCTGCGGGTTCCACGGGCCGGACGGCTGCTGCTGTTGCGGGCGCATCGGGCGGACGTTGTCGTCATAGTCGCGGTCCTGATAGCTCTGGCGCGGCGCGTTGCCCCAGGGGCCGGAGGGCTGGGCGGCCTGCTGGGTCTGGCCGCTGCCGAAGATCGAGCTCAGGAAGCCGCCGCCCTGTTCGGCCTGGCGGTGCTCGCTCTCGCCGGCTTCGAGCTGGCGGACGCGCTCTTCGAGTTCCTGGATATGCTTCGAGGCCGCCTCCAGGCCCTTTTCCTGCACGATGACGGCCTGGGCGAGGTAGTAGGTCGTGTAGGGCTGTTCGCGCACGCCCTGTTCGATGAGGGCTTCGGCATCGCGATCGCGCGGGGTGGCGGATGCGGTGCGTACCCGGTCAAAAAGGGTGGTCAGCAGTTGGCGTTCTTCCGGTGACATGACTGTCTCCCTTGCTCCTGTGGCATTCGTGCCTGCGTGAGGATGAGTTAGGAAGCGATTCAGGCTTTTCAAAGCCTTGGCAACTTACATTTCGGTAAGCTAGTCGCGTGCCCAGATGCGCAGGGAGCCGAGCGCCGTAAAGCCCGATGCCAGCGCATTCTCGAGATCGTCGCCGCTCTCATAGCCGACGATCGGCTCGCCGGGGAAAAGCCGCCGCGCCTCGCGCACCAGCCCCGCCAGGACCGGTCCGTGCTTTCCCTTGACGGCAAAGACATTGGAATGACCGGTGACATCGGCCTGATGATTGAGGATGGCGCCGCCCTGCAGCGCCTTGCCGGAATAGGCGGCAAGGAAGGCAATCTGCGGGGCGTGGAGCAGCGGCTCGCCGAAAACGGGCGCGGCCTGCGGTTCGCCGCCTGCCCAGGCTTTCTCCCAGTCGGCGAGTTCCGCGGCTGTTTCGATCCGCTTCCACGTCAGGCCGCCGTCTTGCTCATCGACATCGTCATCGGCGTCGAGACCAATCCACTCGGCCTCGAACAGCACGCTGAAACCCTGCGGCGCGAGATCGAGGGTGCAGTAGCTGTCCTTGATGCCCCAGCCGCCGGACCGCGAGCGGGTGAGCACGGCGATCGCCTCTTCCTGTTCGGCCGCACTCTCGGCCCCGGTCAGCGTGATCGCGTCGGGATAGAAGGGCGGGGTGCCCTGGCGGTGGAGCCAGAGGGTGCGGGTGAACTCGCCGCGCTGACCCTGCGCGGCGCAGACGGCGTCGCACCAGAGCGCGTTGTTTTTGACCGCCCGATGAAGCAAAAGCGATGTCATCTTTTCCTCCCGCCTGGGGATAGCAGCATAATGCTGACAGATCCGGCGTTTGTCATAAGAATATCTTCACCCGTTCCGTGGCTTGTCTTTTTCCCGCATTGTTTTACGCATTGAGTCACACTATGTCCGGGAAACCCGAATGAAGCCGAGAGAGGTTCGAATGAACGACGAAGAACAAGAAGACAAGACCAAGGAACTGTCTTTGGGGAAGGACGCAGAGGCTAACCTCTTCAAATCGCGTTCGATCTTCATCTACGGCCCGATCACCATGGAGCTCGGCCAGAAGGTCTGCTCGCAGCTCGTGGCGCTTGCCGCAGCCAGCGACGAAGACATCCGCATCTACGTCAGCTCGCCTGGCGGCCACGTCGAGTCGGGCGATTCGATCCACGACATGATCAAGTTCATCAAGCCGAAGGTCTGGATGATCGGTACGGGCTGGGTCGCTTCGGCCGGCGCGCTCATCTATGTCGCGGCTCCGAAGGAACAGCGCCTTTGCCTGCCGAACACCCGCTTCCTGCTGCACCAGCCCTCGGGCGGCACGCGCGGCATGGCATCCGATATCGAGATCCAGGCTCGCGAAATCATCAAGATGAACGAGCGCCTGAACAAGATCTTCTCCGTCGCCACCGGCCAGCCGGTCGACAAGATCGCCAAGGATACGGATCGCGACTACTGGCTCTCGGCCGAAGAGGCCAAGGATTACGGCCTGGTGTCGCGCATCATCACCTCGCAGAGCGAGATCTGATTTTCAACGGGGCGTTCGCGCCCCGTTTTCCTTTCCGCCGGGCGATCAGTTCGCCGGCTTCCAGCGCTCTTCGATGATTTCCTGCGCCAGCTCGAAGATGCCTTCCTCGTCATCTCCGGCATTGTCGCCAAGCAGCGCGATCGCTGCATCGTAGACGGCGTTCTCCTCGTCGTCCGAAATGAGTTTCTTTTCGTTCAAAGTCTTGATCAGCGATGCGAGAATGGCGGCCGAAGAAAGGCCCACTGCTGCTCTGCTGATATCATCGGGATCGTCCGACATTCATTCACCTGGATTTTTGTGTTCTTCCCACCGCAACTAAATTAGGCTTTTTTGCTCGCATAGCAAGCATTTGCCATATTTGGGTTCGCCTCCATTTCTTGCCGCGTACGGTTGGTGCGCGCGGTGACCTTGCGTGACCGTATTCGGTCATGCTCCATGCGGTATTCGTTTCACGCCCCGAGTCCCGCGATGCTCAAAGATTTCTCCGTTCAAAGCCTGTTCATGGGCGTGCTCGCGGCTTTCGCGGGCTTTGCCAGTTCGTTTGCCGTCGTGTTGCACGGGTTGCAGGCGGTGGGCGCCACGGAGGCGCAGGCGGCTTCGGGATTGATGGCGCTTTCGCTCGGGCTTGGGATCTGCGCCATCGTGCTCAGCTTCACGACGCGGCTGCCGGTCAGCATGGCCTGGTCGACGCCGGGGGCGGCGCTGCTCGCCAGCACCGGGATCGTCGAGGGCGGCTTCAATGCGGCTGTCGGCGCCTTTATCGTCTGCGCGCTGCTGATCGTCGTTGCCGGCCTGTTCAAGCCGCTTGGTCGGGCAGTCGCCGCCATTCCGGCGCCGCTTGCCAATGCGATGCTTTCGGGCGTGCTGATCGGGCTCTGCTTTGCGCCGGTGAAGGCTGTGGGTTTCAATCCGTGGCTCGGGTTGCCGATCGTGCTGACCTGGATGGTGGTCGGCGCCTTCAAGCGGCTCCTGGCGGTGCCGGCGGCACTTGTGGCCTTCGGGATGGTCGTGGCCTTCGGTGTCGATATTCCCGACGGGGCAGGGGCCGCCGTCGGCCGAGCGCTGCTGCCGACCGTCGAGTTCGTCACCCCTGTCTTCAATCTGCCGGCCTTCATTTCGATCGCGCTGCCGCTCTTCATCGTCACCATGGCGTCGCAGAACATTCCCGGTATCGCGGTCATGAAGGTCAACGGCTATGAGCCGAAGCCCGGGCCGCTGTTTGCAGTATCAGGCGTCTTTTCGCTGTTCGCGGCGCCGTTCGGCGGCCATGCGGTCAATCTGGCGGCGATTACGGCGGCGATGTGCGCCGGGCCGGATGCGCATCCGGATCCAGCGCGCCGCTACTGGGCGGTGCTGGTCTGCGGCATCTGCTACCTCATTCTCGGGCCGCTCGCTGGTGCGGTGACGACCGCGGTGGCGCTGGCGCCACCGATCCTGATCCAAGCGGTGGCCGGTCTGGCGCTGGTCGGCGCCTTCTCGAGCTCGGCCATGTCTGCCTTCCAGGCGCCCGAGACGCGGGAAGCTGCGGCGATCACCTTCCTGGTCACGGCGTCTGGCGTTTCCTTCGGCGGCATTTCCGGCGCCTTCTGGGGGCTGCTTGCCGGTGGATTGATGATGGCGCTGCAGCATCTGGTGAAGGCGTCGAAGCGATAGAAGCCGGAAAGCATTGGAGAGGGGGTTGCCAGTTTTTGGTCCCGCGGATATAAGCCCGAGCATGAAGACGACAGGCGCAATGATTTCTGGCACGATTGCACGCGGGCGTATCGCCCTGCGCGACAATACGCGCGCGCTCACCTCGCTTCTTCTCCTCGGCCTTACGCGCGGTTGCCGGGTCCGTTGAGGAGCGCCCGGCGGCCGAAAAGCCCCGCAGGCCAACGCTCCTCGCGACTAATCCCAAAGAACTAAGATTGACCGAAATGAGGTCCGCGGTTGCTGTCGCCAATCCATTCGTGATGGTCTAAGACGCAAATTGCCGGGCTGAGGAGAGAAGACGATGGACTCTAAGACTCAAACTCCCGCAAAAGGCATGCAGTCGGCCGGCGTGAAGTATCGCCCCTATCCGCAGGTGAATATTCCCGATCGTACCTGGCCGACGAAGACGCTCACCAAGGCGCCGATCTGGTGCTCCGTCGACTTGCGCGACGGCAACCAGGCGCTGGTCGACCCGATGGGCCACGACCGCAAGGCCCGCATGTTCCAGCTGTTGCTGGACATGGGCTTCAAGGAAATCGAGATCGGTTTCCCCTCAGCCTCGCAGACCGACTTCGACTTTGCCCGCTGGTGCGTCGAAGAGGGCAATGTGCCTGACGACGTGTCGCTGCAGGTTCTCGTCCAATGCCGCCCCGAATTGATCACCCGCACCTTCGAAGCGCTGCAGGGCGCCAACAGGCCGATCGTGCATTTCTACAATTCCACCAGCGAGCTGCAGCGCCGCGTGGTGTTTGCCAAGGATGTCCACGGCATCAAGCAGATCGCCGTCGATGCCGCCAAGATGATTTCCGACATGGCGGCCAAGGCCGGTGGCGGCTACCGCTTCGAATATTCGCCGGAGAGCTTCACCGGCACGGAGCTCGACGTGGCGCTGGAAATCTGCAACGCCGTCATCGCCGAGATGAAGCCGACGCCTGACAACAAGCTGATCATCAACCTGCCGTCGACCGTCGAGATGGCGACGCCGAACATCTATGCCGACCAGATCGAGTGGATGTGCCGCAACCTCGACAACCGCGAAAACCTGATCATCTCGCTGCATCCGCATAACGACCGCGGCACCGGTATTGCCGCTGCCGAGCTGGCGTTGCTGGCCGGCGCAGACCGTGTCGAAGGCACGCTGTTCGGCAATGGCGAGCGGACCGGCAATGTCGACGTCGTGACGATGGCACTGAACATGTTCACGCAGGGCATCGATCCCGAGCTCGACTGCTCGGATATCGTGCGCATGAAGGACGTCTTCGAATATTCGAACCAGATGCCGATCGGCGAGCGTCATCCCTACGTCGGCGAACTGGTCTACACGGCCTTCTCCGGCTCGCACCAGGATGCGATCAACAAGGGCATGAAGGCGATCAAGGTTGCCAATCACCCGGTCTGGGAAGTGCCGTACCTGCCGATCGACCCGCAGGATGTCGGCCGTTCCTACGAGGCGATCATCCGCATCAACTCGCAGTCGGGGAAGGGCGGTATCGCCTATATCCTGCAGCAGGACTACGGCATCAACCTGCCGCGCAACCTGCAGGTCGAGTTCCGCGAAGACATCCAGCGGATCACCGATGAAGAGGGCAAGGAACTCCCCTCGAAGCGCATCTACGAGCGCTTCATCGAACGCTACGTGACGCAGCCGACCGGCCGCATCAAGTTCGTCGATCACCACACTTTCGCGCATATCGACCGCAAGGGCGTGCGCGTCGTGGCGGCCGAGATCACCGATAACGGCGTGACCAAGCATATCGAAGGCCACGGCAACGGTCCGATCGACGGCTTCATCAACGCGCTCTCGGCCTATCTCGGCATCGAAATGTCGGTGCAGGACTATTCCGAGCACTCGCTGCAGAACGGCTCGAACGCCGCCGCGATCTCCTATGTCGAGACGGCCTATCCGGGTGGCAAGCTGTTCGGCGCCGGCATCAGCACCAATATCGTCGGCGCCTCGCTCGAAGCGATCGTCTCGGCGGCGAACCGCGTGCTCGAAGTGAAGGCCGGAAAGCACTGAACAAAGCAAAGGGCGCGGCGGAGAGATCCGCTGCGCCATTGATGTCTAGGCCGATCGTGACGATCAGATCGTGGCGGCGATTTCCATGGCGATCTGGCTGAGCGATGCTTCGGCCGATGGGCCGACCAGGACGTAGGCGGTGCCGGCATTGTGCCAGGTTACCAGGCCGATCTCGTCCTTGATCGTTTCCTTGAAATCTTCGGTTTCCGGCTGCTGCGTGTCCTTGCGGAAGTAGATGGTGATCAGGTCGCCATCGGCGCTGGAATAGACGAGTTGCCCGGTTGGCTTGCCGTCGCCCAGCACGACGCGGGCGCCTTGGAAGGTCCAGCCGTCATTGCTGAGATCGGGAACGCGGAAGGCGACGCCGACGGTCGAGGTGAGCCAGCTGGAAATCTCTTCGGCCTGCGACGCCGGCACTTCGACCAGATGGCGAGGCTGGCGGATGATCATGCGCTGGTAGCCGGCGATGTCGGCCAGCCAATCCTTGCTGCGGCCGCTGTCGTCGGCAATGTGCTGGTCGTCCGAAGGTGTCGGATCGCCGGGGCCGATGCCGACCAGATAACCGATGCCGCAACCGGCAACGAACAGGAGAATGGCGGCGGCCAGCGACTTGCGCCCCGACGGCGCGAACTTGAAGGCCGGACGGGTGGCGCGCGGGCGAGGGGCGCCTTCGGAGGCTGCACGCTCTTGATCGAGCGCACGAGCGCCAGCGGCACGGGTTCCTTCAGCACGTCGTCGAGGCGGCGGCGGCCGAAATCGGCGCCGTGACGCAGCTTGTCGTAAAGCCTGCGGGCGCCTTCGTCACTGGCGATACGCTCTTCCAGCTCATGCTTCTCTTCCGGCGTCGTCTCGCCGTCGAGGAGGGCAGTCAGCTGGGCATCGAGCGGCAGTTTCTTGAAATCCGGCAAGGTTCAGTACCTGTGGTGAAAATCGTCGGCGAGGCTGGCGAAATGCAGCCTGGCGGCGGCAAGCTGCGCCGAAACGCCGGTTGCCGGAATGCCCATGATATCGGCGGTCTGCTCGTAGCTGTGGCCTTCGACCACGGTCAGCAGGAAGATGCTCGCCAGGCCCTCCGGCATCTCTGCCAGCATGCGGTGGATGAGATCGGTATCGGTGACCGTGGCGCGCTCGCGGGCGGCTTCACGGATATCGGTGACGTTGCCCTTGGGAGCTGCCGTGCGGGCGCGCCGCTTGCGGCCGTCCTCGTTCCACAGCTGGCGGGCAAGCGTATAGACCCAGCTTTCCAGGCGGCCTTCGCCGTTCCACTGATGGCTCTTGGCGACGGCGCGCTGGCAGACGGTCTGGACTAGTTCGTCGGCGCTCGCCGTATCGCCCGTCAGCGCAATCGCAAAGCGGCGCAACCGAGGCAACAGGCCTACAAGGTCGCGTCTGATGTCGATGGTCGTTACGGGCTGACGCATAATCTCATTTCATGAACATGTCCGGAGCGAAGCATCCGGTGCGGGTCGTATTTTTATATCGCGTATGTGACCTTTATGAAACAAGTTTGACGCGCTCCGCAACAGGAAGAGCGGCTAAGCGGCAGTTTCCCAAAGGTTTTCTGCCGCTCATCACGTTCAGTTGTTTTCAATAGGTCCGGTAACCGTTCAGGCTTTGCAGCAGAGCGCGGTAGGCCCAGGTGTTTTCGCCGCCGCGATCGCGAATCTCGACGAGCTGAACCTTGGCACCCTGCACGTCTCCTTGTTCCACCAAAGCCTGGCCCATGTATGACCGGGCGAGAATATAATTCTCGTCGGCCTGCAGCGCCTTGCGATAGTAGGACATGCCGAGTTCGAAGCGGCCGGCCTTGCGGTTGGAATAGCCGAGATAGTTGAGGATGCGCGGATCGTTCTGGTTCCTGGCGAGGTTGAGGATGTTGATGGCATTCTCATACTGGCCGGCATAGGCGAATTCGCGGGCGAACTGGTAGAGATCGTCGTCGTTGAAGCTCTGCTTCTTGGCGTCGACACATTCCTTCTTCTGCTTGTCCCAGACTTTGCCGTCGGCGCATTTGGTCGTCGTCTCGGTCTTCGGCGGCGGCTTGGTTTCGTCGCTCTCGTCGCCGACCGCGAAGGCCGGTGCGGCAAGCGCGGCGGCAAGGCCGAAGGCGAGGGTGAGGCGGCAGATACGGTTGGCGGCGATGCGCATGGCGGGCTCCCTGGTCGGCGTCGATGGCGGGATTGTACGCCTCGATTTGGAAATACCAAGGGCAGGATCGCCGGATCGGCAAAATCCTCAGAAAGCGATTCAACAAGCGGCGAAACTGATTCCGCTCTGGCCGCTAAAGCTTGAAAATATCGACGCTTTCGGGCGATACGCCATCGCCGCGATCATTGAGGCTGAAGCGCTCGCCCTTCAGCTCCCAGGCGCCGGGCGAGCCGTCGATCGAGAAGAGATTGTAGGCGGCGCGCGGCTTCATGCCGCCAGGCCCCTGTGAGGCCGACGCGATGCCGACGACGGGCACGGGGCCGGTCTGGCCCTTCAGCCAGTAGAGTGTGTTGAGATGGGTGTGGCCGTGCAGCACGAGCTCGGCGCCGCCGCTGGTGACGACGGCGGCGAAGCGGCGGATGCCGATCATCCGCTTGTGGAAAGACGTGGCGCCGCGGATCGGCGGATGGTGGATCATCACCACGCGGAAGAGGCCGGCCTCACCGGCAGCGCGCAGCATGTTGACCGCCTCGCGGGCCTGGCGCTGGCCGAAGAAGCCGCTGGCGGCGAAGGGGGGCGTGGCGACAGCCGTCGAGCAGCCGACGATCGCGACTTTGCCGCGGATGCGCAGGTAGGGGAAGATATGGCGGTCTTCCTCCCATTGCGGCGGCGCCAGATCGCCGCGGACGTAGTCGTACCAGGCGCGCATCGATTTCTCGTAGGCACCGGGCACATAGGCATCGTGATTGCCGGGGACGATCGAGGTTTCCTCGGGATCGCCGAGCTCGCGCAGCCAGGCGGCGGCCGAGCGGATCTCGAGGCCGCTTGCGAGATTGACGAGGTCGCCGGTGACGGCGAGATGATCGGCTTCGCGGGCGCGGATATCATCCAGAAGCAGGTCGAGCGTTCCGCCGAAAAGATGCTTGCGCCGGTTGCGGTGCCAGTTCACAAAGCCGGTGATGCGCTTCGAGAAGAGCTCGCGGATCGAAAGACGGGGAAGTGGGCCGAGGTGAATATCGGAGATATGCGCGAGCTTGAACATGCTACGACACATAGACCAGGATATTTACAATTCAAACACATCCGCTTGAACGAAATAGTGAAAACGGAACGATGGCGAATAACGAGATCAGGTCCTGGCAATCGAAAATTCTGGTGCGGGTCGTCCACGTCTATTTCGCCGCGACGCGGGGAATGACGATGGGCGTGAGGGCTGCGTGCTTCGATCCGTCGGGCCGCGTCTTCCTGGTGCGCCACAGCTATGTGCCGGGCTGGCATATGCCGGGCGGCGGCATCGAGCGGCGGGAGACCTCGCATGATGCGCTGGTCAAGGAACTGCGGGAAGAGGGGAACCTGCGGATCATCGGCGAGCCGAAGCTTTTTCAGGTCTACCTGAATACGTCGGCGAGCCGCCGCGACCATGTGGTCTTCTACCGCGCCGATGTCGAGCAGACGGCGCCGCGCAAGCCGGATGCGGAGATCGTCGAGAGTGGCTTCTTTGCGCTCGACGCATTGCCCGAGGGCACGACCGAGGCGACGAAACGCCGCCTCCGGGAGCTGAGCGGCGAGGAACCCGCCGCTCATTACTGGTAATCCTCAGGCAGCCGCCAGCTTGGCGCGGCCATGCGGCCGGTCGAGATCGAGATCAGGGCCGACGGGCACGATGCCGGTCGGGTTGATCGTCTTGTGGCTGCGGTAATAATGCTCCTTGATATGGCGCATGTTCACCGTCTCCTTGACGCCCGGCGTCTGGTAGAGATCGCGCAGGTAGGCCGACAGGTTCGGGTAGTCGTCGATGCGGCGGATGTTGCACTTGAAGTGGCCGACATAGACGGGGTCGAAGCGCACCAGCGTCGTGAACAGCCGCCAGTCGGCTTCGGTCACCCGGTCGCCAAGGAGATAGCGGCCCTTGCCGAGGCGCTCTTCCAGGGCGTCCAGCGTGCCGAACAGCTTGACGACATTCTGCTCGTAGGCTTCCTGCGTCGTCGCAAAGCCCGCCTTGTAGACGCCGTTGTTGACGGTGTCGTAGACCAGCGCGTTGATTTCATCGATCCCGGGAGCGAGGTTTTCAGGATAGAAATCCTGCGTCGAGCCAGTCAGGTGGTCGAAGGCGCTGTTGAACATGCGGATGATTTCGGACGATTCGTTGTTGACGATCGTGCCGGTCTGCTTGTCCCAGAGGACGGGAACGGTGACGCGGCCCGAATAGTTCGGATCGGCCTTCACGTAGATTTCCCAGAGCGCCCTGGCGCCGAACAGATGGTCGCCGGTGGCGCCGTCGCTGATCTTGAACTCCCAGCCGTTCTCGACCATCAGCGGATCGACGACGGAGACGGAGATCAGGTCTTCGAGCTTCTTCAGCTTGCGGAAGATCAGCGTGCGGTGCGCCCAGGGACAGGCGAGCGACACATAGAGATGATAGCGCCCGGCCTCGGCCTTGAAGCCGCCGGTGCCGGAAGGGCCGGCCTCGCCATCCTTCGTCACCCAGTTGCGGAACTGCGAGGCGGCGCGCTTGAAATGCCCCTTGGTTTCTTTCGTATCGTACCAGACGTCATGCCAGACGCCTTCCACCAGCATGCCCATTGTGCGTTTCCTTCGAATTGGTCTCGTTGGCGCAAAGATATCGCAGCCGCGCGCGCTTTGCAGTGGGCAAAGATTGAACAGTGCGTCACAGTGATTTTCGCCCCGCCGCATTTTGCGTTGGACGGCGGAAATTTTTCCTGCTATCGGCCATTTCACATTTTTCTGCGGAACCCGATTTGATGTACGCAATCAGAAGCCTGCGACGACGCTGAAGCTCCCGAACGCCTGAAGGGCGTGTTCGAGAACCCATGCTGTCTGTCTATCCGGTTTCTGTCTCATCATGCACAAGCACGATCTGGTCTACCTCACTGAGGATGCGTCTCACGACGCCGCTATCGAACTCATCAACGAAGAAGCATTCGGTCCGGGCCGTCATACGCGCGCTGCCGCTCGTATTCGCGAGCAGGGGCCGCATGACCGTTCGCTTTCCTTCATCTGTGCCGATGACGGCGAGACCATCGCCTCGGTGCGGATGACGCCGGTGCAGGCGGGTGGCGTCAAGGCGCATCTGCTCGGGCCTCTCGCCGTGCGGCCGTCGCACAAGAGCCGGGGGATCGGGCGCGAACTGGTGCGGATCGCTGTCGAAGCCGCCAAGCGCAGGGGGTCGGAGGCGATCATTCTGGTTGGCGACCCGCCCTATTACTGCCAACTCGGGTTCGAACGGGTCGCCCACAACGCGCTCAACTTCCCGGGTCCGGTCGATCCGGCGCGTGTTCTCGTCGTGCCGGTCAGCGACGACGCTCATCAGCGTCTCAAGGGTTCAATTAGCTGGCGTAAATAGAGCTTATCGTCTATCAAACCCCTGATTTCCTTGGGACTCACCAGGGCTGCGCGACGGGGGACGGCGAATGAGCGGCATTTCGATGGACGAGGCGCTCGACCGCGCCGGAACGGGGGCGTTCCAGAAGCGGCTGATGGGCATATTCGGTCTCGTCTGGGCTGCCGATGCCATGCAGGTGCTCGCCGTCGGTTTTACCGCCGCATCGATTGCCGCGACATTCCAGCTGACCGTGGCGCAGGCGCTGCAGACGGGAACGCTCTTCTTTCTGGGCATGCTGATCGGCGCCATGCTGTTCGGCCGGCTGGCCGATCGCTGGGGGCGGCGCTATGTGCTGATCCTGACCGTCGCCTGCGACGCGCTGTTCGGTCTGCTGTCGATTTTTGCGCCCGATTTTACCAGCCTGCTGATCCTGCGCTTCCTGACCGGCATGGCGGTCGGCGGCACGCTGCCGGTCGACTACGCGATGATGGCCGAATTCCTGCCATCGAAGAACCGCGGGCGCTGGCTGGTCATGCTCGAAGGCTTCTGGGCGGTGGGCACGCTGATCGTGGCGCTCGCGGCCTGGGCGGCAAGCGTCGCAGGCGTGGCCGATGCCTGGCGCTATATCTTCGCCGTGACGGCGGTGCCGGCGATCCTCGGCGTGGCGCTGCGCTTCTTCGTGCCGGAATCGCCGCTTTACCTGCTGCGATCCGGCCGGGCGGCCGATGCCAAGGCAATCGTCAACCGGATGCTGGGAGCCCACGGCAAGCCGCCGCTGGCCGCCGGCGAGGAGATCGTCGCCGCGCCGCATGCCGATTCCGAAGGGTTGTTCTCACCGCCGCTTCGCCGCCGCAGCCTGATGATTCTCGCTATCTGGTTCCTCGTCTCCGTTTCCTATTACGGCGTCTTCACTTGGATGCCGGCGCGGCTGGCGGGCGATGGCTTCGGCTTCGTGCGCGGCTATGGCTTCCTGGTCTTCGTGGCGCTGGCACAGATCCCCGGCTATGCGCTCGCCGCCTATGGCGTCGAGGCCTGGGGCAGGCGGCCGACGCTTGTTGGATTCTGCCTGTTGTCGGCGGCGGGATGCCTGCTGTTCGTGTTGTCGCCTGACGACGTGCTGATCGGCGCTTCGCTGCTGCTGATGAGTTTTGCGCTGCTCGGCACCTGGGGTGCGCTTTATGCCTATACGCCGGAGCTTTACCCGACCGGATCGCGCGCGACCGGCATGGGGGCGGCGGGTGCGATGGCTCGTCTCGGCGGACTGGTGGCGCCGTCGGTGATGACCTTTGTGGTGTCGCTGGGGCTCGGCGTGGCGATCGGGCTCTTTGCCGGATTGCTGGTCATTGCCGCCATTGCGGCGCTCGCCATCGACGCGGAGACGCGTCAGGCCTCGCTTGGCTGAAAGCGCTTCTTCAGCCAGGTGAAGGTGTGGCCGCCGGCGAATTCGCCAAGTGAGCCGATCGTCTCATAACCGCAGCGCCGGTAGACGCCGAGGGCATCAGGGCTCATCGTATCGATGAAGGCGCCGATGCAGCCGCGGCGCCTGGCTTCGTCTTCCGCCATCTGCAGCAGCGTTCCGGCCAGACCCTTGCCGCGCATCTCCTCCGGAATGAATAGCATCTCGATATAGAGCCAGTCGCGTGCTGTATAACCGACAAGGCCGCCATTGATCTCGCCGTCGTCGCCGCGCAGCCGGATCGCCAGCTTTTCGCGGCCGCTCTCGCCGAAGCGGGCGATGTTATAGGCGATCAACGGGTCGGCGATCTTCTTGCGGTCCTTCTTGGAGAGGACCTTGGTGACCTTCAGCTTCTGCGGAGCCATGGCTGAACCTTTCGGCGGCGATCTCTATCGCCTGCCGATATCAGAGTCGTCAGTTCGACAAAATGGCTCAGCGCCCTTCGCGCCACCACATGGCGCCGAAGGCGAGCAGCAGCACGCCGACACCGGCGAAGCCGGCAAAGAGCGGCAACGTGTTGATGCCCTTCAGAACCGTCTCGTTGGTGAGCTTGATCTGCATGCGCTCGTTGTCGGCGACACGGATCTGGCCGCGAACGGGGAGAACCGGCGGCACTTCGATCGCGCCATTGGCATCCGAAACGCGGGCGACGAGGCCGCGGGTCTTGTCGCTGATCGGCTTCAGCACATCGGTGGTCGAGACCATCGCCTTGAACTCCGGCGCATCGACGGCGCCGACATGGACGAGGGTGGTAAGGTCGCCGTTGCGGATTTCGAAGAGGCCGATCTCGTCCATCTTCTTCTCGGCCTTGTAGAGGCCGGGCTCGGACTGGGCGAGCGGCAGGTCTTCGGTCTTGCCGGAAGGGTAGCGCACGGTGGCCGGGCCGGGATCGCCGCCGATCGTCTGGCGGGTGATCTCAAGCGTGCGGCCCTGGGCGCGGGCAGTCAGCGCCTCTTCTTCCAGTGCCGGTTCCTTCATCAGCCAGTGGGCGATGCGGCGATAGAGCGAGACATGCGGTCCGCCGCCTTCGAAGCCGCGGGCCCAGAGCCAGCCCTGATCGGACAAGAGCATGGCGACGCGGCCCTGGCCGGCGCGGTTCAGCACCAGCAGCGGATTATTATCGGCGCCGACCATGACCGTCTGGCCCTGCGGTTGCTCGACACCGACGGAGCGGAACCAGCGGCCCCAATGCGGAGGCTCGTCGGCCGAGCCATCGAGACCACGGGTGACCGGATGCTTGCGGCCCTCGTCGGAGAGGCGCGGATAGAAGGCCTTCTCGATCATCTGGCCGGTGGGTGCTGCCGGCAGGACCGACTGCAGCGGCGTCAGCGCGATCGAATCCTGACCGGCATGTTCGGGACCGGCAGCGATCAAGAGCGCACCGCCGTTTTCGACATATTGGGCGATGTAGTCGTAATAGAGGATCGGCAGCACGCCGCGGTGCTGATAGCGATCGAAGATGATGAGGTCGAAGTCCTTGATCTTGTCGACGAAGAGCTCGCGGGTCGGGAAGGCGATCAGCGACAGCTCGTTGATCGGCGTGCCGTCCTGCTTTTCCGGCGGGCGCAGAATGGTGAAATGCACCAGATCGACCGAGGCGTCCGATTTCAACAGATTGCGCCAGGCGCGCTCGCCCGCATGCGGCTCGCCGGAGACGAGAAGGACGCGCAGGTTCTCGCGGATGCCGTCGATGACGTGGACGGCGCGGTTGTTGGCTTCCGTCACTTCGCCGGGCAATGCGGCAACGGCAAATTCCAGCACGTTGCTGCCGCCGCGCGGGACGCGGAAGGAGAAGGGCGTATCCTGGCCGGGCGTCGCCTGCAGCGTGGCGATCTCGTCGCCGTTCAGCTTGACGGTGACGGTCGCCGTGCCGCCCGGGCTCGGGCCGTCGTCGAAGACGCGCAACACGAGTTGCTGCTCTTCGTTGACGATGCCGAAGCGCGGCGCCTTGATGACCTCGATGCGGCGGTCGAATTCGTTCGGCTTGCCGGTGATCAGGCCATGGATCGGGGCATCGAAGCCGAGCGCCTGATTGACGCCGGGGACGTCGTGAACCTCGCCATCGGTCAGCATGATCGCGCCGCCGATACGGGCGGGCGGCACGTCGGCGACGGCGGCGGAAAGCGCGTTGAAGAGGCGGGTCGAGGGGGCGTCGGAGTCTTCGGGCTCGGTGGCCTCGACATAGCGCGGCTCGATATTCGGGAAACGCGACAGCCGGTCCTTCAGCTGGGCCAGCGCATCGTCGGTCATCTTGATGCGCTCGGGCGTCTGCTGGCTCTGGCTGCGGTCGACGATGACGGGGACGACCGTCGAGAGCGGCTCGCGGTCTTCCTGCATCAGCAGCGGATTGGCGAGCGCGGCAAGCAGGGCGATCGCAGCGACCGTGCGGATCCAGGCGCCGCGCACGCCGCGCCAGATGGCGAAGACGGCGACGATGGCGACGACGACGGCCAGCGCCGCAAGGATCGGCCAGGGAATGAAGGGTGCGAAATCCAGCGTCATGTCACTGCCCCAGACGTTCGAGGAGGGCGGGGACGTGGACCTGGTCGGTCTTGTAGTTGCCGGTCAGCATATACATCATGATGTTGACCCCGGCGCGGTAGGCATATTCGCGCTGCGCCTCATCCGGCGGCACGGTCGGCAGCATCGGCGTGCCGTTCTCGTCGACCGCCCAGGCGCCGGCAAAGTCGTTGCCGGTGATCAGGATCGGCGAGACGCCGTCGGCAGAAGCTGCGGATTTCGGGTCGCTGGCGCGATTGTCCTGGCGTGCCTCGATCCAGAGCGGGCTGCCGGCATAGCGGCCGGGGAAGCTCGACAAGAGATAGAAGGACTTCGTCAGGACGTGATCCGAGGGGACGGGTTCCAGCGGCGGAATGTCGAGATTGGCGAGGATCTGTTGCAGACGTTCGCCATTGGCGCTCTGGGCGCCACCGGAATTGTCGAGTGCCGAGAACTGGTCGCGGGTATCGAAAAGCACGGTGCCGCCGGCGCGCATATAGGCGTCGATGCGGTTGATCGCTGCGGTCGACGGCATCGGTGCCGATGCCGAGATCGGCCAGTAGATGATCGGGTAGAAGGCGAGCTCGTCCTTGGTGATGTCGAGGCCGACGGGCGGGGCCGGCTCCAGCGTCGTGCGGTAGGTCAGGAACTCGGTGAGGCCCTCGAGGCCGCGCTCGGAGATATTGTCGACATCCTGTTCGCCGGTGACGACATAGGCGAGGTGGGTGTTGTCGAGCCGCTGGAGGATCTGATCGTCGCCGGGCTTGGAATCGTCGGCGCGCAGGTCGTGCGGGGCGAGGAACAGGCCGGCGGCGATGGCGACCGCGATCAGGGCGGCGCTGCGCGCTGCCGGGCGAAGGCGCGAGAAGGCGCCGCTCATGAACATGACGATCAGGCTGTCGGCGAGCAGCAGCAGGAAGGCGATCAGGAAGAGCGCGGGCTTGGCGGACCAGGTCTCGCCGCCGATCAAACCGGCGCGCACGACGGTGACACCGGCGGTATCGAGCGGCTTCAGCTCGGCATTATCAGGCAATACATTCAACGCGGTAAAGCCATCTTCTGAACCATAGAGTCCGGGCGGATTGTCGAAATTCGAGACCGGGGCTGCCTTGGCATTCGGGATCAGCGGGCGGGCGGTGCCGGTTTCGGTCGTCAGCACGCCCTTGGCCGTCAGCAGCCGGAAGGGCGGCAGGGCTTCGGCGGTCGATGCCGCACCTGCTTCGGACGTGACGCCGCCGGAGCGCGAGAGCTGGACGATACGGCGCAGCATCTCGACGAAATTGCCAGAGATCGGCAGGTTCGACCAGGTCGCTTCGGCGCTGACATGGAAGAGCACGATGCGGCCGGCATTGATCGGCTTGGTGGTGACGAGCGGCGTGCCGTCGGCAAGGCTTGCCCAGGTGCGCTCGGCAAGATCAGGCGTCGGCTCGGCGAGAACCTGGCGCTTGATCGTCACATCGGTGGGCTTCGCCATGCCGGCGAAGGGGCCGAAATTCGGGAAATCGGCAAGCGGCTGCGGTTCGGCCCAGGAGAGGGCACCGCCGAGGGCGCGTTCGCCTTGGCGCAGGATCACCGGCACCAGCGGATCGTCGGCCGGGGCAGCGGCAAGGCGCGGACCGGCGAAACGGATCAGCGTGCCGCCATTGGCGATCCAGCGCTGCAGCGGCTCGTAGGTCTCCTGCGGCAGTCGGCCGATATCGGCCATGATGATCACCGACGGGTTCTGCGACAGGAGATCGGGGATCGAGGTGGCGAGATCGGGCGAGTTCGGCTCGATCAGGTCGGCATAGGGCTGCAGGGCGCGCTGGATGTAATAGAGCGGCGACAGCAGCGGCTGGAACTCGTCGCGGGCCTCGCCCGAGAGCAGTACGACGCGGCGGCGCTTGAAGCCATCGTCGAGCAGATGGACGGAGCCTGCGGTCGCATGGGCATCGATGCTGACGCGGGCGAAATCGTTGCGCATTTCGAAGGGCGCGGCGATCGAGCCGATCGAGGTCGACTGTCCCGGCTGGAAGGAGACGGAACCGGCGGCGATGGCGCGACCCTGGGCATCCTGTGCCGTCAGCGGCAGTTGTGCGGCGCTCGACGTGTCTAGACGTGTCGCGGTGACGGTCATCGCGTCGGCGGCGTTGCTGGCGCCGGTGATGGCGATCGTCTGTTCGGCATCGCCTTCGATCAGGCGCAGTTCGGCGGGCCGCAAATTCGCGAGATCGCGAACGGTCGTCTCGTTGTCCCTGGCCGCAGCGCCATCGGCGAGGAAGGCGAGCGTGCCGGGCTTGGTGCCGTTGAGAGCGGCGCGCAGTGCCTCGAAGGCGCGCTGGCGATCCGGAACCAGCGGCTTCGGCTCGGCGGCCTGCAGCTTGTCGCGGGCGGCGGCAGCACTTCCGGGTACGGCGTCATTGGTCGGGTCGGCGGTGAAGGCGATGGCGACTGGGCTGCCGGCGGCATCGGCATCGTCGATCAGCGCTTCGGCGGTCTGGACGCGGCGTTCCCAGTCGGGCGCGGTCGCCCATCCATTGTCGACGAACAGGACGAGCGGGCCACCAGCGACCAGCGAATTGGTGCGCGGATTGAAGACCGGGTCGGCGATCGCCAGGATGACGGCGGCGGCAAGCAGCATGCGCAGCAGCGTCAGCCACCAGGGGCTCTGCGCCGGGGTTTCCTCGCGCTTCAGGACGCTGGCGAGGATCTTCAGCGGCGGGAAGACCTCGGTCTTCGGGCGCGGCGGGGTCAGCCGCAGCAGCCACCAGATGACGGGAAGGGCGACGAGGGCGCCGAGGATTGCGGGATAGGCGAAAGCGAAGGGAAGGGCGTTCACAGCTGCCCTCCATGCGTCGCCTTGGCCGGCATGCCGGAGAGATACATGTGAACCGCGACGAGGGCTTCGGAGGCCAGATGGTCGGTTCTGTGCGTCACGAAGGTCCAGCCGAGATGGCGCAGCGACTGGCCAAGATTGTCGCGGCGGGCGAGATAGGCGCGGGTATAGGCCTCGCGGATATTCTCGGCGCGGCCGGAAACGAGCTTCGAGCCGGTCTCGGGATCGCTGAATTCGGTTCGGCCGCTATAGGGGAAGACCTCTTCGGCGGGATCGGCCACCTCGACGACATGGCCGCGCAAGCCGCGGCGGGCAAGCGGCGTCAGGCGCGCCATCACGGCATCGGCCTCATCGAGGAAATCGCCGATCAGCACCAGATCGCTCCAGCCGCGGATCATCGCCACCTCAGGCAGGCCGCCGGTCAGCTGCGAGTGCATCAGCGCCGTTGCCAGGCGCTCGGCGGCATTGCGGGCCGAAACGGGTTCCATGACGCCGGGGCATCCGATGCGTTCGCCGGAGCGTGCGAGGATTTCGGCCAGCGCCAGCATGATGACGAGCGCGCGGCTTTCCTTGGAGACATTGCCGAGCGTCGACTTGTACATCATCGACGGCGACATATCGGCCCAGAGCCAGATCGTGTGGGCGGCTTCCCATTCCCGTTCGCGGATATAGGTGTGGTCGTCGCGGGCGGAGCGGCGCCAGTCGATGCGCGACAGGCTTTCGCCTTCGGTATAGGGGCGGAACTGCCAGAAATTTTCGCCGATGCCGCGCTTGCGGCGGCCGTGCCAGCCGGCAATCACGGTGTTGGCGATCCGCTTGGCCTCGACCAGGCAATCCGGCACCAGCGAGGCGCGCTGCCTTGCTCGTGCAAGCGCATCGCTGCCGGGTGTCGGATTGACGATCTGTCCGATAGAGGCCACGCGTTGCTTATCCCTGTCTCTTATCCACGGGCCTGCTTGACCAGACCGGCAATGACATCACGCACCGACATGCCTTCGGCACGGGCGGCGAATGTCAGCGCCATGCGGTGTTCCAGCACGGGCTCGGCGAGAGCATAGACGTCGTCGAGCGACGGCGCGAGGCGGCCTTCGTAGAGGGCGCGGGCGCGGGCGCAGAGCATCATCGCCTGGCCGGCGCGCGGGCCGGGGCCCCAGGCGACATGCTTGTCGGTGGAGGCATGGCCCTGGCCGGGACGGGCCGAGCGCACGAGACCGAGGATGGCATCGACGACCTTGTCGCTGACCGGCATCTGGCGGATGAGGCTCTGGATCTGCATCAGCCGCTCGGCATTCAGCACCGCCTGCGGCTTTGTCTCGGAAAGGCCCGTCGTCTCGAGCAGGATCTGCCGTTCGGCGGCGAGTTCGGGATAGTTGACGTCGACCTGCATCAGGAAGCGGTCGAGCTGGGCTTCGGGAAGCGGATAGGTACCTTCCTGCTCCAGCGGGTTCTGCGTTGCGAGAACATGGAACGGCGTCGGCAGGTCGTAGCGCTGGCCGGCGACGGTGATGTGATATTCCTGCATCGACTGCAGAAGCGCCGACTGCGTGCGTGGCGAGGCGCGGTTGATTTCGTCAGCCATCAGCAGCTGGGCGAAGACCGGTCCCTTGACGAAGCGGAAGGAGCGGCGGCCGCTCTCGTCCTGGTCCATCACTTCGGAACCGAGAATATCGGATGGCATCAGGTCTGGCGTGAACTGGATGCGGTTGGCGCCGAGGCCGAGAACTTCGCCGAGCGTGGTGACAAGCTTGGTCTTGGCGAGGCCGGGAACGCCGACAAGCAGCGCGTGGCCGCCCGAGAGCACGGCGAGAAGCGTGTTCTCGACCACGCTTTCCTGACCAAAGATCACCTTCGAGACTTCTTCACGGACAAGGGCGATATCGGCAAGCGCCTTTTCGGCGGCGGCGATGATCGCCTTTTCATCGAGGCTGTCTTCGGTCTTCATCATACCCATCAGGCATCTCCAACGGCTAAATCATTCGTCGCGAATCGGCGGACTTACACCTCTGCCTCATACCCGATAGAGTTATGAAGATGTTGCGGGCTGACAAGTTCGTTTCGAATGACTATCTCGTGACTTCCTTCTCGTTAAGAGCAAACCGGGACAGAAGAATGGCAGGCGAAGAGATCAGGGCGAGCGAAGATGCCGCGGGGCTGGCCGCACTGATTTCGCGCGCGGCTGGCGAAACCGGTGGCAAGAGCCGCGGTCTTCCGCCCGTGGACAAGTGGAATCCGCCTTTCTGCGGCGATATCGACATGGAAATCCGCGCCGACGGCACATGGTTCTACATGGGCACGCCGATCGGCCGCGCGCCGCTGGTGCGGCTGTTCTCGACGGTTTTGCGCAAGGACGAGGACGGCAAGACCTACCTCGTGACTCCTGTGGAAAAAGTCGGCATCCGGGTCGTCGATGCGCCGTTCCTGGCGGTCGAGATGAGCGTGACGGAGCGCGACGGAAATTCGCTGCTGACCTTCCGCACCAATACCGGCGATGTCGTCGAGGCGGGCGAGGAGCATGCGTTGCGCTTCGTGATCCATGGCGACAACAGCGAGCTCAAGCCCTATCTGCATGTGCGCGGACGGCTGGAGGCGCTGGTGGCGCGTCCGGTGATGTACGAGCTGGTGGAACTCGGCGAGGTGATCGAGGTCGAGGGGCGCCAGATGTTCTGCCTCCGCTCCGGCGGCCGCATATTCCCGGTCATGCCGGCAGACGAACTGGATGCGCTTTCCCGATGACCGATCCCATTGCCTCCCGCTATCCGCTCTATTCGGCCGATGAATTCCGCCGCCGTGCCCTCAACCAGAAGGGCGGGCCGATCGATCTCGCCTGGCGCGATCACGGCGATCACCTGATCAACCAGGATCTTTTGCCCTATGTCGAAAATATCAAGCTACGCGATGCGGCGGTGCTGGTGCCCGTCGTTGACGATGGCGACGATGCGCGGGTGATCCTGACCAAGCGCACCGAGACGCTGCGCAAGCATTCGGGCCAGATCGCCTTTCCCGGCGGCTCCAAGGATCCGACCGACGAGTCGCTGGAAATGGCGGCGATCCGCGAGGCCGGCGAGGAGATCGGCCTTGCCGACATGTTCATCGAGCCCGTCAGCCGCCTGCCTGACTATCTGGCGGCGACCGGTTTCCGGATCACGCCGATCCTTGCCGTCGTCCGCCCCGGTTTCACGCTGACACCGAGCCCGGAGGAGGTGGAGAGCGTTTTCGAGGTGCCGCTGTCGTTCCTGATGGATCCCGGCAATCACACGCTCGACAGCCGCCCCTGGAACGGGGTGCAGCGCCAGTTTTACCGCATGCCCTATGAGCAATGGATGATCTGGGGCATTACCGCCGGCATCATCCGCACGATTTACGAAAGAATGTATGCATGACCACTGTGGCTCACGAAGCCTGGTTTCAGGATCCGCGCCTTTCCCGCGTCTTTTCGCTGCTGAATGCCGATGGCGGCGAGGGCCGCGTCGTCGGCGGTGCGGTGCGCAACAGCCTGATGGGCATTGCGGTCAGCGATATCGACATGGCGACGACGCTGATGCCTGACGCCGTGATCGAGCGGGCGAAGGCCGCCGGCATCAAGGCGGTTCCGACCGGGATCGCGCATGGCACGGTGACGCTGGTGCTCGAGGGCAGGCCCTTCGAGGTGACGACGCTCAGAACCGATGTCGAGACTGACGGGCGCCATGCCAAGGTCGCTTTCAGCACCGATTGGCAGGCCGATGCCGAGCGCCGCGACCTGACGATCAATGCGCTCTATGCCAATGCGGCGGGCGAGGTGATCGATCTCGTCGACGGGCTCCCCGATATCGAGAAGCGCAACATCCGCTTCATCGGCACGGCGGCAACGCGGATCGCCGAGGATTACCTGCGCATCCTGCGCTTCTTCCGCTTCTTCGCCTATTACGGCACCGGGCGTCCCGATGCCGAGGGGCTAAAGGCCTCTTCTGCGGCGCGCTACAAGCTCTCGACGTTGTCTGCCGAGCGGATCTGGTCGGAGCTGCGCAAGCTGCTCTCTGCCGAGGATCCGGGCCGGGCGCTGCTCTGGATGCGGACGGTTTCGGTCTTGAATGAGATCCTGCCGGAGACGGAGAAATGGGGCATCGACGCGATCCCGGCGCTGGTCGCGACCGAGCAGGCGCTGGGCTGGAAGCCCGATCCGCTGCTGAGGCTTGCCTCGATCGTGCCGCCCGACGTGCCGCGGCTCTCGGAGATGGCGGGGCGTCTCAAGCTTGCCAATGCGGAAGCCGCCTGGCTGAAGACCTGGGCGCTGACCGTTCCGGTCAATGACGAGCTGACGACGGCGGCCTTCGACCGCGTACTTTATCGCAGCGCGCCCGAAGGCGTGATCGCGCGGCTGAAGCTGGCGCTGGCGATTGCGCGCGGCAAGGCGGAAGGTGACATGAAGGAGATGAGCCGTTCGGCACGGCTCTCGAAGCTGCTCGAACAGGCGGAAGCCTGGACCAAGCCCAAGTTTCCACTCAGCGGCGGCGACGTGATGGCGGCCGGCGTCACGGCGGGGCCGCGCGTCGGCGAAATACTGCAGACGCTGGAGAGCCAGTGGGTGGACGAGAATTTCGCTGCCGGCCGGGCGGCGCTGCTCGCCCGGCTGGATGGCATCGTCAAATGATCAGGCCGCGTTCGCTTCGTTGCGGATGCGGGCCTTGATATTGTCGACCATGTTTTCGCGGATGGTGGTTTCGCCGTGAGCGGTCTTCATATGCTCGACCGCGCGGCGGACGACTTCGGCGTCGTCATTGGCGCGGGTGTGCCAGTCACAGCCTGGAACGAGCGTACCACATTCGAAAAGTCGCATTTTATCCTCCTTGATCCGGAACATGACAGGATCGCGCAAACTCACGCGTAGCTTGAATGTGCAAAGAGGGGAGAAGGTTCCGGCCGATCTGACAGGACCGGCCGGCATGGATTTCGCTTTATTCCGGCATCGCCCAGAAACGGTAGCAGTCCGAAGACTGGTAGGGCGTGTTGGAATTGGCGCTTTCGCGGGCCTGGCCCTGCAGCTCTTCCGGCGATTTGCCGCCTGCAAGCTGCAGCTTCACCTGCTCGATATAGCAGGAGAGAGGCAGGTCTGAACCGCTCTTTGCGCGCATGTCTTCGGCAAGACGGTTCAGGAATTCCGGGGCTTCGATTATGCGGGATGATTGCTCTGCATCCGCGGATGAACCGCTTTGTATCGTCATCGACAATCCTCCTCCGATTGTTATGCACATACAAATTGATTTAGAACGCGTTCACACTTCTTGAAGGCCAGTCACCGGGTTTTTACCCGTACGTTATCGTACAGTGTTCCGGTTACGGCCATTTTACTGTCGGCGGCATGGACGACAGAATCGACTCGATGTTGCCACCCGTCTTCAGCCCGAAGATGGTACCGCGATCATAGAGGAGATTAAACTCCACATATCGACCGCGACGAATCAATTGTTCCTCACGATCCTGTTCCGTCCACTGTTTGTTGAAATTGGCGCGAACAATCTGTGGATAAACTGCGGCAAAGGCTCGGCCGACGTCCTGCGTAAAGGCGAAATCGGCATCCCAGCCGCCGGCTTCGGGGCTGGAATGCAGCCAGTCATAGAAGATGCCGCCGGTGCCGCGGGGCTCGTTGCGGTGCTTCAGGAAGAAGTATTCGTCGCACCATTTCTTGTAGGCATCGTAATCGGCGATGCCCTGATGCTGGCGACAGGCGAGCTCGAGCGCCTCGTGGAAGAGCTGCGTATCCGCGTCCTCCTGCGTGCGGCGCCGGTCGAGAACCGGCGTCAGGTCGGCACCGCCGCCGAACCAGCGGGTGGAGGTGACGACCATGCGGGTGTTCATGTGCACGGCGGGAACGTTCGGATTGACGGGATGGGCGATCAGCGAGATGCCGGAAGCCCAGAAGCGCGGGTCCTCATTGGCACCGGGGATCTGGGCGCGGAAATCGGGTGCGAATTCGCCATAGACGGTGGAGGTGTGGACGCCGACCTTCTCGAAGACGCGGCCATGCATCATCGACATGCGCCCGCCGCCGCCCGCGCCATTGTCGCGCGACCAGTCCTTGCCGACGAAGCGGCCCGGTTCGCGATCGGACATCGGTCCGGCGAGTTCATCTTCCAGCGTCTCGAAGGTGGAACAGATCGTATCGCGCAGCTGCCGGAACCAGGTCTGCGCCGCGAGCTTCTTGTCTTCGATGTCGGCGGGAAGGCCTGCCGGCAATACTGGTCTTTCCATACTTACCCCCATAGGCCGCAGCCAAAGCCGCGACCCGTCATTCCTGATTGCGACGCCTCCTATCAGCTAGGAGCGCCAGTCGCCAGCGGGCGGAAGGCCGCAGCCAAGATTCGACTCGCAAATTAGCGGGTTCGATACTACCTTTTTCCGGCAGAGGTAGGTTTCATGAATAAAATTCCGGGACCTCCGTCATTCGACGGCTTGAAGCGCAGGATAGAGCGGCACCGCGCCGAGGGAACGCCCCGGACGGGTGGCGACCGGTTCGTGCGCGAAACATACAGACTGGCGCTGCTGGATGCGCGGGCGAAGGCCCGCGAGTGGTTTGCCGAATATCCGAAGGCGGCTTACTGGACCGAGGTCGAAAGCTGGCGTCAGCTCGACAACGACCAGATCGAGTTTACCATGCGGCGGCTACCCTCGGCCGATTGAGCACCATACCTATTCCGCAGCATCCTTGAGACGGCTTTCGATGAGCAGGCCGTGCTCGTCCATGATCGGGTGGGCGACCGAGACGATATGGGCGTTGATGCGCTTCAGGTCGCGCAGCATGTCGAGATGCAGCGAACTGGTCTGCAGGCTGTCGGCGCGGCCGTCGCGCAGGCGCTCCAGGTGGCGCTCGGAGGATTGCTTCTCCATGCGCCGGACCTCGACCTTCACTTCCATCATCTGCTTGGCGAGCTTGAAGTCGCGGGTGACGAAGATCGTCTGGGCGATGCGCAGGTTGTCGATCGTCAGGTGGAAGAGCTTCTTCAGCTCCTCATAGCCGTCCTCGGAGAATTTCAGGCCGAGCGAGGCCTTCTTGGTGACCTGCGGCAGCAGGCCTTTCTCGATGATGTCGCCGATATGTTCGAGGTTGATCGCGTAATCGATGATGACGATCGAGCGGCGGCCGTTTTCCTCGCTCAGGCCCTCGCGGCCGAGCTTGGAGAGATAGATTTTCACTTCCTGCTGCAGGCTGTCGACGCGCTTTTCCAGCGACGGGATTTCCTTGAGCTTGGCGAGATCGTCCTTCTCGAAGGCGTCGGAGGCGCGCATCAGCATGCGCTCGATGAGATCGCCGACGCCGAGCGTTTCGCGGGTGGCGCTGGCAAGCGCCACGACCGGCGTCGAGAGCTCGCCCTGATCAAGATATTTCGGCGCATTGTCGGGCTGCGCTTCTTCCGGGACCAGCCGCAGCATCAGCTTCGACAGCAGGCGCGAGAAGGGCCAGGCGAGTGCGGCGAGGATCAGGTTGAAGCCGAGGTGGGCGTCGACCGGGAGCTTGGCGGGCGAGAGCGGCAGCATTTCCAGGATATCGGCGCCGTAGCCTGCGAGCGGCAGCGCGACAGCGCAGCCGATGGCGCGCACGATCAGATTGCCGAGCGTAACGCGCTTTGCCGAAGGCGGGCCGGAGAGAGAGGCGACGACCGGCGGAATGGCGCCGCCGAGATTGGCGCCGAGCACCAGCACGATGATCAGGCCGGCCGAGAGGATGCCGGTCGAGGCGAGCGACAGGATCAGCACGACGGCCGCAAGGCTGGAGGAAGAAATGAAGGCGATGCCGGCGGAGAAGGCGAGCGCCACCGGCCAGGCATTGTCCAAGAGCCCGATGAAGGCGGCAAGCGCTGGCGACTGGCGCATCGGCTCGGTGGCGCTGCTGAGAAGATGCAGCGACAGCAGCATCAGGCCGATGCCGATCAGCGCCGTGCCGCCGCCCTGGCGGGAGGTCGAGCCGCTGCGATAGAGCACGATGCCGGCGAGGATGACGAGCGGCGACAGCCACTCGATGCCGGTCGCAACGATCCAGGCGGTGACGGCGGTGCCGACATTGGCGCCGAGGAGCACGATCTGCGCCATGCGCGGCTTGACGAGCTCACGCTCGACGAAGGAGGCGACCATCAGCGCAGTGGCCGTCGAGCTCTGCAGCGCGATGGTGGCGACGAAGCCCGAGAGGAAGGAGCGAAGACCGCTGCGGGTACCCGTCGCCAGCCCGGTTCTGAGCTTGGCGCCGAAGGCCCGCGACACGCCGTCCTTAACCTGCGCGAGGCCGAACAGCAGCAAGGCTACGGCACCGAACAGATTTATCATGACGATCGTGGATTCCATTATCAGCAGTCTTCTTCTTCTTCACTGGTGGTTGCAATGCTGTGCATCCTAGAATCACGTCATTGCCAATTCGTTGAAATTGCTGCGCAGTGACGGATTTTTGTTTGCCCGGCTAATAATAATAGGCCGATTTGACCGCAACACAACGCCGTTTGCGACATATTGCAGGGATGCTCCGTCATCTACGGCGGAGCCGCTGGAAATCAATGGTTTCGATGGTCTGTCAGGCTCATCGGCTGCAGATGATTTGCGGCCGAAACGTGGAGATCAATGCGCCTGCGAGGCGAGAAAAACGGCGCGCTGGGCCTCGAAGGCGCGCTGATAGGCCGGGCGGGCTTCGCCGCGGGCGACATAGGCGGCAAGGTTTGGAAATTCTTCGAGCAGGCCGGAGCTTTTCAGCCGCAGCAGCACCGAGACCATCTGCAGGTCGCCGACGCTGAAATCGCCATCCAGCCAGTCGGCAGTGCCGAGACTGTTGGAGAGCTCGGTCAGCCTTACGCGGATACGATCGGTCAGCAGGGGCAGGCGCTGCTCGTACCAGCTCTCGTTGCGCTCCGCATAGCCGGCCGCCTCGCGCTCGACGATGACAGGCTCGACGGTGCTGACAGCGGCAAAGAGCCAGGCGATGGCGCGGGCGCGGCCAATCTGGTCGGCGGGTAGCAGGCCCGGAAACTTTTCGGCGATATGCAGCACGATGGCGCCGGATTCGAAGATCGCCAGCGCGCCGTCCTCATAGGTCGGGATCTGGCCGAAGGGCTGGAGCGCCAGGTGGGCGGGCTGCTTCATCGTCTCGAAGGTGACGAGGCGGACATCATAGGGCTGCCCGGTCTCTTCGAGCGCCCATCGCACCCGCATGTCCCGCGCCAGGCCCCGGCCGCGATCGGGGGAGCATTCAAAGGCGGTGATGGTGATCGTCATGGCTGCCTCCTATGGATTGTCTGTCTTGAAGACGTGTGAGCAATCCCGGTTCCGACATTGACCGACACTCGGAGACGAGCTGAGCTAGAGAAGGCGGCCGCTGAGCTGCGAAGCCTGCCACGCCTTGAGGAACTCCGCTTCCCGTGGGACCCAGGGGACGGTGTTGCGTCCCCATTCATCGGCGCGCGATGCGTATTCTCCCATCAGCCAGAAATGGCGGACGATGACGAAGTGCAGGGCGGCCTCGAAATCGTCAGCCTTGATCGGCCGGATGGTGCGATAGGCCTCGATGAAGGCCGTCCATCTGCGCGTCGAGCTCCGGCCGAAGGAGACGTTTGCCCACAGGAAGACGGAGAGGTCGTAGGCAAGGTAGCCGGGGCCGCTGTCGTCGAAATCGAAGAAAACGGCTTCGCCGGCGTCATCGATGCGGGCGTTGAAGCCGTGGCAGTCTCCATGGCAATAGGTCCATGTTAGCTCGCCGAAGGCTTTGATTGCGTTGCTGGTCTCCTCCGCCAGGCGCTCGAACTCCTTGAAGACATCGGGGTCTTCGACGAGGCCGCTCTGACCTATCCGGGCAAGCGGCTGCCACAGCAGGTAGTCTAGGTTGAGCCGGTAGCGCGCTTCTTCGGCAGACAACCTTTCGGCCGCATTGTGCAGCATTGCCAGCGTCTTGCCGTGGGCGCGTGCGTCGTCGAGGCCGGCCGCATCCGGTTCGCGCCCATCCAGCGCCTGGAAGAGAACGCCGGGGCGCGGACCCTCGGGCGCATCGGTTTCGACGAAGAAGCGGCCGTCCCGCGCCTCGATCGGGGCGGCGACGGGGACGCCAGATTGGGCAAGATGCATCAGGAATGCGGTCTCGCTTCTGACATCGGCGGGGCCGCGTGCCCGGTGCTGCGACAGGCGGAATATGTAGCGCTCCGCGTTCTGGCGGTGACGCGGTAGACATCGTTCAGCCCGCGCTCCAGCATCTGGCAGGAGACGGGTGCTTCGATCGGATAGTTGTTCTCGACAAGCCTGGCGATCGCGTCACAGCGCGCCGTCGAATATAGCGGCGGAAAATTCAGTATGACCGATGCTCCCCGGCTGCGTCCTCACTTTGACGTGGAGGATTGCGCGAGCCGGGCGAAAGTCAAGTACCGATCAGCAGTTGCATGTTCGTGCGTTCACCTGTCAAGCCAGGCGGCGAGGCCATCCAGCGTCTGCAGGCCATATTCGACGGCGCCGAAGCCGATGACGAAGCGGCGGCGTTCGGGGGTGGGGTGGAGCTGGCGCATGGTCAGCACCGTCTTGCCGTCGGACTGCTCGTCGAAGGTGACGGTGACGCGGAAACGATTGGGATCATCCGAATCCTCCGCTCCGTGCTCCATCACGATGCGCTCGTCCGGCACGATCTCGAGGAAACGGATCAAATTCGCAAAGCGCTGCTGCTTGCCTTCGAACAGGCCGACCATGTCGAAGCGCCAGATGCCGCCCTCGCGGATGTCGGCTTCGTGGTTCTCGATCGCGAGATCCTTGGGGCCATACCATTGCGCCAGCGCAGCCGGGTCCATCCAGGCGGCGAAGACCTTGTGGCGCGGATGGTTCAGCACCTTGACCAGCACGATTTCCCGGTCGAGCGACCAGGTGTCAAACGGATTTGCCATGTCCTTCATCATCCTCTTGGCTGTCGAGATAGGTTTCCAGCCGGTCGAGCCGGCCGGTCCAGCGCTTGCGCTCCGATATCATCCAGTCGGCCGCTTCGTCGAAACGGGCCTGCACTAGGCGGCACCAGCGGCTGCGGCCGCGCTTCTCGCTGGCGATCAGGCCGCAATCTTCGAGCACCTTCAGATGCTGGGCGAAGGAGGGGAGCGTCATGTCGAACGGCTCGGCGAGCACGGTGACCGGGACTTCGCCCTCGATCAGCCGCGAGACGACGGCGCGCCGCGTCGGGTCGCTGAGGGCGTGGAAGGCGAGGTCGAGCGGGGTCGAATGGTAAGGCATGTGAATCAGTAAAACGAGTTCGCCCGGCAGTCAACAACCATAAGGTACTTGCCTTAGTATTTGCGTTCTATATAAAGGTATTTGCCTTAGTATCCATACTCCAACGATTGGGGTGGCTAGGTGCAACCTCGCAAGGAGAGTTCCAGTGGCAGTACGTGTCGACCTCATGATCTCGCTCGATGGTTTTGCAACGACGACGGACCAGACGCCCGAGGTTCCCTTCGGTGAAGACTGGCCGCGTCTCGTCGGCGCCTATATGGCGACGCGGACGTTTCGCGAGCGCGTCTTCAAGGATACGAGCGGGGCGGGGACGACGGGGGTCGACGACGACTATGCCCGGGAATATTTCGAGAATATCGGCGCCGAGATCATGGGTGCGGGCATGTTCGGCCTTCATAATCACCCTGACGATCCCGACTGGCAGGGCTGGTGGGGTGACGAGCCGCCGTTCCAGGTTCCGGTTTTCGTGCTCACCCACAAGGCCCGCCCGTCGCTGGAGATGGCGGGTGGCACCACGTTCCATTTCATCAGCGCGGCACCTGCCGATGCGCTGAAGCAGGCTGTTGCGGTCGCCAATGGCCGGGATGTGCGGGTCGGGGGCGGTCCGACCGTCGTTCGCGAATTCCTGAAGGCCGGGCTGGTGGACCGCCTGCATGTGGCGATCACGCCGATCCTGCTCGGGCGCGGCATATGCCTGTGGGAGGATCTGCGCGGGCTGGAGGCCGGTTATACGGTCAAGTCGGAAACGGCGCCGAGCGGCGTCATCCACCTGACCTTCCATCGCTAGCCGCGACGCCGGCGAGCTCCCAGATATCGACCTTCTCGGCGCGCCCCTTCACCTCGACGAGGCCGAGCGGGCGGAACTCGAAGCTGTTGATGACGGCGTCGCGGGTTGCGGCGCTGACAAGGATCGAGGTGCCGAACTGCTTGTTCAGCCCTTCGAGGCGGGAGGCGACATTGATCGTGTCGCCCATCGCCGTGTATTGCTGCCGCGAGATGGCGCCGAAGCTGCCGACGACGGCGGGGCCGGTGTGGAGGCCGAAGCGGGTGAAGAGTTCCGGGCGGCTGTTCCCGCGGTTCTTCTCGTTCAGGGCGCCGATCGCCTGCTGCATGGCGAGCGCGCAGCGGCAGCCGTGTTCGGCATGATCTTCGTCCGGCACCGGCGCATTCCACATGACGAAGATGGAATCGCCAAGATACTGCACGACGGTGCCGCCGTGGCGTTCGGCGATCGTGTTCAGCAGCTCGAAATAGGCCGAGAGCGTATCGACGACATCTTCGGGGGAGTGCCGCTCGGAGATGGTCGTGAAGTCCTGGATATCGGTGAAGAGCGCCGTTACCTCCTGCCGCTTGGCTTCGGCGAGCGCTCGCCCGTCGGAATTGACGATGCGCCGGACGACCTCGCGGGGAACGTAGAGCGCGAACTGGCGGATGGCGTGGCGGCTTGCGGCCAGCGCCATTGCCAGCGTGTTGATCTCGGTGATCCAGGAATGCGAGACGGGCTTTTCGCGCATGTCGAGATCGCCGATCAGGCGCGCTTCATCCGCCAGCCGGTTCAGCGAGCGGCTGACCATGCGCGATAGCGCGATCGACGCCACGACGCCGGCGATCAGGAAGGCGGCGGCGATCAAAAGGTTATGGACGAGCAGCCGATCGGCCTGCGAGACGAGATCGTCGAGTGGAACGATGATCGCCGCGACATCGCCCTTGAACAGGCCGGAGACTTCGACCGGAGCGATCTGGATCAGGTGCGGGGCGCCATCGATCTGCAGCCGCGCCAGGCCGCCGGTGGCAAAGGCCGGATCATGGCGCAGCCGTGCGACGGTCTGCAGGCTGGTGTCGAGACTGCCGGCGGTCGCATCGCCTGTGCCCGGGTCTTTCGTCCATGCCCGCAGCAGCTTTTCCATGACGCCCGGATCGGAATGGGCGATGAGCGCGTCACTGCCATTGACGATATAGGCGCGCGCATTCGGCGATATGCCTTCCGCATGAAGCAGGCGGCTGACCGTCTGGAGGTGGATGTTGATGCCGACCACGACGGTGGGATCGTCTCGCATCGGGGCCGCGACCGTCAGCGTCGGGACCCCCAGCGTTCCCGCGACATAGGGGCCGACCGAGATCGCTGCATGGCCGCCGGCAGCGGAGCGGTACCAGGGCCGCTCGCGCGGATCGAAAGAGGTGTAGTCGATGGCCCGTTCACCCAGCGAGGCGGTCTGATTGTCGAGAAAGCGGAGCGTTGAGGTGACGCTGCCGGTCTGCCGCCCGGCGATCGTGCGGATTGCGAAGGCGGCGCCGTCAGGGGCGGCCAGCGTCTGGCGGACGTCGCGCCGCGTGGTGCTGATCACCTGCAGGTAGGAGCCGTCAGGGTAGCCGGTATAGATGCTGGTGGCGTTCGGGATGTTGCGCAGCACTTCCAGGAAGAAATCTTGCTTGGCCTGCAGATCCTGCAGCGGCGGGGAGGCGAGCTGCGGTAGCGTTGAGGCCAGCGCTACGGTCTCGGTGCCGCCCTGAAGCGTGTTGCGATAGCCCTCGATCAGCCGCAGGCTCATCTCGCGCATCTGCTGCGCCCCGGCGCTGACGGCCGCTTGCTTGCCGTGACTGAAGGCCAGCCAGATGATCGGCGTCGAGGTGCAGAGCAGCGATCCCACGACGAGGACGCCGAGATGCAGTCGCAGGGGTTTGGACCAATGCACGCGATGTCCCTCGCAATGCGGACATGTCTCAGTTTTTCATATCGTTTCGATGCCGGCGGAGGGGCTTCAGGCCGGCATCGCTTTCACGCGGGCCTAAGGCTAGACGGCGTCGGGCGTGGTGCGCAGGTTGGTGACGACGCGGCGGTTCTGCACCTTGCAGGAGCGGTCGGTGCAATCGCGCACTTCGCGGTCATTGCCATAGCCCTTGGCCCACATGCGCTTCGGGTCCACACCCTTCGACACGAGATAGGCCATGGCCGCATCGGCGCGCTTCTGCGACAGCGACTGCATCGCCGCTGGCGAACCGGAATCGTCGGCAAAGCCCTGCAGCTTGATCAGCCAGGTCGGGTTGCGCGCCAGCCAGGCCGCCTGATTGTCGAGCGTCGCCTTGGCGACGGAATCGAGGGTGGCGGAGTCCTGCGTGAAATAGGTGCGGCGGCCGACATTGAGGATGAAGTCTTCCTCGCTTCCGGCGCTGACATTCTCGAAGCCGGGGGCGGGTCGTTGGTCTCGCCGGTCATCGGCGTGGCGGGCGGCTCTTCCACGGAGGCGGTGAGATTGCTGGTGGTGCAGGCGGAGAGCGAGAGCAGGATGGCCGCCATGCAGGCAAAGCGGCTGAGAGATCCGGTCGTTGCGATCATCGGGGCGCTTTCCTCATTGAACCGGCGGCTGGGCAGCCGTTGCAGGCTGGGCAACCTGCGCCGCCGTTTCGGCCTGGTCGGCGATATGCGGTAGGACCTGTACGGCGGTGCCGATCGGGCAGCGCTGGTAGAGGTCGATCGCGTCCTCATTGAACATGCGGATGCAGCCGCTGGAGGCGTCCTTGCCGATGCTCCACGGCTCGAGCGTGCCGTGGAACCGGTAGCCGGTATCGACGCCGTCGCGGTGCAGGTACATGGCGCGCGGCCCGAGCGGGTTCTTCGGCGAGCCGCCGGCAACGAATTCCGGCAGTTCCGGATGGCGCTTGCGCATTTCCGGCGGCGGTGTCCAGCGCGGCCAGAGCGACTTGGCGTCAACAGTGGCGCGGCCGAACCACTGGAAACCCTCGCGGCCGACGCCGACGCCATAGCGGATCGCCGTCTTGTTCTCCATGATCACATAGAGAAAGTGGTGGCGCGTATCGACGACGACGGTGCCGATCGGCTCGGTGCTGAAATACTTGACGACCTGGCGGCGCCAGCGCTTGTCGATCTTGGCGAAATTCGTGCTTTGATAGGTCACGCCATTATCGACGGCGGGTCCGGCAAAGTAGGAGGCCGGCGCGGCAAATGCCGGATGCTGAAATGCACCGGCACCAAGTAACGCAACGCCCCCGCGGATAATATCCCTGCGCTTGAACTCCATCGGCCATTTCCCCCAAGCCAAGCAGTTGGGCGCAGTAAATCAGATTTTCTCTATGTCTCAAGATGGAATCTTGGATGGAGCTGCTGAAATCTCAGTTTCAGGCCGTCGCATTACTCGCGCCGCCGATGCCGATATTGCCGCTCTGCGCCAGGAAGCCGTCGAGAATGGCATCGAGGCCATCGAGGAAAAGCTGATCCTGCGACAGGCTGGCGTAGTCCGCGAAGGCGGCCGTCAGCAGCGGGTGCGTACCGCTTTCGTCGGGCGACAGCTGCGGCGGGTGCTCGGCTTCCGATTGCTCTTCCATGACGAAGCCGACGGTGAAACGCGACAGCGTGATCAGGATGCGGAGCGCGAGATTGGCGGTGAGGCCCCGAGCCACCAGGAAGGCGAGCTGCCGTTCGGCCGCGTCGTTGTCCGATGCTTCGGACCGTGAGCCGGCATGGATGCGAGCGCCGTCGCGGACGCTCAGAAGCGCGCGCCGGAAGCTCCGATGGCTTTTGACGAGAAAGGATCTGGCGTCGTCGCCGTCATCGGGAAGGCGGGCCGGGTGGGACGAGCGCATGATTGCTGCGTTCATCGCGTCCATCAGTTCGCGCTTGCCCTTGAAATGCCAGTAAATGGCCGGTTGCTGCACGCCCAGGCGGGCGGCGACCATCCGGGTCGAAAGTTTGTCGAGGCCCACCTCGTTCAGGAGGATGAGGGCTTCGCGGACGATATCTGTCTGGGTGATCTTCATGGCGGCTCCAACTTGACGGCGGAATTTATCATCGATAAGTGAATTTATCGATGATAAATTTGATTGAGCGAGCATGGAAAGCGGTGTTGTGAATGTTGGTGGTATCGAGCTGGCTTTCGACCAGTTCGGCCGCGATGGCGATCCTGTTATCCTGCTGATGATGGGAAACAGTGCGCCGGGGATCGTCTGGCCCGATCGTTTCTGCGAGGTCCTTGCGGATGCGGAGCTTCGGGTCATCCGTTACGACCAGCGCGATACCGGGCTTTCGACCTATGTCGATTTCGAGGAGCGGCCCTATACGCTCGACGATCTCGTCGGCGATGCCTGCGGGCTGCTCGATTGTCTCGGCATTGGACGATGCCATATTGCCGGTCTGTCGCAGGGCGGGGTGACCGCATTGATGGCGGGGCTGAAACATCCGGAGCGCGTTGCCAGCATCACGACACTGATGTCGTCTCCCGATCTCGGACCCAAGAACGATGCCTTCACGGGCAAACCTGAAAGTCCGGGGCAGCTGGCGAGACCGGCGGCCGATTACGTCCGGGCGGTGATTGCGCTGAACAGCACTCCGACGCAATCGGACGAGGAGGCGGCCATCCGCTTTGTCGAGAATTTCCGCTTGGCGGCTGGGCCGAAGTCGCCGTTCGACGAGGGCTTCTGGCTGGCGATGGGGCGGGCGGTCGTCGCGCGCCGCCATGCCGAGCTGGCGAAAATGGCAAACCACAGCAATCACAGCAAGGCGCAGATCGCGACGACGGCTTTGACGGCTGCGGATCTAGCCCGCCTCGATCTGCCTTGCCTCGTCATTCACGGCAGCATGGACCCGATCTTCCCGCCTGCCCATGCCGAATGGGCAGCGGACATGCTGCCGCGGCCTGAACTCTCTGTTATCCCGCATATGGGGCATGCGCTCGATCCGGCCTTTATCGAGCCGGTCGCCTCGCGCATCGCGGCCTTCGTGCGGCAGGCCTCGTAGAAGGGATCAGCTCCAGACCGTCTGCCGCATCGCTTCGCCGGTGATCATCGCGGCGGACACCGCGACGTTGATCGAGCGTTGGCCTTCGACCATCGGGATCAGGATGCGGCTGTCTGCCTTGTCGTGGACGTGGTCGGGCACGCCGGCGCTTTCGCGGCCGAAGAGCAGGATGTCATCGGGGCGGAAGGCGAAGCTGGTATAGGGGTTAGAGGCCTTGGTCGATGCCAGGATGAGACGGCGCCCTGTGGTTGCGCGCCATTCCTCGAAACGGTCGAAATTGACATGGCGGGTGAGTGCCGCCATGGCGAGATAATCCATGCCCGAGCGCTTCAGATTGCGATCGGAGATGTCGAAGCCGGCGGGCTCGATCAGGTCGACGCCGAAGCCGAGACAGGCGGCCAATCGCAGGATCGTCCCCGTGTTGCCGGGAATGTCCGGCTGGTAGAGCGCCAGTCTGAGGTCGGTCATCGCAGTCTCCAGAAGAATGTCGATCGGTCCTAGAGCATGTGTGTTTCGGGTGCAACAAGGCGCATTTTGACCCCGAAATGTTCAATTTCCGCCGATTTTCGGCTGGAAATTACGCGATTTTCGCGTTATCGGTGCACATCTTCAATCGCCAGCAGGGAGGGCCGACATGAATATTGTGCTGCTTATGCGCCTTCCAGTCGTCGAACGACCACTGGTGACACGGCGCGCTTAAGGCGCATCGTTTTCTCAAAATCCCCCATTTTGATCCATTGCGCGGCTGTTATGGCCTCGTTCCCAAAGCGTCCCGCTCCCATATGAGCTCATGCGCGGATTTGCGCGAGCCGGGAGGCGGGACGATAAGTTCCGGAGCATTTTCATGTTTGGCTGGTTCGAACAGCGGTTGAAACCCTTTCCCGTCGAGGAGCCCGTTGCGCCTCCGCGGGGGCTCTTTGCCTTCTGCTGGCACTATACGAAGCCGGCAGCGCCCTGGCTGATCGCAATGGCGGTGCTGACGGCGTTGATTGCCGTTGGCGAAGTAGCGCTCTTCCAGTTCCTCGGCGATGTCGTCGATTGGCTGACCAATGCCGACAAGGCGACCTTCCTGGAAACCGAGTGGCCGCGGCTGGCGATGATGGGCGCCCTGATCCTGATCGGCCTGCCGCTGGCGGCGGGTCTGGATTCGCTGATCATGCATCAGGTGCTGCTCGGCAATTACCCGATGATCGCCCGCTGGCAGATGCACCGCTTCCTGCTGCGTCACAGCATGACTTTCTTTGCCAACGAGTTCGCCGGACGCGTTGCGACCAAGGTGATGCAGACGTCGCTGGCGGTGCGCGAGACGGTGATGAAGATCCTCGACGTCTTCGTCTATGTCGTCACCTATTTCATCTCGATGATCGTGGTGATCGCGGCAGCGGACTGGCGGCTGATGATCCCGATCCTCGTCTGGCTCGGCATCTATGTCGGCATTGTTTCCTATTTCGTGCCGCGGCTGCGCAAGATCGCGGCACAGCAGGCCGATGCGCGCTCGATGATGACCGGGCGCGTGGTCGACAGCTATACGAATATCGCGACGGTGAAGCTGTTTTCGCATGCCGGACGCGAGGAAAGCTACGCCAAGGAAGGCATGGACGAGTTCCTGCAGACGGTCTACCGCCAGATGCGGCGAGTGACGCTGTTCCACATGTCCGTCTATCTCAACAACTGCGTGGCGCTGTTCGTGATCTCCGGCCTGTCGATCTGGTTCTGGCTGAACGGCCAGATCTCGGTCGGCGCGATCGCCATTGCCATTGGTCTCGCAATGCGCGTCAACGGCATGTCGCAATGGATCATGTGGGAAGTTTCGGCGCTCTTCGAGAACATCGGCACCGTCTATGACGGCATGGAGATGATGACGAAGAGCCACGACATCACCGACAAGCCGGGCGCGCCGCTGATGCAGGCCAAGCGCGGCGCGATCCACTACGAGCGGATCGGTTTCCACTACGGCAAGGGCAAGGGGATCATCGAAAATCTTTCGCTCGACATCAAGGCCGGCGAGAAGGTCGGTCTGGTCGGCCGTTCGGGCGCCGGCAAGACGACGCTGATGAACCTGCTCCTACGCTTCTATGATCTGGAAGCCGGGCGGATCACCATCGACGGACAGGATATCTCGGCGGTCTCACAGGAAAGCCTGCGGGCGCTGATCGGGGTCGTGACGCAGGATACCTCGCTGCTGCACCGCTCGATCCGCGACAACATCGCCTATGGACGTCCTGAGGCGACGGACGCGGAGGTGATCGAGGCGGCGAAGCGGGCGAATGCCTGGGAGTTCATCGAAGGGCTCTCCGACATGCATGGCCGCAAGGGTCTCGATGCGCAGGTCGGCGAACGCGGCGTCAAGCTCTCCGGCGGCCAGCGCCAGCGTATCGCCATCGCCCGTGTCTTCCTCAAGGATGCGCCGATCCTGGTGCTCGACGAGGCAACCTCGGCGCTCGATTCCGAAGTGGAAGCGGCGATCCAGGAAAACCTCTTCGCGCTGATGCAGGGCAAGACGGTGATCGCGATCGCCCACCGCCTGTCGACATTGACGGAGATGGACCGGCTGATCGTGCTCGACAAGGGCAAGATCATCGAATCTGGCTCGCACGGTGAACTCGTCGGCCATGGCGGCATCTATGCCGATCTCTGGACCCGCCAGTCCGGCGGCTTCCTCGCCGATCATGAGGCGGAGCCGGAAGAAGCGGCGGAGTGACAAGAAGAAGCCCTCCCGGCGAAAATGGGGAGGGCTTCTTAACTATTGAGAACAGTTAAGAAGGCGGCTATTCTCTCTTCAGCATTGCAAGGAGACCGGAATGGCTACGGTGACGATTTCTCTTCCCGACAATCTCAAGGCTTTTGTCGAGAGCCAGATGGCGAGCAAGGGCTATGGCAATGTCAGCGAGTATTTTCGCACGCTGATCCGTGACGCACAGGCGCGCGAGAATGATGCGCGGCTTGAGGCTCTGCTTCTTGAGGGCCTAGCTTCCGGCGACGGCGCCGAGGCAAATGCCGAGTTCTGGAGCGACCTGAAGAAAGAGGCGGCGCATCTGCTGGCAGCGCAGCGGGGAAAGAGGGCGCCTTGAAGCTTGTTGTCAAACCGGCTGCCCGGCGCGATATTCTCGCGCAGTTTTCATATCTTCTGGAGAATGCCGGCGAAGCGGTCGCCGATCGTTTCATCGTTTCATCGTTTCGGTGGAGCGCTCGTTCGGCCGTCTTGCCGAGCAGCCGAATTCCGGCGCACCCCGGCATTTCACCAATCCCGCGCTCGCGGGACTACGGGCCTGGCCAGTCGGCGATTTCGAGGATATCCGCGCCTATTATCTGACGGGCAATAGTCAGATTATCGTGCTGCGCGTCCTGCATGGCAAACGGGACCTGCCATCCATTCTCGACGCACTCTGAGCCTGCCTACAAACTATCCGCCCAATCCGTGACGCGGTGGGTTTCGACCACGAACATGGCGTTGGCGCTGGCGAGCGAGCGCAGGTCGAGGAGGCGACGTTCTTCCTCGCGTTCCAGCCATGCGGCGATCGCCTCGCCGACGATGGCCGATGGTTCGATGCCGAGATGATTTGCTACGTCCTGAAGTCGTTCCGCAAGCGGAAGCGGAATATGCGCTTTCAGCATTTTCGTTTCCATGCCGGGGTATCTCCGTTGAGCGGCGATTGTACTCCGAGATTGTGTTGAGGTCAGCGGCATTCAACGGCGCTCACGCCGATATTATCGAATATTACCAAAATATAAGGTTGTGGCGAGAGGCGATGCTCTTTGCCGCTTTTGGGTTTCAGCCTATATCGGCGATATGTTCTTGCGCCCCATCCTCAGCCTGTTCGAAAACTGGGTCGATCCCTTCCGTCCGCGCGACAAGATCCAGCCGCCGCGTTCGACGCTGGGTTTCATCTGGTTCTATATCGGCCAGGCGCGTTGGCCCTTCGTCGCCATGCTTATCCTCGGCGGCATTTCGGCGGCGATCGAGGCGGCGCTGTTCTGGTTCGTCGGCCGGCTGGTCGATATTCTGAGCACGATCAAACCGGGTGTCGGCTGGAGCGGATTGCTCGCCGATCATGGCGGCGAGATCTTCGGCATGCTGGCGCTGATCGGCATCGTGCGCTTCGTCGTCGCCTTCCTAACGGCGCTGGTCGATCAGCAGGTGATCACGCCGGGCTTCTACAACCTTGCGCGCTGGCAGTCCTATCTGCATGTCTCGCGTCAATCGCTGCATTTCTTCCAGAGCGATTTTTCAGGCCGCATCGTCACCAAGGTGTGGTCGGCGGGACAGGCGGTCGGCGACCTCGTGACGTCGCTGATGGAGAGCGTCTGGTTCGTCGGCATCTATGCGGCGACGACGCTGTTTCTCGTCGCCCGGCTGGATTTCTCGCTCGCGGCGGTCGTGCTTTTCTGGCTCATCGCCTTCGGCGTGCTGGCGCGCTATTTCGTGCCGCGCATCCGCTATCACTCCCGCGAGACGGCCGAGGCCGCCTCGATGCTGAACGGCCGCATGGTCGATTCCTACAGCAATATCCAGACGCTGAAGCTCTTCGCCCGCGACGAGGAAAGCGACCGCTACATGCGGCAGGGCTTCGACATGTACCAGGAAACGGTGCTGCGCTTCACACGCTTCATCACCGGCGTGCGTGCCTCCATGGCACTGCTGTCGGGCCTGATGATCGTGACGATGGCGGGGCTCAGTGTTGATCTCTGGCTGCGCGGTCTCGTGAGCTCCGGTGCCGTTGCCTTCTCGCTGGCACTGGTGCTGCGCCTCAACTTCCTGCTCGGACGCCTGATGACGCAGTTCAACGGCATCATGCGCAATCTCGGTACGATCCAGAACGCCGCCGAACTGATCTCGCAGCCGCTGGGTCTGGTCGACAAGCCGGACGCGAAGGAACTGGTGATCCGCGAGCCCAGCATCCGCTTCGAGAATGTCTCGTTCCACTATGGCAAGGGCAAAGGCGTCATCGATAATTTCTCGCTGACGATCGCGCCGGGCGAAAAGGTCGGCATCGTCGGCCGCTCGGGCGCTGGCAAGTCGACGCTCGTCAGCCTGCTGCTCCGGATGTACGACGTCGAGGGTGGACGGATCCTCGTTGACGGCCAGGATATTTCTGCGGTGCGCCAGGAGACGCTGCGCATGCAGATCGGCGTCGTCAGCCAGGATACTTCGCTGCTGCACCGCTCGGTGCGCGACAACATCCTCTTCGGCCGCCCGGATGCGGGCGAGGGCAAGCTGATCGAGGCCGCGACCCGAGCCGAGGCGATGGGCTTCATCGACCGGCTGCAGGATCAGAACGGCCGCAAGAGCTTTGACGCCCATGTCGGCGAGCGCGGTGTCAAACTCTCCGGCGGCCAACGGCAGCGCATCGCCATTGCCCGGGTGATGCTGAAGGACGCGCCGATCCTGGTGCTCGACGAGGCGACCTCGGCGCTGGATTCGGAAGTGGAAGAGGCGATCCAGTCGAACCTCAACCGGATCATGGACGGCAAGACGGTGCTTGCCATCGCCCACCGGCTCTCGACCATCGCCGCCCTCGACCGGCTGATCGTCGTCGATCAGGGCAAAATCATCGAGGAAGGCACGCATGAGGCACTGATTGAGAGGGGCGGGCTTTATGCCGAGCTGTGGGCGCGCCAGTCGGGCGGGTTCCTCGCGTCGGATGATGGGGACGCCGGGGCGCAAAGCGGGCGTGAGGCGAGCGTGGTCTAGACCTTAGGCGCAAACGCCCTGCAAACCCGCGAAGCCTGCGGATTGACTTGAAAATTTCATCTGAAAATTCCCGCGACATTGTGCCGTCAGCCCCTTGTCAAGGCTGGACATAATTTGCGATCAAGCATAGAACGCGCCGGATTGGCGGGGAATCTATGGCCGAATTGTGTCTTTGACTGATTCGCCGTCGAGAGGGGCAGGGCGGAATTCCGCAAAAATTCGCAGAGGATGGTTTAGCCGTGAGCGAACACGATACGACAAGCGGGGCTTCAGCAGAGCCCACTCGCCGTGATTTCCTTTATCTCACCACAGGTATGGCGGGTGCAGTCGGCGCTGTTTCGGTCGCATGGCCGTTCATCGATCAGATGCGCCCGGATGCATCGACGCTGGCACTGGCGTCGATCGAAGTCGACGTTACAAGCTTGACGCCCGGCATGTCGCTGACGGTCAAGTGGCGCGGCAAGCCGATCTTCATCCGCAACCGTACGCCGGAAGAGATCAAGGCTGCCGACGATACGCCGATGGCAGACCTCAAGGATCCGGTTGCACGCAACGCAAACCTTCCTGCAGACGCTCAGGCGACCGGCATCGACCGCTCGGGCGGCAAGGGCAAGGAAAACTGGATTGTCATGATCGGTACCTGCACCCATCTCGGCTGCGTGCCGCTTGGTCAGGCCGGCGAATATAACGGTTGGTTCTGTCCCTGCCATGGTTCGGTCTACGACACGGCCGGCCGCATCCGTAAGGGTCCGGCGCCGCAGAACCTGGCGATTCCGACCTTTTCGTTCGTGTCCGACACTAAGATCAAGATCGGTTGAGGGGAGACTGATACATGAGTGGCCATTCCAGCTACGAGCCATCAACCGGCTTGGAAAAATGGATCGACGCGCGCCTTCCGCTGCCGCGTATGATCTATGACAGCTTCGTTGCATACCCGGTTCCGCGTAACCTGAACTATGCCTACACCTTCGGTGCCATGCTTTCGGTCATGCTGGTCGTTCAGATCCTGACCGGTATCGTGCTTGCCATGCACTACGCCGCCGACACGTCGATCGCTTTCAACTCGGTTGAAAAGATCATGCGTGACGTCAACCACGGCTGGCTGCTGCGCTACATGCACGCCAACGGCGCATCGTTCTTCTTCGTTGCCGTCTACCTGCACATTGCCCGTGGCCTCTACTACGGCTCGTACAAGGCACCGCGCGAAATCCTCTGGATCCTCGGCGTTGTCATCTATCTCCTGATGATGGCGACGGGCTTCATGGGCTACGTTCTGCCCTGGGGTCAGATGTCCTTCTGGGGCGCGACCGTTATCACCGGCTTCTTCTCGGCCTTCCCGCTGGTGGGTGAGTGGATCCAGCAGTTCCTGCTCGGCGGCTTTGCAGTCGATCAGCCGACGCTGAACCGCTTCTTCTCGCTGCACTACCTGCTGCCCTTCATGATCGCAGGCGTTGTTATCCTGCACATCTGGGCGCTGCACGTCACCGGCCAGACGAACCCGACCGGCGTCGAAGTCAAGACGAAGACGGACACCGTCCGTTTCACGCCTTACGCAACGCTCAAGGATGCGCTCGGCGTTTCGATCTTCCTGCTCGTCTACGCCTACTTCGTCTTCTACCTGCCGAACTTCCTCGGTCACGCCGACAACTACATCCCGGCTGACCCGTTGAAGACCCCGGCTCACATCGTTCCGGAATGGTACTTCCTGCCGTTCTACGCGATGCTGCGCTCGATCACCTTCAATGTCGGTCCGATCGACTCCAAGCTCGGCGGCGTCCTCGTGATGTTCGGCGCGATCATCGTGCTGTTCTTCCTGCCGTGGCTCGACACCTCGAAGGTCCGTTCGGCCGTTTACCGTCCGTGGTACAAGCTGTTCTACTGGCTGTTCGTGATCAACGCGATCATCCTGGGCTGGCTCGGTTCCCAGCCTGCCGAAGGCCTGTTCACCACCATCTCGCAGATCTGCACTCTGCTCTACTTCGCTTTCTTCCTGGTCGCCATGCCGGTGCTTGGTCTCGTCGAGACGCCGCGCCGCATTCCGAACTCGATCACTGAAGCGGTGCTTGAGAAGCGTGCCAAGTCTGCGGCCAAGGCATAATCGAGCGGCGGAAGGAAATAGAAACATGAAAAAGCTTGTTACAAGCATTCTGTCGCTCGCAGCCGTCGCCGCTTTTGCCGGCGCTGCTTTCGCCGAGGATGCAGCACCGGCCGCCGGTGCAGCTCCGGCCCATCACGAGGAAAGCGCGACCCCGCACTATCCCCTGAAGGAGCCGACCGAGGAAAAGTGGAGCTTCGCAGGTCCCTTCGGTCACTATGACAAGGGCCAGCTGCAGCGCGGTCTGAAGGTCTACACCGAAGTCTGTTCTGCCTGCCACTCGATGAACCTCGTGCCCTTCCGCATGCTGAGCAACCTCGGCTACTCGGACGCGCAGGTGAAGGCATTCGCGGCAAATTACGAAGTCCAGGACGGTCCTGATGCCAACGGTGAAATGTTCACCCGCAAGGCTGTTCCGTCCGACCACTTCCCGTCGCCCTATCCGAATGCGGAAGCGGCTGCAGCCTCCAACAACGGTGCGGCTCCGCCGGACATGTCGCTGCTCGCCAAGGCTCGTGAAGTCGAGCGCGGCTTCCCGCAGTTCGTCTTCGATATCTTCACCCAGTACCAGGAAAGCGGCCCGGACTACATCCATTCGCTGCTGACCGGCTACCAGGATCCGCCGGCTGGCTTCCAGGTTCCGGCTGGTGCGCACTACAACCCGTACTTCCATGCCGCTGCAGCCTTCGCGATGCCGAAGCCGCTCTCCGACGACCAGGTCACCTATGACGATGGTTCGCCACAGACCGTCGACCAGTATTCGCGTGACGTTTCGGCCTTCCTGATGTGGGCTGCAGAGCCGCATCTCGAAGAGCGCAAGCGCACCGGCTTCATGGTCATGGTGTTCCTGCTGATCTTCTCTGGTCTCATCTTCCTGACGAAGCGTTCTGTCTACGCCAGCAAGGACCACTGAGCGGGTTCGATACCGATTGCAAAAGGCGGCCTCCGGGCCGCCTTTTTTGTTGGTTCCGCCTCGGGCAATTGATAGGGTGCAGCCTCTTTGTGCCCTCGCAGACAGACGGACTTTCCATGAACACCATTGCCTCGGAGCTTGCCGCCAGCATCCGCTCCATTACGGACTATCCAAGCCCGGCATCATCTTTCGCGACATCACCACGCTGCTCGGCAATCCGCGCGCCTTCCGCCGCGCCGTCGACGAGCTGGTGCAGCCCTATGCGGGCCTGAAGGTCGACAAGATCGCCGGCATGGAGGCGCGTGGCTTCATCCTCGGCGGCGCAGTGGCGCACCAGCTGTCGGCCGGCTTCGTGCCGATCCGCAAGAAGGGCAAGCTGCCGCACGAGACCGTGCGCATCGCCTACAGCCTGGAATATGGCGTCGATGAAATGGAGATGCATCGCGACGCGGTGCAGCCGGGCGAGAAGGTCATTCTCGTCGACGACCTGATCGCCACGGGCGGCACGGCCGTCGGTGCGACCAAGCTCTTGCGCCAGATCGGCGCCGAAGTGGTCGGCGCCTGCTTCGTCATCGACCTGCCGGATCTCGGCGGCCGCAAGAAGCTCGAAGAGCTTGGCGTCGATGTTCATACGCTGGTGGAATTTGCCGGGCACTGACGCCCGGCATTGTCTTTCTATTCGAATTCGAGGACGCTGCTTTCGAAGCGGATCACCGGGACGCCGTCCTGGTTGACGCCCTCGTTGAGGATCTTGTTCAGATGCCAGCCCGGGCGCGATGCGAGCGGGCGGCTGGAGAGGAAGGTCACCGAATAGGCGATCGTCTCATCGACGAAGACGGGCTTCAGCCATTGCAGCTTCTCGAAGCCGGGCGAGGGGCCGAGCTTCGGGGCGGCAAGCCCCTCCTTGGCAAGGCGCACGCTCTGCGCCATCCAGTAATCCAGGAAGGTCCGCATCCAGGCGGCGCAATTGTGCCAGCCGGAGGCGCAGAGATCGCCGAACAGCGTGTGCTTTGCGGCCTCACGGTCGACATGGAAGCGCTGCGGATCGAAGCGGGTGGCGAAATGGACGATCCGCTCCTCGGTGAAGGTATAGCTGCCGATCTCGATCTTTTCGCCGACGGTGTAGAGCTCGGTCATCCTCATGCGCGCGTCTCCCCCGCTTCGCGGGTGCTGAACATGATCCAGTTTTCGGAGTAGCAGACGAGCTCGCCGCGCTGGTTCTCGATCTCGTGCTTGAAACGGGCGATGCCGATGCCGGGGCGCGAGCGCATCAGCCGGGATTCCAGCACGATCGAGCGGCCGGAGAGCGTATCACCGGCCAGCACCGGCTTCTTCCATTCCATCAGATCGATGCCGGGGGCGCCCTGCGAGTAGGAATTCAGCAGGTAGCCCTCGGCCATCATCCGCATGAACAGCGCCGACGTATGCCAGCCGGAGGCGGCGAGACCGCCGAGGATGCTGGCCTTGCCGGCGGCCTCGGACGTATGCATCGGCTGCGGGTCGAACTCGGTGGCGAACTCGATGATCTCTTCGGCCGTCACCGGAATCGGGCCGAGCGGAAAGCTGCGGCCCGGTTCGAAGTCTTCAAATGCTAGCTTCATTTCGCTTCGCCCTCCCAGCGATCGCGCGAACGCCTGCTAAAGCGCGGACGCTTACGTGTTGAAGCGGAAGTGGATCACGTCGCCGTCGGCAACGATATATTCCTTGCCTTCGTCGCGGCCCTTGCCGGCTTCCTTGGCGCCGACTTCACCCTTGAAGGCGATGTAGTCGTCGTAGCCGATGGTGAAGGCGCGGATGAAGCCGCGTTCGAAATCGGTGTGGATGACGCCGGCGGCCTGCGGGGCCTTGGTGCCGCGCACGATCGTCCAAGCGCGCGTTTCCTTCGGACCGACGGTGAAATAGGTGATCAGGTCGAGCAGGTGGTAACCGGCGCGGATCAGGCGGTCGAGACCGGCCTCCTCGAGGCCGAGCGCGGAGAGGAATTCCTTGGATTCTTCTTCCGGCAGCTGCGCCACTTCGGATTCGATCGCGGCCGAGATGATGACGCATTCGGCGCCCTGCTTCTCGGCCATTTCGGCGACGGCCTTGGTGTGCTCGTTGCCGGTGGAGGCGTCGGCCTCGGCGACGTTGCAGACGTAGAGGACCGGATGTGAGGTCAGGAGGTTGAGGCCCTTGAGGATCTCGATTTCCTCGGGCGCCAGCGTCTTCAGGAGAAGACGGGCGGGCTTGCCCTCGTTGAGGAGCTTGACCACGGCTTCCATGATCGGCAGCTGCGCCACGGAATCCTTGTCCTTGCTGGCGGCGCGCTTGCGGGTCTGCTCGACGCGGCGCTCCAGGCTTTCGAGGTCGGCGAGCATCAGCTCGGTCTCGATCGTGTCGGCGTCTCCAACCGGATTGATGCGGCCTTCGACATGGGTGATGTCGTCGTCCTCGAAGCAGCGCAGCACATGCACCACGGCATCGACTTCGCGGATGTTGGCGAGGAACTTGTTACCGAGACCTTCACCCTTCGAGGCGCCGCGCACCAAGCCGGCGATATCGACGAAGGAAATGCGGGTCGGGATGATTTCCTTGGAGCCGGCAATCGCCGCCAGCTTCTGCATGCGCGCGTCGGGAACGGCGACTTCGCCGGTGTTCGGCTCGATCGTGCAGAAGGGATAGTTTGCCGCCTGCGCCGCCGCCGTCTTGGTGAGCGCGTTGAAGAGGGTCGACTTGCCGACATTCGGCAGACCGACGATACCGCATTTGAAGCCCATGGCTGAATGTCCGTATTCGCTGAAATCGTTGCCTTGCCTATGGGGGAATGGCGCCCCGCGGTCAAGACTTGCGATGATCTGCGGGGCATCAACCTTGCCGGTAAGGCGGATTTGCCTTACTTTTGCGGGGGTAGGAGTGATCTGATGGTGCGCCTGAAAGTTACCGCTGAGAACCAGATCACTCTCGATCAAGCAATCCTTGAGCATCTCGGCATTGGACCGGGAGACGAAATTGAACTTACTCTCCAGCCGGGCGGATTTTCGATAGTCGACGCTGGCGCCAAGGAGCGTCAAATCGAGCCTGACAATAGGAAGCTGCCGATCGAGGCCATTTTTGGTATGTTGGAGAACACGACAGGTAAGCGCTATACAATCGATGAGCTTAACAAGGCTATCGAAGAAGGTTGGGCAGGCAAGAGATAGCGGTTGCCCGGGCTAAATCAGGCTTGAATTGCAAAGCGCTTCGGCCAAATTAACAACTGTGCAGTCGCACACCCCCTATCATCGACGGTGGACTTCCCATGAGTGACAACGACGTTGTCTTGAAGCCAAAAACCAAGATCAAGCCAAAGCTGGAAAAGCCGAAGCTCTACAAGGTGATGCTGTTCAACGACGATTATACGCCGCGTGAATTCGTCACCATGGTGCTGAAGGCTGTGTTCAAGATGAGCGAAGGGGCCGGCTACAGGATCATGCTGACCGCCCACAAGATGGGGTCGAGCGTTGTGGTCGTCTGTACCAAGGATATCGCCGAGACCAAGGTCAAGGAGGCGATGGACTATGCCAAAGAAGCGGGCTTTCCGCTGATGCTGACGGCCGAACCGGAAGAATAGTTTGGCGATCTCTTAACCAGTCCTCTTCATCGGATCTCCGCTGTTTTGCCGCAGGATAGGCGAAACGAGGAGGCGCTCATGCCTGCTGAAGCGGCGACCTGGCATTATTTCGTGGCGGCGGCGATCTTTGCGCTGCTCGGTGCCATCGGCCATGTCTGCCGGGCGGTGTTCAACGTGCTGCCCGATCGCATCACCGACAGGCCGCTGATGGATCTGCCGCTCTCCAGCGGCTACAATCTTCCCGACCTGCTGTTCGGCACCGAATATGACGACAACGGCTACTACCGGCTAGACAGCCTGAAGAATTTCCGGATCTCGGTGATGCTGAGCACAGTCGGCGGTCTGCTGGTCATGCTGTTTTCGCCGGGAGCCTCGGGCGCGATTGCCTGGATGATCGACAGCGGGTTTTCGGCGCTGTGGAACCTCTTTCTCTACCGGCTGCACAGCATCGGCCTATAGGTGTCAGCGGCCGGCGGGGCGGCGAACCTGATAGCCGGTCTTGTCCTGCGTGAAGCCGCAGTTCTCGTAGAAGCGCAGGGTCGACGGTGTTTTCGAGCCGGTCAGCAGCATCACCTTGTAGCAGCCGGCCTGCCAAGCGGTTTCGATCGCATGGGCGATCAGCGCGGCGCCATAGCCCTTCTTGCGATGGGCCGACAGCGTCACGACGTTTTCGATCAGCGCGTAGGGGGCGCCTGCGCGCGTTAAATTGGGGATGACCGAGAGGGTGACGGTTGCTGCGGCTTCCTCACCTGAAAAGCCGATGAAGATCTGCATGCCGGGCTGGGCGAGGATGGCATCCATCTGCTTTTCGGCGACAGCTGGTTCCAGCGGCGGATCGGACGGGTTCAGTTCGGCATAGAGCGCGAGCAGGGCGGCGAGGTCGCCGGCCCCGGCGGTGCGAATGGCCAGCGCTTCGCTCATGTGATCAGTCGCCCTTGTTGCCGAGCAGTTTCTTCAGCATCTCGGCCATCGGGCCGGTGGCCGGCAGGATCTTCGGCTGGTTGTGGTTGCGGGCCTGATGGATATGGGATTTCGCCGCAGGCTTCTTCTCGGCCTTCGGCTTTTCCTCTTCCGCCTTGCCGCCGACGGCGAGCGCCAGCTTGTTCATCAGCTGTGAATCCTCATTGCGCACCAGCATACCGGCATTATCGGCCAGGGCGTCGAGCAGCGGTTCCAGCCAGCTCTGGTCGGCCTTGGCGAAGTCGCCGAGAACATGATGCTGCACCATTTCCTTGACACCGGGATGACCGATGCCGAGGCGCAGGCGGCGGTATTCGCGGCCGCAATGGGCGTCGAGCGACTTGATGCCGTTATGGCCGCCATGGCCGCCGCCGGTCTTCAGCCGCGCCTTGCCGGGCGCCAGGTCGAGTTCGTCATAGATGGCGACGAGGTCGGAGGGCTGCAGCTTGTAGAAGCGCATGGCTTCGCCGACGGATTCGCCCGAGAGGTTCATGTAGGTCTGCGGCTTAATCAGCAGCACCTTCTCGCCCTCGAGCTCGCCTTCGGCGATCTCGGCCTTGAACTTCTTCGACCAGGGCGAAAAGCTGTGGCGGCGGTAGATGGCATCGAGCGCCATGAAGCCGATATTGTGCCGGTTGCCGGCATATTTGCTGCCGGGATTGCCGAGACCCGCGATGATCAGCATAGCCAATCCATTCCTTGAAACGATGATGCCCGTTTCACCACCGCGAAACGGGCACGAAGTCAAGCGCTAAGGGGCGAATGCGCCTCAGTGCAGCAGAGTGAGGCCGTATTTCTGGAAGATCTGCCGCTGCGTGCCGTCGGCGATCAGTTTGTCGAGGGCGACCTGCATCCTGCGCCTGAGATCGTCGGGGAAATCCTTCTGGCAGGCGATGCCCATCGGCTGGGTCGACAGCACTGTCACCATCTCCAGCGGCTGTTCCTGCTTCAGCTTGTCGAAATAGAGCTCGGAGATCGGCATCATGTCGATGCGGCCGCCCAGCAGCTTGCGCAGCGTCGCGTTGAAGTCGCTGGCTACGTCGAGCTTGGTGAAGCCCTTCTCCTTCAGCGTCGTCTCCGTATAGTCCTCGCGCTGGGTGCCGACCGTATATTGCTTGGCCTCGTCGAGTGTATCAGCCTTGACGCCGGAACCGGTCTTGGTGATCAGGATGTTGCGGTCGACGAGCAGGGGCTCGATCCACTTGAACAGCGGATCGCGGGTGCTGTTATGGGCGGTGGCGAAGACGCAGGTCATCGGCGTCGTCTGCGCCATGCCATAGGCACGCGCCCAGGGAACCAGCTCCAGCGTATAATCGACGCCGATATCGGCCATCACCTTTTCGACCTGCTCGACGGTCGCGCCCTTGATCACCTTGCCGTCGCGGTAGTTGAACGGCGCATATTCTTCCGTGAAGAAGGACACCGTCTCGGCGGCAGCTGCTGTGGGCAACATCAGAAAGGCGAGAAGCAGCAGCTTTTTCATTCGCATGGCTCCGTCGTTGGTTTTATGAGGCACGCGCCACGAAGGGGATCACACCGCTCAGTTTCTCGATCAGCTGCGCTGCAGTCTGCGGCCTGTGGAAGAGATAGCCCTGTCCATAGTCCAGCCCCATCTGCTGCAGCGTGCGGCATTCCTCTTCGGTCTCGATACCTTCGGCAATCACAGTGCAGTTCATCTTGTGCGACAGCGTGGTGATCGCCTCGATCAGCATGCGGCTCTTGTGGCCGACATTGTCGTTGGCGTCGTTGATCGCGCGGGTGAACGACTGGTCGATCTTGATGATATCAACCGGGAAGCGATTGAGGTAGCTCAAAGACGAGTAGCCTGTGCCGAAATCGTCGAGTGCGATGCGGCAGCCGAAGCGGCGCAGCTCCGTCACGATCATGCGGATCTGCGGGTTGTCGTGCATCAGCACGGCTTCGGTGATTTCGACGACGATGCGTTCCGGGCGGATGCCATGGCGGCCGAGCAGGCCGGCGAGCCGCGAGGGGAGGGCTGCCTCGAACTGCAACGGCGAGAAGTTGATCGCCAGATAGGTGTCCTGCATGCCCGAGATGCGGGAGATGCGGGCGAGATTGGCGATCGCCTTTTCCATGATGACATTGCCGACGCGCACGATCTTGGCGGTCTCTTCGGCAACGTTGATGATCTCGGCAGGGGGCATCAGGCCCTTCTGCGGGTGGTTGAGGCGCAGCAGCGCTTCAAAGCCGGCAATGTTGCCATGCGTCAGGCCGACGATCGGCTGCAGATAGGCTTCGAACCAGTCTTCGGCGAGGCCGGCCTCGATGCAGCTTTCGATCTCGGCGCGGCCGCGGGCCTTGTCGAGCATGCTGGCATCGAACAGGCGGGCGCCATTCTTGCCGTCGCGCTTCTTGGCATACATCGCCATGTCGGACTTCTGCAGCAGCTCGGAGGCATTGGCGGCGTGGCGCGGATAGATGGCGACGCCGACGCTGGCGCTGAGATGCAGGTCAGGGCCGAACGGCGTGTCGAATATGGTGGCGATCTGGTCGCACATGGCGCGCGCCCGCTTTTCGGCATCGGCGGCCGGCAGCAGGATGGCGAATTCGTCACCGCCGAGGCGCGCGGCCTCATCGGACGGTGCCAGATGGGTCTTGAAGCGGTCGACGAGTTCGCGCAGCGCACGGTCGCCCTCGGCATGGCCCATATTATCGTTGATCCACTTGAAGCGGTCGAGGTCGACGAAGAGGCAGGCGAGTTCCTGGCCTGCGGCATCGGCTTCGGCAATCTTGCGGTCGAGCACGGCTTCGAAGCCCTGGCGGTTCAGGAGGCCGGTCAGGTGATCGGTGATCGCCTGGCGGTGATTGCGGTCTTCGGAGGCCTTGAGCTCGGTCACGTCGGTCATGACGGAAAGCGACAGCTTGTCGGTGCCGCCGGTGGCGGCGTTGGATTCCAGCACCAGCACGTCGATGACGCGGCCGTCGGCGCATCTGAACTTGACGGTGACGTCGAGCGCGCCTTCCTCGGCGGTGTTGCGGCGCGACAGGAAGATCTCGCGGGTATCGGCTGTCACGAGTTCGGCGAACTTGCGGCCGACAGCGTCAGTGCGGCTGTAACCGGTGGCGACCAGCCAGTAGTCGCTGACGGCGGTGATGCGGTCTTCCTCGTCGAGCGAGAAGAGCATGGCGGGCGTCAGGTCGTAGATATCGGTGGCGCGGCGGTGGGCGAGCTTCAGCTCCTTTTCCTCGCGCTCCAGCTTGGTCTGCATGTCGTTGAAGCTGCTGGCGAGGCGGCCCATCTCGTCGCCGGACTGCCAGTCGACATGGTGGCGCGAGCCGAGCTGGCTGGTGGCCTCGATAGCGGCGATCAGGCGCATCAGCGGCTGGATGACGAAGATGCGGTTGCCGATCAGCGCACTGCCGAAGACGGCGAGCACGGCGAAAAGGAAGATCGAGATGAAGACCACTTCCTCATGCTTCAGACCGGCGAAAAGGCCGAGCTTCGGATAGTAGACGGAGATGCTGCCGAGGTTCTTCGGGCCATCGACATTGTTGTAGATGATGGCGCGCGAGACCTGCTCGAGCTCGCCGGTGAAGGACTTCGGAATGGTGCTCTGGGTGACGTCGAGCTGGCCGGACTGGTCGCGGACCTCGACCTTGACGATGGCGCCCTGGGAAACGATCGTCGCGGAGATCTGCGTGACGCTGTCTTCGTCGAGATCCCAAAGCGGCTTGGCGAGCGCCTGCGAATTGGCGACCAGCAACACGGAAATATGGTCGCGGATTTCCTTGTCGGCGCGTTCGGAGGAGAGGAAAAGGAAAAGCACGAAGAGTGGGGCTACAAATACAAGTAGCGCGCCGCAAACGATCGCAAAAAACCTATTTTCAACGGAATTATTCATTGTTCCGTTTTCTCCCGGCCGCTTCTTCTTCGGCCGTCTCTTCTAATATACGGCGGTATGGCAATAACTTTGGGGAGAATGCTTCCATGAATGTGTTAAAGCTTGCTGAAACGGTTGTAGCCAGCAAATGAAAAGGCCCGCCTTCCGGGTGGAAAGCGGGCCTTATGCTTTACAAATTGATAGGAAGCTTATCAGGCTTCAGCGTCGCCTTCTTCGGCGGCTTCTTCGACGCCAGCTGCCGGAGCAACGATGGTGGCGATCGTGAAGTCACGGTCGATAACCGTGGTAACGCCCTTCGGCAGGGTCACTTCCGAGATATGGATGCTGTCGCCGATCTTCTTGCCGCTCAGGTCGACATTGAAGAATTCCGGGATCGCGTTTGCCGGGCAGTGAACTTCGACTTCGTGACGAACGATGTTGAGAACGCCACCGATCTTGAGACCCTGGGACTTCTCTTCGTTGATGAAGTGAACCGGGATCTCGACGGTAACCTGCGTGTTGCCGGAAACGCGGAGGAAGTCCACGTGCATCGTGAAGTCACGAACCGGGTCGAGCTGGTAGTCCTTCGGGAGAACCTGGTACTTCTTGCCGCCGACGTCGATCGTGGCAACCGTGGTCATGAAACCGCCGGCATGGATACGCTTCGTCACCTCGTTGGTGTTGAGCGTAATAGAAATCGGGGCCTGCTTGTCACCGTAGATGACAGCGGGAATCAAACCGTTGCGGCGAAGTTCACGGGCGGACCCCTTACCAACCCGTTCGCGCGCCTCGGCCTTGAGCTCGTAAGTGTCGTGGCTCATGGCATTTCCTTTCGAGGTTATATGGAGAGTTCAAATCCGGCATCTGCCGGGCAGGAACTGGAGGTGCCTTTCGGCGGCCTCATCCGCATTGCCTCCAAGGGTGTCTGTGCGGACGCGTGCGCTATAGTCTATGTGCGGCGGAAACGCAAGCTGGGCAGGGCACAGAAGCCTCTTGCCCTTGTAGTTGTGGCTTTCTTTGGCGTGGTTGTAAAATCTGACGTTTGTTTAACCAAGGAATCGCATTCCAAAAGCCAATTAATGAATCCTACCATGCGAATATCTATAGGTGATCACGGTTTCAATCTCGGTCACTTCCATGTTGCGTATCATTTCCTGCATCACAGTCGAACATAGCCTGCCGCATCTCGTCTTTGCGACGGTGATCTGCCTGCTGGGCTCAGTGCTGACGATGCGGCTTTTCAGCCGGGTACGCCGGACCGAGGGATTGCAGAAGTATAACTGGCTGTTCCTCTCGGGCTTCGTTGGCGGCTCGACGATCTGGACCACGCATTTCGTCGCCATGCTGGGCTATCAGTCGCCGGCGACCAACGGCTATGAGCCGGAACTGACCCTGCTGTCGCTGTTTATCGGTATTGCCGCCAGCGTTATCGGCTTTTCGATCGCGGCACTGACGCCGAAGAGCGCGCTCATCGAAGCGGGCGGCGCGATTGTCGGTCTCGGTATCGCCTGCATGCATTATGTCGGGATCGCCGGTTACAAGGTTGCCGGCCACATGGTCTGGAGCGAGCCCTATGTCGTGGCGTCGCTGATTGCGGCGGCGATCTTCGGTGCGATCGCCACCAATCGCGTCGCCCGGCCGGTCACCCGTTTCTGCAAGCATGGTTCGGCGCTGGCGCTGATCCTGGCGATCGTGCTGACGCATTTCACCGGCATGGCCGGGCTGACGATCGTTCCCGACAGCGCCATCCCGGTCACCGGCGAGCTGATCTCGGTCGGCATCATGACCGGCCTGGTTCTCGCCGTCATGGTGGTCATCCTCGCGCTTGGTGCCTCCACCTATGTCATCGACCTGCAGACCAGCCAGGCGGCCGTCGAGCGCTACCGTCACCTGTCGCTGCATGATCCGCTGACCAACCTGCCGAACCGCGCGGCCTTCAACGAGCATGTCACGGCGCTGACCAAGCGCCCGAAGGACATGACTGCGAATATTGCGGTGTTGTCTTTCGATCTCGACCGCTTCAAGGAAATCAACGACGTTCACGGCCATGCGGCCGGCGATGCCGTCTTGCGCGCGGTTGCGGACCGGCTGATGCATCTGAGCAATGACATGCTGTTCGTGGCCCGCGTCGGCGGCGACGAATTCGTGGCGGTCATGAGCAAGTATTTCATCCGCGCCGATGCCACTTCGCTGGCGCAGCGGATCATCGATGTCATCGCCGAACCGGTTTCCTGGGAGGGGCAGACGCTTTCCGTCGGCACCAGCATCGGCATCTCCACTTTCCCGGGGCAGGCGGGTACGATCGATGATCTCCTGTCGCAGGCCGATATCGCCATGTACCGGGCGAAATCGACCTCGAGCAACAGCATCTGCTTCTACGATGCATCGATGGACCAGATCTCGCGCGAGCGGAATGCGCTGGCGATGGAAATGCGTGATGGCCTGAAGCGCGGCGAGTTCGAGCTCTTCTATCAACAGCAGAACGATACGATGACGCGCGAAGTGGTCGGCTTCGAGGTGCTGCTGCGCTGGAAGCATCCGGTGCGCGGCTATATTCCGCCGATGGAATTCATTCCGATCGCCGAGCGCAACGGCTTCATTCTGGAGCTCGGCGAATGGGTGCTGCGCAGCGCCTGCGCCGAGGCTGCGACCTGGACGAACCCGCTCCGGATCGCCGTCAACGTCGCGCCGCAGCAGCTGAGCGACCACCGCCTGCCGCAGATCGTCCATGAAATCCTGCTGCAGACCGGTTTGCCGGCATCGCGGCTGGAGATCGAGATCACCGAGTCCGGCATTATCGCCGACCACCAGCATGCGCTGCACGCGATCCGCCGCCTGAAGGCGCTCGGCATCAAGGTTGCAATGGACGATTATGGCACAGGCTATTCGTCGCTTTCGACGCTGCAGAGCTTCCCGTTCGACAAGATCAAGATCGACCGGGCCTTCGTCGATGGCGTTGTCACCAACAAGCAGTCGGCGGCGATCGTCCGCTCGACGCTGATCCTGGCGGCAAGTCTCGACATTCCGGTTCTTGCCGAAGGCGTCGAGAACGAAGATCACATCGACTTCCTGCGCCGGGAAGGGTGCCTTCAGGTGCAGGGCTTCCTGTTCGGCAAGCCGGTGCCGCGCGCCGGCATCGAGACCATCGTCGGCGCCGAAGCGCCCGCCAAGGTCGCGGAACCTCAACCTGAGGTTATCGTTGTGGATGACATCAAGCCCGCAGCGGCCGCCTGAACAGAAAATATCAACCCGCAGATGAGGCTGGCTTGACATCTTGCCTGCGGCAATCTCACATGCGCGCCTTCATGCGGCAACGGGAGTTTATCGAGATGCGTCACAGGCTTATCACGGCGACGAGCGCCATTGTTCTGGCTTTGGCTACGGGGGCGTCGGCGGCGGATATCAGCCAGGATGGCGCCAATGCGATCCGTGACAATCTGAATCATCTTCTGCCTGGCGATATCGCCAAGAAGCAGCCTGTGACCGTCAAGCCGGCAGGCTCGCGCTACGAGATCACCTATGATTTCGCCAAGCTCCTGGACAAGGTCAAGAAGCAGGATTTCGAGATCAAGGGCCTGACGCCGTTCACGATGTTCGCAACGCCGCAGGACAGCGGCCTGTGGAACCTTGAAGGCAACAACAACTTCAACGTCACCGGCCATTTCAAGGGTCCGGACGACAAGCGCTCCGATTTCACCTATTCGATCGCCCAGATGGATTTCACTTCCGTCTTCGATCCGGCGATCAGCTACCTGCGCTCGGGTGATTTCAGCGCCAAGGATCTGAAGTTCAGCTCCACGACCGATACGGAATCCGTCAACGCCAGCTTCGCCGACATGGTCTACAAGCTGAGCTCCGCCGACAGCGCGATGGCGGGACGCCTGGACTTTGCCGCCAATGGCCGGTTCGGGACGTTCGCCGAGCAGGTGAGCAGCAAGGACATGCCGCCGATCCAGTTTTCGGCCGACAGCCTGGATTTCAACGCCAAGGTCAACGGCATCGCTGCCAAGGACCTGAAGGAGATGGTGCTCTTCGTTCTCGATCACGCCGATCAGAAGGAACTGAGCAAGGAGAGCGAAACCAAACTCAAGGAGATGCTCGGCAAGGCCTTCCCGCTGCTGACCTCGCTTGAGGAAACGATCACGCTCAACAATCTCGCCGTCACCAGCGCCGTCGGCAGCGGTGGCGCGAAGTCCTTCGGCTACCACTTTACGGTCGATGGCCCGAGCAATGCGACGCGCATCGGCGTCGCCATGGATGCGGCCGACGTCAAGCTCGACAGCGCGCTGATCCCGCCCGGCTACACGGCCTTCCTGCCGCAGGCGCTCGATATCCAGTTCGGCGTTCCCGGCATGGATTTCGCAGCCTTCGGCGACGAGTTCATGAAGGTCGATTTCAGCAAGGCTGCGGGTGACACCGAGAAGGCCGGCCAGCAGGCCGCCGAGAAGCTGTTCCCGGGCGGTATCCTGAAGGTCGATTTCCCGAAGATCAGCGCCAAGTCCGGCGTCTATGACGTCGAGATGTCCGGCGAGCTCGAGGGCCGCGTCGATACGCAGAAGGACTATAAGCTGCACGCCTCGATCGTGGCGCGCGACTACGACAAGACCATCGCGGCGGTTCAGGAACTGGCAAAGACCAACCCGGATCTCAACCAGGCCTCCTTCGGCCTGATGATGATCAAGGGCTTTGCCAAGCCGGATGCGGATGGCGCCCAGCGCTGGGATGTCGATGTCGCGAGCGACGGCTCCGTCAGCGTCAACGGCCAGCAGATCAAGGGACCGGATGCGCCGGCGGCTGACGAAGGTGCTGCGCCTTCCGACGAGGCTGCTCCCGGAGACGCCGCCGCTCCTTCCGATGACGCGGCACCGTCTGATGAGACGGCGCCTTCGGATGAGGCGACGCCCTCCGAAGAGACCAAGCCCTGATCAAGCAAAAGGCCCGCTTCAGAGCGGGCCTTTCTTCTTTCAGATCGGATGACTTACCGGCGGCACTCGCCGCCGCCGATGATGCGGAAGCCGGCATTGCCTGCTTCGCAGGCGTTCGGGAAGGTCTGCTGCTGGCGGCCGCGTTCGCCGCAGACCGGACGGTATTCGCGGGTGCAGATGCCACCCGGACGCTCGGGGCGGTCCGGACGGTCGGGCCTGCCCGGGCCGCCTGGGCTACCTGGCCAATCCGGACGACCGGGGCGATCGGGCTCCGGACGCGGGAAGGGCGGGGGCTCGCGGCGGCATTCGCCGCGGCCGACGATCCGGAAGCCGCTATTGCGGGCCTGGCAGGCATTGCCGAAGGTCTGGGTGCGGCCGCCGCGCTCACCGCAGACGGGCGCATATTCCATGGTGCACATCTGAGGCTCGGGCGGGCGCGGACGCGGTGGCGGCCGCGAATAGCCCTGGTCAACCTCGACGGTGCAGGCCGCCAACAGCGGAATGAGCGCCACCAGCGCCAGCCGCTTGCCAGTCTTCAGATGATTTCGGATTTTCGTCAAAACTGCTCCCCCGTGCGAAAACAAATCACAACGGGGCGAAACTAGCCGAAACGGCAAAAGCGATGAAGCCGCAAAATGCAACTTCACCGCTTCGATTTGATTGGGAATGGAACCGTCAGTCGAAGAGGCTCGAAACCGACTCTTCCTGGCTCGTGCGATTGATGGCTTCGCCGATCAGGTTGGCGGTCGTGATGACGCGGATATTGTGGGCCGACTGCACAGCCGTCGTCGGCTGGATGGAGTCGGTGATCACGAGTTCGCGCAGCTTCGATGAGGTGATGCGGGTGACCGCACCGCCGGAAAGAACGCCGTGGGTGATGTAGGCGGTTACGCTGGCCGCGCCCTGAGCAAGCAGGGCATCGGCGGCGTTGCAAAGCGTACCGCCGGAATCGACGATATCGTCGATCAGGATGCAATCCTTGCCTTCGACGTCGCCGATGATGTTCATGACTTCGGATTCGCCCGGGCGGTCGCGGCGCTTGTCCACGATCGCCAGCAGACAGTCGAGGCGCTTTGCCAGCGCGCGGGCGCGCACGACGCCGCCGACGTCAGGCGAGACGACGGTGACGTTGCTGGTGTCGTAATTGGCCTTGATATCGCGCGTCAGAACCGGAACCGCATAGAGGTTGTCGGTCGGGATATCGAAGAAGCCCTGGATCTGGCCGGCATGCAGGTCGAGCGTCAGAACGCGATCGGCGCCGGCTTCGGTGATCAGGTTGGCAACGAGCTTTGCGGAGATCGGTGTGCGGCCGGAGGCGCGGCGATCCTGGCGGGCGTAGCCGAAATAGGGAAGGACGGCCGTGATGCGGCGTGCCGAGGACCGGCGCATCGCGTCGATCATGATCAGCAATTCCATCAGGTGGTCGTTCGTCGGGAAGGACGTCGACTGAACGAGGAAGACGTCCTCACCGCGGACGTTCTCCTGAACTTCGACGAAGATTTCCTGGTCAGCAAATCTTCTTACGCTGGCCTTGCCCAAGGACACATTGAGATAGGTGCAGATCGCTTCGGCGAGATGCCGGTTCGAATTGCCTGCGAAAACCTTCATTTTGGCCCGCCTATTGTCTGCTGATAGCCGCGCTTTTTAGCCAGCTTGCTTCTGAATGCAAGCGTAAAGGCGACACAGGGCTTGATATTTGTAAAAACCTTGTTGCTAACCGCCCTGCGATTGGCGCCAGGCGTTGAATTCGGCGATGGTTTTGGTGCCGATCTGCTGCATGACCGAGGCCGGAACGCCGGCCCAGGGGTCCTGAGCGGCAGAGGGGACCTTCTCCTCGCCCTGAATGCGGTGCAGGCGGCCGCCGCTGCTGTCGAGCACATCCCAGACATAGGTCACCGTCACATTGCCTTCGTCGGTGAAGGCGGAGAGATAGCCCTTGAGAATATAGTCGCTGCTGTTGTCGGTGGAGCTCTTGATCGACAGGCCGTGCGAACGCGCCTCGGAGCCGAGCTGGCGCGAGAGCGGCGTGACGGCCTGAACGGGGGCGCCGATGATCGGCAGGAAGCGGACGGTATTGCCACGGGTCGAGCCCGACTCCACCGGATCGATGGCGGCGACCTGTTGCGCCTCTTGCTGTTGCGGCTGCTGTTGCTGGCGGTGCGGCGGCGGCGCCTGGTCGCCCATGTCCTGTTCTTCGGCCTCGGCATTGGAGAGCGGCTCGCTCTCGACGGCCTCCGGGGCGCGGTAGGCTTGCGGCCGCGCCGACATTGCATCGGCCTGCGCCTGCATGGTCGTCGGCGGTGCGCCGGGGCCGGGGCGGTAGGCCTGGTTATAGGCGGGGTGGTAGCCTTCCTGCGGTTCGGCGGCAAAGGCCTGGCGGGATTGCGATCCAGCCATGCGCTCGACTTCGCGCTGGGTGACCGGCGAAGAGCGCGGCGGCATCGAGGAATCGCCGATATCGACGAGAGGCGTCATCGCATCGGTCGTGTTGCAGGCGGCGAGCAGGCTGGCGAAGCATGCAAGAAGTGCTGGCGCAGTCAACGATCGCGTCATCCTTCCAGCTTTCCTTCCGTCATTTGCATCAGCCCCGCCCAGATTTATGCGGGCGGGGATGGTCTTGTGTCAATTCCGGATTCTTGCCGGTGAAGTCTCTCAGGCGCCGAGGAAGTCCAGCGAATGACGCGACAGGGTGCGCGGCCCCTCTGTTGTCGTCAGATAGGTCTGGCCGAGCGTCATGGCGGTCCCGCTGTCGGAATCGGCGATGATCATGTGGACGAAGAGCGACATGTTCGGCTCGATCGGCTGCGGATTGCCGACATGGAACATCTGGTGCTCCATCCAGGACGGCGAGAAGCGGGCGCCGAGCGAGTAGCCGCAGGCGTTCAGGCGGTGGCGGGCAAGGCCGCGCTCGTCCATGATCTTGGCATGCATGTCGAAGACATCGCCGAAGGTGTGGCCGGGCTTCAGCACGGTTTCGATCGCCTGCAGGTTTTCCAGGCAGGCGCTGTAGAGCTCGCGGTGGCGGTGGGTCGGCTCACCGACGACGATCGTGCGCATCATCGCTACGTGATAGTGGGCGTAGGTGCCTGCCCATTCGATCGTCAGCTGGTCGTTGGCATCGAGCTTGCGGCGGCCGGCCTTGTAGCGGCAGAGCAGGGCGTCGGCGCCGGAGCCGATGATGTATTCATTGGCCGGATAGTCGCCGCCGCCGCTGAAGACGGCGCCCTGCATCGCGGCCAGAATGTCGGCTTCGTCGGCGCCTGGCTTGGTGAGGCGGATTGCCTGGTCGAGCGCATCGTCGGCGAGTGCGGCGGCACGTTCCACATAGGCGACTTCGGCCGGGCTCTTGATCAGGCGCAGGCGGCTGACGAGATAGGAGGCGTCGCTGATCTGGCCGAAGCTCGCAAGCTGGGCATCGAGCAGGCGGGCGACGCGGCCGGTCATGCCGTGCGTGTCGTATTCGACGCCGATGCGGGCGCCGAGCAGGTCCATCTCGACCAGCAGGTTCTTGAGGTCGAGCGTCGGGTCGGCGTTAACGCGGTCGACCCAGACATGGACGTTGTCGAGGATCGAGGTGTGCTTGGCCTGGCGAAGATCGGCCGAGCGGGTGATCAGCGCCATCGTGCCGTCAGCCTTGACGACCAGCGTCTGGAAGAAGCAGTAGCCGAAGGTGTCGTAGCCGGTCAGCCAGTACATGCTTTCCTGCGCGAAGATGAGGAGGGCATCGAGCTTCTCCTCGCGCATCTGGTCGGTGACGCGGGCGAGGCGGCTTGCGAATTCGCTCCGTTCGAAGTGCAGTGCCATGGTCTCAAATCTCCCTGATGCTAATCGCTGAAATCTGGCGGCCGTAATCCGGCTCGTTGTTGTGGGTGGTGCGGCGGTACGAGAAGAAGCGCTCGCTATCCGGATAGGTGCAGAGCCCGACGCTTTCGGCACGAACGCCTGCCTTCGTCAACCGCGCGACCGTCAGGCCCGGAAGGTCGAACATCGAATGTCCGGGTTTTTCCGACGGGATAAAATACTGCGCGTAGGCAGCATCCTGTGTGACAAAGCGCTCGACGAATTCCGGGCCGACTTCGTAGCTCGCCTGGCTGATCGATGGTCCCAGGCAGGCGACGATCGCCTCGCGCCGGGCGCCCAGTTTCTCCATGGCGATGATCGTGTTTTCGAGCACACCTGTCAGCGCGCCCTTCCAGCCGGCATGGGCGGCACCGATGACCCTGTTTTCCGGGTCGGCAAACAGGATCGGGCCGCAATCGGCGGCAAGCACGCCGAGCACGATGCCGGGTGTGGCGGTGACGAGCGCATCGGCCTGCGGGCGGTCGCCGTCGTAATCGGCATCGACGGTGACGGCATCGGGCGAATGGATCTGGTGGACGGTCGCGAGCTTTTCGAGCGGCTGGCCGAACCAGGCGGCGACCCGCCTGCGGTTCTCGTTGACGCGGTCTCGGTCGTCGTTCGAGCCGAGGCCGACATTGAGGCCGCGATAGAGGCCTTCTGAGACGCCGCCTTCGCGGGTGAAGTAGCCATGGCGGATCGCGTCGCCCGCCGCCTGTTGCAGCAGCGCGCTTTCGATCGGTGCGGGTGAAGCCGCGTTTTGCATCAGCGATTCCGGGGTGTTTAGAACGGGTTCATTGTTCACCGGATCGTCCGGTGAAGCATTGTTGATTGCGCCGGATGTTGGCGCAGGGCGGCGCGCTCTGTCAATCCACCGGACGGAACGGCATGAGATCGACGGCGGGATAGGAGACCGCCATCGCTTTGAAGAGCTCGCCCATCCGGCCCTCGCCAGAGCCTGCCAGGCGGTCCACGGCGCTCTGGATGATCTGCTGCGTGCGAGGTTCGCGGTCGCGGCCGAGCGCGGCGGCGCGATCGAGAATACCGAGGCCGACGAGGAGGTCGCCCTGATGCAGGGCGCCGTTCAGATGCAGCCCGGCGCCGACGGCGGTGCGGGCAAGATGCTCGAAATCCACGTGGCTCGTCAGGTCGGCTTCACCGGGGTTGGCGAGCGGCGGGTCGAATTCGTGCATGCGAACGGCCTGCAGCGTGTCGCCGAAGCCGCTGACGAGGTGGCCGTAGTCGATCGCAAGCGCGGTGCCGCCGAAAGCCTTGAGACGCTCGCAGATGGCGAGCATCACCGACTGGCGCGCCGGCGAGAACTCAAACAGCGTGCCCGCCGGCATCGACTGGGCGCCATCCGGGAGGAGGGCGGGGTCGATGGTGGCGACACCCGCCGCGAAGACAAGCTCGTCGTCCGCGCCGAGGCCGACCATGCGCTCGCGAAAGCCGGTCTGCGTCTTGACGAACTGGCGGATCGGGATGGCGTCGAAGAGTTCGTTGGCCGCAATCAACGTGAAACCAGGCGGTACTTCGTCGAAATCGTTATGCCAGGTGATCTTGCCCTCATGGGCTTCCAGCGTCTGGCTCTGGACGTCGCGCAGGCGCTCGCTGGTCTCTACCAGATGCACGCTCATGTTCTCGAAGAGCGGCGGGGCGAGGCGGGCGATGACGCGCAGCATGTCCGACATCATCGTGCCGCGGCCGGGGCCGATCTCGACGAGGCGGACACCAGCCGGCGTGCCGTGCTGCTGCCAGGCGTGGACGATAAAGACGCCGATCATCTCGCCGAAGAGCTGGCTGACTTCGGGGGCAGTGACGAAATCGCCGGAGCGGCCGAAGGGCTCGCGGACCCGATAATAGCCGTGTTCGGGATCGGCGAGGCACAGCGAGAAGTAATCGGTCACGCTGATCGGGCCGTTCGCCTGGATGATCGCCTTGATCTTTTCACCGAGTGCGGTGGTCATGGTGGTCACGTCCGGTCTGCGTTAGTTCTGCAGCGCGACCTGGCGGCGGGCGCGCACGATCGCCCAGAGGCCGAGCAGGATCATCGGGAAGGACAGCACCATCCCCATGGTCAGCCAGCCTGTGCCGAGCAGATAGCCAAGCTGCGCATCCGGCTCGCGGAAGAATTCCACGAAGATGCGTGACAGCGCATAGCCGCAGACGAAGACGCCGGAAATGAGGCCCGGCGATTTCAGGGCGCGGAAGCCGTAGATCAGAAGCGCCAGAACCGAGAGCAGCACGATGCCTTCGAGACCGGCCTCGTAGAGCTGGCTTGGATGACGGGCAAAGGGACCGCCGCTCGGGAAAACGACTGCCCAGGGCACATCCGCGAGACGGCCCCAGAGTTCGCCATTGATGAAATTCGCGATGCGGCCGAAGAACAGGCCGATCGGCACGACACCGGCGACGATATCGAACAGGCTCCAGATCGGGATGTTGTTCTTGCGGGCAAAGAGGATCATGGCGAGCGTCGTGCCGGTGATGCCGCCGTGGAAGGACATGCCGCCGTTCCAGATCTGGATGGCGCGGATCGGGCTCTCGATCACTGCCGGCATATCATAGAAGAGGATATAGCCGATGCGGCCGCCCAGCACGATGCCAAGGGCGGCCCAGACGACGAAGTCGTCGAGCTGGGTCTTGGTGATCGGCGAGGCGTTTGCCGGCCAGAGACTGTCATTGCCGGCGAGGCGGCGTGCATAGAACCAGCCGAGCATGATGCCGACGACATAGGCCAGGCCATACCAGTGAATAGCGAGCGGCCCGATCGAAAAGGCGATCGGATCGATATCCGGAAATGGCATGATTGCCATGAGATTGGCTGCAGTCGGCAAGGCTTTCCCACCCGTTGATGTGCGCGGACCATGGCGTTGCGATACGAGGCGGTCAAGTCGATTGTGAGGCAGTGCAGGGCGAGGCGGGCTCTTATCCAGAGCAAAGCGCTTGCATCCTTAACGGCGAAGCCCTACCTCAATTTCAGAGGCTTCGAGCCTGAAGAAACATGTCGTGCGAAGGAGAAAACCGCCATGACGACTGGAGCAAACCGCATCATGGACGAATTCGCAAAGCTGATGACCGATGCAGCCGGTGCTGCCCAGGGCGTGCGCAAGGAGGTCGAGACGGCCTTCAGCGCGCAGGCCGAGCGCTGGCTGAACAGCATGGACGTCGTCAAGCGCGAGGAATTCGAGGCCGTGCGCGAGATGGCGATCAAGGCGCGCGACGAAAACGATGCGCTGCTGGCACGAGTCGCCGCTCTCGAAGCGCAGCTCGCCGCCAAGAAGAAGTAATTCCCGTTTTGCTACAAGATGTGGTGTGGCGCATTTGCGACACGCCGCATCTCAGACCAAAAAATCAGGTGCCTTTATCCACCTGTGGACACTGCCAAAAAAGCCAATGGGCAGAGTCATTTATATCCCCCTCCTGAATCCGATTTCGAGAAGCTGTCCACAGTACCTTTCGGGAAATAAGGCAACCGGGGGCTGGCTTGTCGCCGGTCTGATTATACACTGATTTTAAATGATGATTCGAACCGGACGGCGGTAAGCTCCAGGCAGGTTTTCTGCGTTAAGCCTGGGTTGCGGTTCAAGGGTCATCGAATTGGTGTTCCGGTATTTGCGTGTGTCTTTTCTTGTGTTGTGTAGACCCAAGTCAGTCGCATTCAATCCCGGTCAAGAAGGTGCTGCATGAGCCTGATGGAATTGGAATTCGAGCGTCAGTCGAACCCGGTCGATATGATCGAGTACGTCGCCGCCAATAATGACTGGGCATTTGAACGGTCAGGCGAGGACGAGATCGCGATGACGGTCGAGGGGAAGTGGGCCGATTACCACATCTCCTTTTCCTGGATGGAAGAGTTTGAAGCTCTTCATCTCGGTTGCGCCTTCGATATCAAGGTGCCGGAAAACCGCGTCAACGAAGTCACCAAGCTGCTGGCTGCCATCAATGGCCAGGTGCTGATGGGCCATTTCGACCTGTGGCGCCAGGAAGATGTCATCATCTTCCGCCAGTCGCTGCTGCTCGCAGGCGGCGCCGAGCCCACCAACCGTCAGGTCGAAGTGCTGCTTTCGAGCGCGCTCGATACCTGCGAAGCCTATTATCAAGCATTCCAGTTCGTCATCTGGTCCGGCCTCGATGCCGCCAAGGCGATGGAAGCCGTTCTTTTCGAAACCGTCGGCGAAGCGTAATTCTCATGTCCAGCGTCTCTGCAGATCCTATCGTTCTCATCGGTGCCGGCAATATGGGGGGCGCGATGCTCTCCGGCTGGCTGAAGAACGGCGTCCCCGGCTCCTCCGTGGTCGTCGTCGATCCCGGCCCGTCGCCGGCAATGATGAAGACGATCGAGGATGCAGGTGCGACGCATGTGACGGCGGCTCCTGCCGGTCTCAAGGCCGGCGTGCTGTTCATCGCGGTCAAGCCGCAGGTGATGGAAGCGGTGCTGCCGCCGGTGAAGCATGCGGTCGGGCCGAATACGGTCGTGGTTTCGGTCGCTGCCGGCAAGACGCTCGGTTTCCTCGAGAAGCATCTCGGCGAGGCCGCGATGGTTCGCGCCATGCCGAATACGCCTGCCATGGTCGGCCGCGGCGTCACCGGTGCTTTCGCCAATGCCAAGGTCAGCGCCGAACAGCGCGACCGCGTTCATTCTCTTCTTCGCGTATCCGGTCCTGTTGAGTGGGTTCCGGCCGAGTCCGACATCGATTCCGTTACGGCGCTGTCGGGCAGCGGCCCTGCTTACGTGTTTTATCTCGTCGAGTGCATGGCTGAGGCAGGCCGTAAACTTGGCCTGCAGGCGGACCTCGCCATGCGTCTTGCACGGGAAACGGTCGCGGGGGCTGGTGAACTTCTCCACCAGTCCCCCGACGACGCTTCCAAGCTTCGCCAGAATGTTACCTCTCCCGGCGGAACGACCGCTGCCGCACTTTCCGTATTGATGGCGGAGAAGGGGATGCAGCCGCTGTTCGACGAGGCTCTTGAGGCCGCGCGCACGCGCGCCCAGGAACTGGCGGGCTGAGGCGGATCATGGCTGACGAAATCACCTATGCCGATTTCGAGCGCGTCGACATCCGTGTCGGCACGGTCATCGAGGCATCGCCCTTTCCGGAAGCGCGCAAGCCGGCGATCAAGCTGCTGATCGACTTCGGCCCCGAGATCGGCGTCAAGAAGTCCTCGGCGCAGATCACCGTGCACTATACTCTCGACAACCTCGTCGGCCGCCAGGTCCTCGGCGTCGTCAACTTTCCGCCACGCCAGATCGGCCCTTTCCGCTCGGAAGTGCTGACCCTCGGCTTCGAGGACGAAGCCGGCGCGATCGTACTGGCGGCAACGGACAAGCCGGTGCCCAACGGCAAGAAGTTGATGTAGCGCCGACGCTGGCCGATTTGACACGGTATACGCTGTCTATACAATACCTGCTCTATGAAGCTATCTTGGAGCGTCGAGAAGAACAACCAACTCAAGGCTCATCCTGATCGCGGCATCTGCTTCGAGGATATCGTTGCGGCTATCGATCACGGCGGGCTGCTGGATGACGTTGCTCACCCAAATGCCGACCGGTATCCTGGGCAGCGCGTTTTGGTCGTCTTCTGCAATGGTTACGTCTATGGCGTTCCATATGTTCAGCAGGATGACGGCACGTTGTTTCTCAAGACGGCATTTCCAAGCCGTCTTCTTAAGAAGCGGTATATGGGTGGTGATGACAATGGCAAAAAATCCTAAGGTCGGAGCCTTTCTCGATGATGAGGAAGAGGAGTTCATCGAACTCTTCGAGGGGTCGGATGTGGCGCTCGTCAGCGGCTTGACGGACGAACGGCGCAAAGAGATCGAGGCGATGGCCCGGTCGACGATGAACGACGAGCGGGAGAAGATTTCGCTGCGCGTTTCGCGCGCTGATCTCGTGCGGCTGAAGTCGCGTGCGATGCAGGAAGGCATTCCCTACCAGACGCTGATCAACTCGCTGATCCATAAATACGTCAGCAGCTGAGCCGATCAATGAATATCGCGCGAGACCGGGTCGGTCAGCGTGAAGGAATGGAAGGTTGCCTCGAAGTCCGTGCGTTGCGGTGAGCAGAAGGCGGGGCCGACCATCAAGGTTTCGATCGCGGGATCGAACCACGCAAGGCGCGCCATGCGCCATTCGGTCATGACATCGGTGCGGTACTGGATGAAGAGGGCGTCGCCGTTGCGGGTGACGCGGGCCGACATCTGCGCGAAGGCGTGGTCGATGCGGAAGGCGGACCAGTCGGAATTGCCGTTGGTGACGACGGTGCTGAAATGCATGGCGCTGTCGGTATATTCGATCCCGCATTTCATCCAGCGGCGCTCGTCAGCGCGGATCATCAGGCCGGCCTGATCGTAGAGCGCTTCGTAGCGGCCTGAGAAAGTGACTTCGGCGGTGAAATCGCCCTTGCGCTGCTGATGCAGGAAATGGCCGTCGTCGCGGTGGAAGCCGTAGTAGGTGCCTTGCCAGAAATCGGTCTTCTCGCCGGAGCGGGCCTGCAGCGCGCCGTTGCGGATTTCCGCCGAGGGCGGCGGGTTGAGCCAGGTCATTGCCTCGAAATTGCTCATCGGAAACTCACGCGGGAACGCGGATGACGGCGCGCAGGCCGCCGAGCGGGCTGTCGGAAAGCGTGACGTTGCCGCCATGGCTGCGGGCGATGTCACGGGCGATGGCCAAGCCGAGGCCGGTGCCTGAATCATCGAGGTTGCGGGCCTCGTCGAGGCGGAAGAACGGCTTGAAGACGTCTTCGCGGTTCTTCTCGGGAATGCCGGGGCCGTCGTCATCGAAGGTCAGCGTCAGCCATTTGGAGCCATGCTTGGCCTCGATATTCAGCGTGCTGGCATAGCGGCGGGCGTTCGATGCGAGATTCGTGACCAGCCGGGTGAAGGCGTTGGGGCGCACGACGATCTCGTCGTCGCCTTCGATCGAATAGCTGAAGCTCTTTTCGTGCAGGGCGAAATCGGTCTCGATCTTGGCGAGCATCTCGCTGATCTTCAGTTCGCCGACATCCTCTTCGATCTCGCTGCGGGCGAAGGCCATGTAGGCTTCCAGCATCGACTGCATATCGTTGACGTCGTCGGCCATGCCCTGCAGGTCGGGATTGTTGCCGGCGAGCGCCAGCTGCAGCTTGAAGCGGGTGAGGATGGTTCTGAGGTCGTGGCTGACGCCTGTCAGCATCGCCGTGCGCTGCTCGATCTGCCGTTCGATGCGCTCTCGCATCAGGATGAAGGCGAGGCCGGCGCGGCGGACTTCGTCGGCACCGCGCGGATAGAAGTTCTCAGCCTTCTGTCCCTTGCCGAAGCTCTCGGCGGCAGCCGCCAGCGCCTGGATCGGCCTTATCTGGCCGCGCAGGAAGAGGATCGAGACGCCGATCAGCACCAGCGAGGCGCCGACCATCCAGACGATGAAAATATGGGTGTTGGACGCATAGGTTTGGTTGCGCTTGGTCAGCACACGTAGAATCTTGTCATCGAGCTTGATGCGGATTTCGACGAGACTGGAATCGCCGAGCGTATCGATCCAGAAGGGGCGCTTGATCTGGTCGTTGAGCTCATCGGAGAGGATGCCGTCGAGGATCGAGAAGAACGGCTTTTCACGCGGCGGCGGCAGGTCGCCGTCAGGCTCGATCGAGATCTGCAGCTTCATCTGCTCGCGGGCGATCTTGGTGATCGCCGTGTAATCGGCATCCTGCGGATAGGTATCGATGATCTGGATGATCGCGGCGATGTCCTGCGTGACGGCCATCGACAGGCGCTGCGTCACCATCTGCCAGTGGCGTTCCATGAACACTGCGGCGACGACCGACTGCAGGAGCAGCATCGGCATGATGATGATCAGCAGCGAGCGGACATAGATGCCCGTCGGCAGGCGGCGGCGCAGAAAGCGCGTGAACCACTTCCAACCGGTGGCGGGCAAGCGCTCTTCGCGCCGCAGGCTTTCGAATGTCACCATCTCTGTCGCGATCCTGACGTCCGGAGCATCAATCGATGCTCAGCCTGTATCCTATACCACGAACCGTCTGGAGCCAGACAGGATTTGCCGGATCATCCTCGATCTTGCGGCGCAGACGGTTGATCTGCACGTCGATCGTGCGTTCGCCGACATCGACGTCGTCGCCGATCAGCTCGTGGCGCGGGATGGTGTCGCCGGCGCGCCGGGCAAAGAGCAGCATGATTTCCTGTTCGCGATCCGTCAGCCGGATCACTTCGGCCGCCTTCTTCAGCTCCTTGCGGGTCAGCGAGAAGGTGTAGGGGCCGAACATGATCTGCTCGATCTTCGGCGCATCCGAGGCATTGCGGCGCAGGATGTTGTTGACGCGCAGCACCAGCTCGCGCGGATCGAAGGGCTTCGACAGATAGTCGTCGGCGCCAGCTTCCAGGCCGGCGATGCGATTGTCGGACTCTGCCAGCGCTGTCAGCATGATGATGGGAACGTTCTTGATCGCCCGCAATCCGCGCGTCACGTCGATGCCGGATTCGCCGGGCATCATCACGTCCATGATGATCAGGTCGAAATCGAGCCCCGCCAGCTTGCGCTGTGCCTCGGCACCATCGGCGGCAACGGTCACCCGGAAGCCGTTTTCGGTGAGGTAACGGTTGAGCAGTGCACGGATGCGCGTGTCGTCGTCGACGACAAGCAGATGCGCCGCATCATCAGAAATGATTGTCTTTCCCGCCATTCAGTCCGCTTTCGCTGTTTGCCTGTCCCGCATGCCCCTCAGAAATGCCTTCACGCTCTCGCGCGTTTCAAGAGAAGCATTGTCGAATGCCCTCTCAATGCGGCGCGATTGCGGCTCCGCCAGAGCAAGCGCCAGTTCGCGCCCCGTCTTTGTCGGATAAAGCTTGCGCTGGCGCCGGTCTTCCGGGCCCGCGACTTGTCTAATATAGCCTGAATCGATCAGTTGTTTGAGCACTCGGGCGAGGCTCTGTTTGGTAATCTTCAATGTATCCAGAAGATCAGCAACGGTCATGCCGGGTTCACGGTTAACAAAGTGCACCACCCGGTGATGGGCGCGTCCGAAGCCGCTTTTCTCGAGAATGGCGTCCGGATCGGAGACGAAATCGCGATAGGCGAAGAAGAACAGCTCGATGATTTCGAAGTCGATGATGCCGCTGTTTTCCATCGGCGTGGACAGCGGCTCAGGCTTGGCCGCTTTCGCGCTGGTCTGTCGTGGCGCCACGTCATTTCCCTTTCTCATCCCATGCGTTCCGGTCCGCTCTCGGCGCTCCCGGACCTTGCAGAGCTCGGGCCGAGGCTCGTCTTCGCCCGAACCCGGCCAGTCTCCGCTTCCCAATACAACGCATATTTTTCCCCAGTGCGTCAGTGGATAAAACGCAATCGGGACAACAATCAACAGGCTGGGTGTACGGGGAGCCGGTGGATAGACAGTCGCCTCGCAGTAAACTTGTCCACAGAAATGCGAAAAGGCGGCCAGGCGGCCGCCTTTTCTGTTTCATTCCGGATCGCTCATCCGCCTCAGTTATAGACGTAGACGATGCGGCGGGTACTGGGATCGACCAGCACCGGGCGGTCGTTGATGCGGGTGTAGCGATATTCGTAATTCGGGACTTCCTGGAAGGTCACGTCAGCCGGAACCTCTGCACCGACGACGACATCACCGCCGAGCTGCACGGTCTGCGCCGGCGTGGTGTCGATATAGGTGCGGACTTCGGCCGGCGGCGTGATCGCATCGACGTCTCCGACCGGGCCGAGCAGCTCGTCACCGGGGCCGGGCTGCGGCTCGGCGGGAACGACGCTCGCCGTCGTCTCGTAGGTCACGACGGGGACGCCGAGGCTCGTCTGGTTCTGCTCGACGACGACAGGGGCGCCTTCATGCTGGACCTGCAGATATTCGGCATAGACCCAGCCGCGGACGCCGTTGACATCGACGCGGCACCAGCGGCTGCCCTGGATGCAGCCGTCGAGATAGGCCGACGAACCGCGGGTGGCGATGCCGACGGAAGGGTATTGCGGACCGGGACCGGCGCGGACATTGAGATCGTTGATGGCCGTGGCGGCCATTTCCGCATGCGCAAAGCCCGCGCTTGCAACAAGCACGGCGCCTGCCAGGAAAATGTTTCTCGTCATGGTCATTTGCATTTCTCCTTGTTTACCGGGCTGGAAACGCACCGTTCACCATCCGGTTCCAAAAGGCGTAAGCCTATTGTTTCCACCATGCCGGGAGGTTCTTGCAGGTTGTTGATTTTCAAAGGAAAAACAGAAGCGAAAGGCGCTTTTCGCCGTCATAAACTGTTGTTACAGCCTGTCTCTTTGGTGTGAGGCGCCGATAAAAACTTGCTTTCGTCACTCGCCATTCAGACTATAGGGGCGGGTAGAGAACATAAGAGGCGCCAATGGGTATGCTACAGGCCGGAATCATTCCGGTGACACCGTTTCAGCAGAATTGCACCGTGCTTTTCGATCCTGACACCAAGGAGGGGGTAGTGGTCGATCCCGGCGGCGACGTCGAGACGATCGTCAAGGTGGTCGAGGAGAACGGCTTCAAGATCAAGGAGATCTGGCTGACACATGGCCATCTCGACCATGCCGGCGGCGCCAGGGATCTCAAGGCGGCGCTGGGGATCGATATTGTCGGTCCGCACAAGGACGATCTGCCGCTGCTGCAGCGGATCGAGACACAGCAGCTGAAATACGGGATCACCGGTCTCAAGAATGTCGAGCCGGACCGCTGGCTGGAAGACGGCGGCAAGGTGTCGTTCGGCAATCACGAGTTCGAGGTCTATCATACGCCGGGTCATGCGCCCGGGCATGTGATCTACGTCAATCGCGCGCAGAATTTCGCGCATCTCGGCGACGTGCTGTTCAACGGTTCGATCGGGCGCACCGATCTGCCGGGCGGGGACCACGACCAGCTGATGGCGTCGATCCGCGACAAGGTGCTGCCGCTGGGGGACGATGTCGGCTTTATATGCGGCCACGGGCCGGGGAGCCGGATCGGCGACGAGCGGCGCAACAACCCGTTCCTGCAGGGCATTTGACAAACGAAAAGCGCCGCTCGATGAGCGGCGCTTTCTTTATATCGGATCGGGCGGCGATCAGCCGGCGGTGCAGAAGTGCTCGCGGCCGTCGTTGCCGATGAAGGTGCCGGTGCCCGGATCGAAGGTGCGGTAGCGGTACGAGCAGTAACGCTGCCACTGCGGCGTCCAGGGCTCGATGCCGGCGCGGACCGGTGCGTAGTAACGCGGGGGAGCGCGGTAGACCGGTACGGCTTCGTATTCCGGCTCGTAAACCGGTTCTGCGTAGCGCGGCTCATCATAATAGTAGCGCGGCTGGTTGGCGTTGGCGATTGCCGATCCGACGACCAGGCCGGTTGCGAGGCCAACGGCACCGCCGACCCAGGCGTCGTTATTGTGGTGATGGCGCCAGCTGTCGGCGGAAGCTTCGCTGACAGCGGAAAGGCTGAGAGCGGCGGCTGCGGCCGTCAGAAGAAGTGTCTTTGCGATCGTGTTCATGATCTTGTCCTACTCTCCAAGACAGCGGGAAGTGCTGCCTTTAAAACTCTTCAGGACGGCTGCGGGTTCCTGCGCCGTGATGTTGAGACGATAGTGGCGGCTATCTGAACGGATGCTGAATAACAAAACCCGGCATTTCTGCCGGGCTTCAACTCGAATTCGACGGCCTTGTTTGGGCTCAGCCAGCAATCTGAAGATTGACGGCCTTCGGTCCCTTGCCGCGGCGATCCGGCTCCGTGTCGAAGCTTACCTTCTGGTTTTCCGTCAGTCCGGCGAGGCCGGAAGCCTGAACGGCAGAAATGTGTACAAAGATATCGGCGCCACCCTTATCCGGCTTGATAAAGCCGAAGCCTTTGTCGGTATTGAAGAATTTTACAGTGCCAGTCTCGGCCATGCGTCAGGTCCTTTTCTCTCTGCCCGCCATCCACACGGGCAGCATCAATTATGCCCCTTCCGGAGCGCTAGCAGGCAGTTCTTGAATTTCGAGAAAAAGGTCCCCTCTACCTCGGCCTGTCTCTTGGTGGGATTATTCCCCATCTTGTGAGACCGGCTGACCGGAATATTAGCGTTTCCGGCGCGCACTTTCTTAAGGACTTCCCATGCTCGCAAAATGCCCGAACGCCGCGAGATTGCTGTGATTATTGGGAATTGGCAAGCAAAAGTTTTTTAACGTGTCCTCAGGAGCACAGTCGCCGCGGGTGTCCTATTTGCGCCAAAACGCAAAAAATCGCTCCGCGCGGGTACATGATTAACGTTTTGTATCGTCTGCAATATAATTTGTGAGCAGATTTTCCCAAAAACACAACGTGAGCGGGTCTTCGGACCCACCCAAAAAAATTCCGAATCATTCCGGCGATGTGCCGTGGATGCGGTTTCAGACCGCCTGGGCGCGGCGTCGCGACAGTTCGGGCACCACTTCGACTACAAGCATAGCGCTAAACATCAGCGCGCAGCCGATATAGCCGACTGGGGGGATTGTCTCGCCAAGGATCAATGCGGCGAGCGAGGAACCGAACAGTGCCTCCGACGACAGGAAGATCGCCGCCTGCGAGGGTGTCGTATATCGCTGGCCGATGATCTGCAGCACGAAGGCGACGCCAGAGGAGAAAACGCCGACATAGAGGATCTCGGGTGCTGCGCCCATGATGGCGTCGAGACTGACGGGTTCGAAGATCGCGGCGACGATGAGAGCGAGCAGGGAGGTGATGGCAAACTGCGTGGCCGACAGGGCCAGGGGGCGGCCGGTTTCCTTGACGGTCGTTCCTGCCAGCGTGATCTGGATCGCCCAGAAGCCGGCGCAGATGACGGTCAGGCCATCGCCGACCGTCAGAGCCGACAAATGTCCGCCCGACAGAAGGTAGATGCCGGCGATTGCCATCACGGCACCCGGCCAGATGATCCAGTGCGGCGGGCGGCGCAGGAAGAGCACGGCGATGACGGGTACGAAGACCACGTAGAGACCGGTGATGAAGCTCGAATTGGTGACCGACGTCGTCTGCAGGCCGACCTGCTGGGTCGCGGCGCCACCGAAGAGGGCAAGGCCGATTGCCAGGTAGAGGCCGAGATGGCGCCTGCTGGTCTTGACGGCAGCCTTGCGGCGCTCGAGCAGAACGAAGGGCAGGACGGCGGCCGTCGCAACGGCGAAACGCAGGCCGATGAACCAGAACGGGCTGAGTTCCTTCATCGCCGTCGACTGCGCCACGAAGCCGCCGCCCCAGATGGCAGCAGCAAGCAACAGCAACAGGTTCGCCTGAACGCGAGTCATGTCATTCCTCGATTGCGGGGAGCACGGTGTGATGGCCGTGGTTAGCAGCTGGGTTTTGTTTCAGCAAGCGTGAATGAACGAACGCATCAGCCGGGGCTGATGCTGCGGACTGAAATTTCCAATCTGCGATCAGCCGTCCTGATTGGCGGCGCGGGAGACGCGCAGCAGCGCGCCGTCGCTTTCGTCGGTGACCATCAGCAAGGCGCCGTCGGGAGCCACGGTCACGTCGCGGATGCGGCCGTAATTGCCCTCGAACAGACGTTCCTCGGCGGTGAACTTGCCGCTTTCGTCGCGCTGCATGCGCGACAGCAGCTGGAACTTCAGCGCGGCCACCAGCATGTCGCCATCCCATTCCGGGAACATCTTGCCGCGATAGACGGCGATGGCGCCCGGCGCGATCGAGGGATCCCAGTAGTGGAGGGGTTGCTCCAGTCCGGCCTTTTCCGTTCCTTCACCGATCTTGGCGCCGGAATAGTCACGGCCATAGGTGATGACGGGCCAGCCATAGTTCTTGCCCGGCTCGATCAGGTTGATCTCGTCGCCACCGCGGGCGCCGTGCTCGACGGTGTAGAGCTTGCCGTCGGAGCTATCGAAGGTGATGCCCTGCGGGTTGCGGTGGCCCTTAGACCAGATTTCGGGGAGGGCTTTCGCGCCGTCGCGGAAGGGGTTATCGGCGGGGATGCTGCCATCGGCATTCACATGGATGATCGAGCCGGCGTCGTCCTTGAAATCCTGCGAGCGGTCGCGGCTGCCGCGGTCGCCGACGCTGATGAACAGGCTGCCGTCTTTGGCGATGGCGATCCGCGAGCCGTACTGGATGTTGCCGCCGGTGAACTTCGCCATGGTAAAGATCGGCTTCACGTCCTCAAGCCTGCTCTCGTCGGCCGAGAGCTTTGCAGAGAAGGCTTCCGTGCCCGATCCCTTGGCATTGGCAATCGCGGCGGTGAAATAGAGGATGCGGCTTTGGGCGAAATCCGGGGCGAGCGCCACATCCATCAGGCCGCCCTGGCCGCGGGCGCTGACCTCGGGCACGCCGCCGAGCGGCTCTGATGCCTTGCCGTCGCGGATGATCCTGATATTGCCGGGGCGTTCGGTGACCAGATAGGCGCCGTCGGGCATGACCTCGACCGCCCAGGGATGATCGAGCCCGGTTGCCAGCGTATCGACGCTGACCGTCACTTTCTTGGTCTGCACCCTGTCGGCGGCGAATGCCGCGCCGGCTGTTGCAAATGCGGCGCCTGCCGCCAAAGCGATGCGCAATCCCTTGAGCATGTTCATGATCTCCCCGTTCTACCATCCAGGCGGGTAGGTGGCGCGCGAGGGCGATCGCTTCAACCTCATTAGCTCCCGGATAACGGCTTTGTGTTGCCGGGTTGAACGGTGCCGGTCTGGATCCTGTCGACCAGTTCGGCTTCGACGATGTAGCGCATCGGGCCGCGCTCGGTGGCGTCGAACGGCCAGCAGGTCGTCAGCACGAGGTGGCGGCCCTCTGACGCGGCGTCGATGCCGCTTTCATCCCAGCGGGCGACACGGGCATCTGTTGCCTTGAAGGTCAGGACGGAGCCGTCGCGGCGGGTGATCTCGATATCGTCTCCGGCGCGCACATCCTTCAGCCAGCGGAAATGCGTGTCGCGGTGGGCGGCGATGACGGAGGTGCCTTCTTCGCCCGGCTGCGGCGTGTTGCTGAGCCAGGCCGGGCCGAAGGCGAGGGCTTCGCCCGTGGCGCCGGAGAGCACGATCGCCGTCTTGCCGAGGCGCGGGGCGCTGACTTCGGCCTCTGTGGTGAAATCGGCCCAGGGCCAGGGCTTGGCATCCTCGCCGCGCAGCTCGGCGGCGAAGGCGCGTTTCAGCAGTACCTGCGAGAGTTCTGCCTTGCCCTTCATGTAGAAGCCGCTGGTCATCAGCGCCGTGCCGTAGAGCCCGAGGCCGAGGATGGCGACGGCGATCACCTTCTCCATCGCCGACAGGCGGGCGAGGAGGCTTTTCCGGGGCGCGTCGATCTCAAACGCCGTCGCCGCGGCATTCGCCATCATCAGCTCCAGATAGCTCGGAAGCGGTTCGAACTCGGCCGCTTCCTCGTTCCAGCTTCCGCGTTGTGCGCCGGGCATCAGCGGCCTCCCGCCAGGAAGGCGCCGCGGATGCGGCGGCGCCAGATCGCAAAGCCACCGGCAGCGGCCAGGGCTGCGAGCAGCATGCTCAGGCCCTGCATGATCTGCCGGTCGGCGAGCGTCGCGGTCTGCGGCAGCTTTACCGATGCCGAGCGCTGGGCGATCAGGTTTGCTGCACCCGGTGTCGGGGCGGCGGCCATCTGGTTGGCGACGGCGGCAAATTCCATCTGCGGCTTTGCCATGGCGTGATCCGGTGCATTGCCAGCCGGAGCAGGGGCAGGCTCACCCATCACCTTGTCGAAGTTCCAGCCGTCGGGCAGGTTTAGCGGTAGCTTGGTCGAGCTGACCGGCTGGCCATCCGGGCGCGACGGCGTGACGTCGACGGCAACGAGGCTGGTGACGCGGGAGACGAGATGGTGGGCCATGGCGATCGTCTCGACATCCTTGTCGAGGGCGGCCGGGTCCTGGCGCTCATAGGAGCGGGCTTCGAGATCGTCGATCTTGCGGCGCGCCCAGAGCTTGGAAAGGCCCTTGCCATCGGCGGCATTGGCGATATCCATCTCGACGCGCCAGGGCTGGGCGCCAGTCTTGCCAGTGATCTGCAGCTTGCCTGATGGTTTGTCTGTCGGCAGTTCGGCGGTCAGGACCACGGGCTCGCCGGTATAGAGGTCGGGCATCGGGTTCGGCGTGATGTCGCTCGCCTGCACGCCGTCGAAAGTGGCGGCGATATCGGTCATGGCCGGGTTCTGCAGCTTGGCGAAGAGCTCGCCCATGCGCGAGGCCACCTGATCGGTGGAACCGATATGGGTGAAGGTGCCGCGGCCGAGCTCGGCGGCCTCGGTCATGAAGTAGGAGTTCGGAGCCGAGCCGATGCCGACGGTGAAGACGCGGGCATCGCTGCGGTTGTTGGTGATCTCCATGAACAGCTGCTGCTCGTTGCCGATCGCGCCATCCGTGAGGAAGACCACCTGGCGGAGCGCGCCATTGGCGACGGCGCCCTGGTTGCGCAGCGCATCTTCGAGCGCCGGCAGCATCTCGGTGCCGCCATCGGCGGTGAGGCCGCGCACATAGGCGATCGCCTTTTCGCGATTGTCTGGTGTCGCGCCGACAAGGCCGCCGAAATAGTCGGTCATCGTGTCGTCGAAACGGATGACGTTGAAGCGGTCGTCGGGGCCGAGCCTGGAGATCGCCAGCGCCAGGCTTTCCTTGGCCTGCGCGATCGACTCGCCGGACATAGAGCCGGAATTGTCGATGACGAAGATGACTTCGCGCTTCAGCGGCGCCGTGGAAGCGTCAGGCGTTGCGGGCGGGGTGACGAAGGCGAGCAGATAGGTCTTGCCGTTGAGGACCTCGCGGAAGAGGCCGGCGCTCGGCGTCTTGCCGGGGCCGCCTTCCAGGTGAGTCCGAAATCCTTGTCGGCGGGGACGGAGTCACCCTTCAGGCTGATGACGCGGTTCTGGTCGCCATCCTGCTTGATATCGACATCGTGGAAGGCGGATTTGACGTCGCCGAGCGGAAAGCCTGCCTTGAGGTTCACGGTCAGCGCCACCGGATTGATCTTGGCGTTTTCGCGCGGATCGAGAACCGGTGCCTCTATCTTCTCGCGGTTCGGCACCGGATCGGACGGCACCGCGAAGCCGGCGCCGTTGTTGAACTCGACGGTCTGGACGACAGGGGCCGGATTGTAGCGGGGTGCGACGACCATCGGGAAGCGCAGCGAGAACTCGCCGCCGGACTGGTGCACGGTCTGCTGATACTCGATCTGCACGACGATGGTTTCGCCGGGGCCGATATTGGCGACCTGGTTGGTGAAGATGTTGGGGCGCTGCTGTTCGAGAAGGGCGGCCTTCTTGCCTTCGGCCTTGGCCTGTTCGTAGATCTCGCGCGCTTCCTGGCGCGGCTTGATCTGGCCCTCGATGAAGCGGTCGCCGATCTGCATCTTCAATTCGTCGACGGCGGAATTTTCCGGCAGCGGGAAGACGTATGTGCCTTCGACCCAGCCCTTGCTCGGGTTCTGGAAGCGCTGGGTGACCTTGACGCGAGCGACGGGGCCGGAGACGTCCATCTGGACGTCGGTCTTCAGCCGCGGCGCCTCGATGAAGAAGCCGGGTTCCTTCGACGGGAAGAGCAGCGAGCCGCTATTGACGTCGTTCGGGCGGACGAGGCCCGCGAGCTGCTCGACTTTTTGCGGCTGCGCCTCTTCGGCGCGGGCGGCAGAGACCAGGCCTGCGGCCATCATCAGCGATGCGAAAAATGTGGTGAACGCGATCAGGAATGAAAAGGACACACGGCTGGCGCGGAGCCGCTCTGTCGCAAACTCGTCTTCCAGAAACATTGGCATACCCTCAATAACCAACTTCGGATGATGAAGATTGAGGCTTCGATCCCGGCGGGCTCACGACCGAATTGCGGCGTGCCGCGGTATTTGTTGCGGCTTATTTGCGGCAAAGGCCCGAAACGTGGAAGTTTCTGATTTTAAGGGGTAAATCCGGATGTCTTCAGAAATCGATTCAAGTTCTTCGCAAAGTGATTCAGCGCATCGCTGCAAAGGCGATTCCGGCACGGCTTTCAGGTGCGGCAATTGATCAATAAGAATCATCGGCGCCATCGCGCCTTTGCCCTTGAAATGCCTGTCTACATTGGACATAGACCTTAGCGCAGAATTCCGGTCCCGGCTTTCTGCCCCTTTCAACCGTATAGGACCGATATCATGGCCTTCCTTGCCGATGCTCTTTCCCGTGTGAAGCCTTCAGCCACCATCGCCGTCGCTCAGAAAGCGCGCGAGCTGAAAGCCAAAGGACGCGACGTGATCGGCCTCGGCGCTGGCGAACCGGATTTCGATACGCCTGACAATATCAAGGAAGCGGCGATCGACGCGATCCGCCGCGGCGAGACGAAGTACACGCCGATCTCCGGTATCCCGGAACTGCGCAAGGCGATTGCCGCGAAGTTCAAGCGCGAGAACAATCTCGACTATACGTGGGAGCAGACGATCGTCGGCACCGGCGGCAAGCACATCCTCTTCAACGCCTTCATGGCGACGCTGAACGCCGGCGACGAAGTCGTCATCCCGACGCCTTACTGGGTTTCCTACCCGGAGATCGTTGCGCTCTGCGGCGGCACGCCCGTTTTCGTCGCGACGACCCAGGAGAACAACTTCAAGCTCCAGGCCGCCGACCTCGAGAAGGCGATCACGCCGAAAACCAAGTGGTTCATGTTCAACTCGCCGTCCAACCCGTCGGGCGCTGCCTATACGCATGACGAGCTGAAGGCGCTGACCGACGTTCTCGTCAAGCATCCGCATGTCTGGGTTCTGACCGACGACATGTACGAGCACCTGACCTACGGCGACTTCAAGTTCGCGACGCCTGTCGAAGTCGAGCCGTCGCTCTACGACCGCACGCTGACGATGAACGGCGTCTCCAAGGCCTATGCCATGACCGGCTGGCGCATCGGCTATGCAGCCGGCCCGCTGCAGCTGATCAAGGCGATGGACATGATCCAGGGCCAGCAGACCTCGGGCACGACCTCGATCGCCCAGTGGGCCGCCGTCGAAGCACTGAACGGCCCGCAGGACTTCATCCCGGCCAACAAGAAGATCTTCGAAGGACGCCGCGATCTGGTCGTCTCCATGCTCAACCAGGCCAAGGGCATTTCCTGCCCGGTTCCGGAAGGCGCTTTCTACGTCTATCCGTCCTGCAAGGGGCTGATCGGCAAGACCGCACCGTCCGGCAAGGTCATCGAAACCGACGAAGACTTCGTCACGGAACTGCTGGAAAGCGAAGGCGTTGCCGTCGTCCACGGCTCGGCCTTCGGCCTCGGCCCGAACTTCCGCATTTCCTATGCAACCTCGGAAGACCTGCTGGAAGAAGCTTGCCGCCGCATCCAGCGCTTCTGCGGCGCTTGTAAGTAAGCGATAGTTTTACAATTGGATGATCGAAGCCCGCTGGAGACGGCGGGCTTTTTGTTTGGCGATTTGACGATGTGGCTACATGTGGCTACATTGGCCCCATGAAAACCGTATCGATCAGAGATGCCAAGAACCGGCTGACAGAACTTGCTCGCGAAGTGGAGGAGGGCGAGACGATCGTTGTGACCCGCAATGGACGGCCGGTTTTCGATCTGGTGCCGCACAAGCCGCGTGGCGGTTTGGATCTCGCGGCGGGGCAGGCCTATTTGAAGTCGAAGGGCATTACCAATCCCGTGCCCTTTATCGCCGATGATTTCGACGACCCGTTGCCTGAAGATTTTCTCATTCGGCCTTTGCCCTAAATATGAGGCTGCTGCTCGACACCCATATGATCTTGGCGATCCTTCGGGGCGATGTCGGTCAGCGCTTTCCCGATGTCCGGGAGCTGCTGTCTGATCAGGAAACGGTGGGCTTTGTCAGCATTGCCAGCCTATGGGAAATTGCCATCAAGACGCGATTGGGAAAGCTTGATCCGGGCATGCCTCTCGGCGAGATAGCGCGTTCGCTCGATGAGATAGGGCTTTCGCTGCTTGGGATCGAGATCAGCCACGTGATTACCGCAGCCGAACCCGAGCCGAGTACCCGCGATCCTTTCGACCGACTTCTACTTTCTCAATGTCAGATCGAAAACTTGAAGCTGCTGACAGTGGATCGCGCATTGGCGGTTCATCCGCACGCTTTCAAATTCTGAGTCCGCTTCTAAAGCCCCAGCGCTGACAGCATCAGGAATGTTGCGAACAAAATGAAATGGGTCATCCCCTCGATGGCGTTGGTTTCGCCGTCGTTGAGGTTGATGGCGGCGGCGATGAGGGTGATGGCGACCATCACTGTCTGGACCGGGGTCATGGCCATGACAAAGGGCTGGCCGGTGTAGAGGGCGATGGCCTCCATGACCGGTACCGTCAGGATCACCGTCGACAGCGAGGCGCCCATGGCGATGTTGACCGTTGCCTGCATGCGGTTCTTCAGAGCGGCGCGGAGCGCCGTCAGGATTTCGGGGGCGGCGGAGATTGCGGCTACGACGATGGCGGTCAGCGCGATCGGGGCGCCGGTGTCGCGCAGGCCTTCGGTCATGAAGACCGACATGAATTCGGCGAGCGCGCCGATGATGACGACGCCGATCAGGATGGTGATGATCGAGGCCGATGCCGGTTCGTCGGCGTGGTGCTCGTCCGGCGTGTTGCTTTTCCGCTCGGCGCGCGGATAGCTGTAGCTGAAGAAATAGCTGTGCTGGCCGACCTGCATGCGCAGGAAGAGGCCATAAAGCGCGATCATGGCGATGATCGTGAAGCCGGAATAATAGTGCCATTTGTCGTCGGGCACGAATTCCGGAACGATCATCGAAATGCCGATCGCCGTCAGGATCATCACGCCGTAGGTCTTGCCCGAATTGTCGTTATAGGGCTGCTCGCCGTGCTTGAGGCCGCCGAGCAGGGCGGCAAGGCCAAGGATGCCGTTGATATCCAGCATCAGCGCCGAATAGATCGTGTCGCGCACCAGCGTCGGCGAGCTTTCGCCTGACATCATTATGGCGAGGATGATGACCTCGACGAGGACGGCAGACAGCGTCAGGATCATCGTGCCATAGGGATCGCCGACCTTGACGGCGAGGATCTCGGCATGGTGGGCAACGCGGATTGAGGCGAGTACGATTGTTCCGACCAGGGCTGCGGCGGCGATCAGCGCCACGCCGCGGCCCATCTCCAGGATGCTGTGCTCGAGCCCGTAGGCGACGGCGGCGACAATCACCGCAACGACTAGGAATTTCTCGTCTCTCAGTCGTGCGGCGAGGGTCACGCTAGGCTCCGGAATTGATTCATCAGAACAATCTAAGCCGATGATATCGCTAATCAAGCCGGGGCCATTACACGCCAAATTTGCGCTATGTCCGATTTAATGGAATACTGCCCAAATCGGTCAGCCGGACAGACATCGCGGCGTGCCTCGTATCTTGTTTCATCGCCCGCGATCCGCCGGATTGATCTCCGGAAGCTTTTCGCCGCGTCCAAGAAAACAAAGAGGAGAGGTGCATGGTCAAGGTGGTTTATGAGGTTGTGCCGCATGACGGAGGCTGGGCGTACCGCCTGGGCAATGTCTATTCCGAGGCCTTCCCGTCACATGCCGAAGCGCTGGAAGCTGCGCGCATCGTTGCTGCCGAGCAGCAGGTCGGCGGCGATTCCGCCGAGATCAGCTGGCAGGACGATAAGGGCAAGTGGCACGAGGAATATGCCGAAGGCGGCGATCGTCCGGAGACCGAGGTGGTCGACGGCCTGTTCAGGAAAAGCCCTGGAGCCGAGGCATCGCCCGGCGCCTGACTTCGCTCCGATCCAATATCTGACCGCGCGTCACCGGGCGCGCGTGATGGAACAGCTGTCCAGATAAAGCTTCAAACCCTCGACCAGGGCATCAAAGGCCACGCGGCAGCGCGGCGACGTCTTCAGATTTTCATGCATGGCCACCCACGTGCCGATATGCATGTCCATGACGCCGGGAAGAACACGCCTGAGGTTCGGATCGGCATCCCCAAGACCCGTCTGACACATGCCGATGCCGGCGCCCGCGCGGATGGCGGCGAGCTGCGCGAGATAGCTGTCGGTGCGCAGCGAGAAGGCGATGCCTTCGGCCACCGGGAAGCGTTTCACCATCGCGCGCACATAGGCGGTCTGCCGGTCGAAGCCGATCAGGCGATGCGTCTTGATATCTTCCAGCGTCTGCGGCGTGCCGTGCTTTTCCAGATAGGCGTGATGGGCGTAGCAGCCGATCGGGATGTCGCCGATCCGCCTGACGACGAGCGCGTCCTGCTGCGGCTCCATCATCCGTACGGCGATATCGGCCTCGCGATTGAGCAGGTCCTCGACGGTATCGGAGGCCGAGAGCTCGATCTCGAGCGCGGGGTGGTGGTCCTGAAGGGCGGCGAGGATCGGCGGCAGGACCTCGACGGCGATCACTTCGCTGGCGCTGATCCTCACCGTTCCGTCGATCCGGTCGCGATGGCCGGAGGCGGCGCGCAAGAGGGCCGAGGAGCTTGCGGCCATGGTCTGCGCGAAGGGCGCGAGCAATTGTGCGGCATCCGTCGGCAGCAGGCCGCTTTGCGAGCGGGTAAAGAGCTCGGCGCCGACGGCCTGTTCAAGAGCGTCGATATGGCGGCCGATGGTCGGCTGGGTCAGGCGAGTTCACGGGCGGCAGCCGAAAGCGAGCCGTGTGCCAGCACGGTCAGAAAGGTGCGGTAGAGATCCCAGCTCGGTTCTTCGCTCATTGATTTATGTATAGATGATGCACGTATTTCGTCAATTTCGTTTATCGCGCGAGGGGCGCATGATCGCGTCATCATCAAGGAGATTGAGATGACAGAGGATCGGAAGACAGCTCTCGTTCTTGGCGCCACGGGCGGTATCGGCGGCGCCGTCGCCCGCAAGCTGATGCAGCGCGGATGGCAGGTGCGGGCGCTGAACCGCAATGCGAAGGCTGCATCGCAGCGCATGCCCGAAGTCGAATGGGTGCAGGGCGATGCGATGGATGCCAGCGATGTCCGCGCGGCCGCGGAGGGTACGGTGCTGATCGTCCATGCGGTAAACCCGCCGGGTTATCGCGACTGGGAAAAGCTGGTGCTGCCGATGCTCGACAATACGATTGCGGCGGCGCGCGCAGCCGGGGCACGGATCGTGCTGCCGGGGACGGTCTATAATTTCGGGCCGGATGCCTTTCCTGTCCTGCGGGAAGACAGTTCGCAAAACCCGGTGACGAGGAAGGGAGCGATCCGCGTGGAGATGGAGAAGCGGCTGAAGCGGGCGGCGGAGCAGGGGACCGGTGTGATCATCGTCCGCGCCGGCGATTTCTTCGGCCCGGGCACGACCGGCAACAGCTGGTTTTCACAGATCGTCACGCCGGGCAAGCCGGTCCGGACGCTGAAGAACCCTGCACGCGATGGCATTGGTCATCAGTGGGCCTATCTGCCCGATGTGGCGGAGACGATGGTGGCGCTTGTCGAGCGCGCCACTAGCCTGCCCGATTTCGCCGTCTATCACATGGATGGCTTCTGGGATCGCGACGGCCGGCAGATGGTCGAGGCCATCAGACGTGTCTCCGGCGGGCGACCGAAGATAGCAGCCTTTCCCTGGTGGATCGTGCCGCTGGCGGCGCCCTTCATCACCGTCATGCGGGAGGTCAAGGAGATGCGCTATCTCTGGAGAGAGCCGCTGCGCATGTCCAATGCCAAGCTGGTCGCAGAGCTCGGCCGCGAGCCGCAGACGCCGATCGATGAAGCGGTGCGCGCGTCGCTTGTGGCGCTCGGCTGCCTGCCGAAGACCGCCGGGCTGCTTGCCAATCGCGAGGCGATCGTGGGCTAGCCGAGTTCGCCAAGCGCGATGCGGGCGACCGCCAGCTGGAGATCGGCGCTCTCCGTCGAGCCGTCGCCCATAAACCAGGCGGCCGACAGGCCGGAATAGGCGACGATCCATTGCAGCAGACGCCGAGGCTCAAGGCCGGTTTCCGCCGAGACGATCGGCAACTGGCGCTGCAGGCGGCCGGGAGCGGTGATGATATCGAGGTCCTCGTTGGCAAAGGTGTTGGCGAAATCGAAGCCGCGCTCGCCATAGAGCCCCTTGGTATCGATCGCCAGCCAGCCGTCCTCGCCGAAATCGAGGATATTGCTGTGATGGATATCGCCGTGGAGGACGGCCGCAGCCTGCGGCTCGGCCAGCAATGTCCGGGCAATGCGGTCGCAATCGGCAAGCGTGCCGCCATGGGCCGCTGCCGCGGGCGCCAGTTCGCGGAACCATCGTTCGAGCGGGATGAGCGCAGGCAGCGGCTTTTGACGCGGGTCGTGGAGAGCGTTGACGGTACGGCAGATGATCCGCGTCGCCGCGTCGTCCTGCCCCTCATGGGCCATGCTGAGCAGCGACTGCGGACTGAGCGAACGTTCCATCAGAACGGCGTGGCTGTCGTGGGCATAGACGCGCGCAGCACCTTTGCCATCCCACCAGTCCAGCACCGCGCCACCGGCCCGCTCGGCTTCGTCCTCCGACATCTTCAGCATGGCCGGCTTGCCGCGCCAGAGGACGGGCAGAAGCTTGCTGCTATGGGTGACGATTGGGCGGCCGTCGGGCGTGAGGGACCAGCGGGAGAGGTAGGGTTCGAACATGGGGTGGAAGGTAGGGGGCAGGAGGGTCGGTTTGAAGGGGCAGCCCTAAGGGCACAGGAATGAGCGAGGCCGGGGTAGGTGCCTGCTGCCGGCTGCCCCAAAAAGAAATCCCGCCTCTTGGGCGGGATTTCTCAGTTTCCACTCGGTCCTTACGCGACCTTGTCGATCAGCGGGTAGTCCGTGTAGCCCTTGGCGCCGCCGCCGTAGAAGGTGGCCTGGTCGCCGGCGTTGAGGGGCAGGTTCTTCTGCAGGCGCTCGACGAGATCCGGGTTGGCGATGAAGGGCTTGCCGAAGGCGACGAGGTCGGCGCGGCCGGTTTCGGCGGCGGCGATCGCCATGTCGCGGTCGTAGCCGTTGTTGACCATCCAGCTTGCCTTGCCGCCGGCCTTTTCATAAGCGGCGCGCAGCGCTGCATAGTCGAAGGAGGGTTGGTGCCGCCCTTGTAGTCGCGTTCGCCGCCGGTCTGGCCTTCGACGATATGGATATAGGCGAGATTGTATTTCGCCAGTCCCTCGACCACGTGGGTGAAGACGGCCTGCGGGTTCGAATCGTAGCTGTCGTTCGATGGCGTGACCGGCGACAGGCGGATGGCGGTGCGACCGGCGCCGATTTCCCTGGTGACGGCATCGACGACTTCGAAGGTCAGGCGGGTGCGGTTTTCGATCGAGCCGCCATACTGGTCGGTGCGGTCGTTGATGCCGTCGCGCATGAACTGGTCGAGAAGATAACCATTGGCGCCGTGGATCTCCACGCCGTCGAAGCCGGCGTCGATGGCAGCGCGGGCAGCCTTGCGATAGTCCTCGATGATGCCGGGGATTTCGGAGGTTTCCAGAGCGCGGGGCTCGGAAGTCTCGGCGAAGGTGCCGGTGCCGTCAGGATTGACGAGGTAGGTCTTGCCCTTGGCGGCGCGGTTGGTCGAGGAGACCGGCTTGCCGCCGTTTGGCTGCAGCGTGGTGTGCGAGATACGGCCGACATGCCACATCTGGACGACGATCTTGCCGCCGCCGGCATGGACGGCGTCGGTGACGCGCTTCCAGCCATCGAGCGCTTCCTTCGTGTAGAGGCCAGGTACGTCGGCATAACCCTGGCCCTGATGGGTGATCGGGGTTGCCTCGGTGATGATCAGGCCGGCGCTGGCGCGCTGGCGGTAATATTCGACGTTCAGGTCGTTCGGCACGGCGCCCGGCGAGCGGTTGCGGGTGAGCGGGGCCATGACGATGCGGTTCTTGACGGCGATGTCGCCAACCTGTGTCGGTTCAAAAAGCTTGGTCATAAGTCTTTCCTTTTCTGGCGGGGATCACGCGGCCGGGGCGGGGGCTGTCTTGCCCCGGGCCGAAAGATAGGTGAGGGCGGTCGCGCCAAGGCCGATCATGGCCATGAGGGCGGCTGCCAGGGGTACGCGGGTGAGCTCGAAGCCACTCTCGATCACCATGCCTCCGGCCCAGGCGCCGAGCGCGTTGCCGGTGTTGAAGGCGCCGATATTGATCGTCGAGACCAGGTTCGGTGCATCCTTGCCGAAGCTGACGACGCCGACCTGCAGGGCGGGAACGGCGGCAAAGGTGGCGATCGCCCAGACGAGCAGGGTGATTTCGGCCGGGATGAAGAAGCGGCTGGTGAAGCTGAAGACCACCGAGGTGACGGCGATCGCGGCAAAGACACCGGCCAGCGTGACGCCAAGCTTCCAGTCCGCGAGCTTGCCGCCGATCAGGTTGCCGACGGTGAGGCCGATGCCGATCAGGAACAGCGTCCAGGTGACGCCTTCGGACGACAGGCCGGTGACATCGCGCAGCAGCGGGGCGATATAGGTGAAGAGCGCAAACATCGAGGCCGAGAAGAACACCGTGGTCGACAGCGCCAGCCACAGGCGGCCGTTGCGCAGCGCCGAGATTTCGGCAAGCAGGCTGCCCTGCTTCTCCTGCTTGTCCTTCGGCAGGATGGCGATCAGGCCGATGATGGTGATGACGCCGATGACGGTGACGACACCGAAGGTGGAGCGCCAGCCATAGGCCTGGCCGATTGCAGTGCCGAGCGGGACGCCGAGAACATTTGCCAGCGTCAGGCCGGTGAACATCAGGGCAACGGCGCGGGCCTTGCGGTCCTCACTGACGAGACCGGCCGCAACCACCGAGCCGATGCCGAAGAAGGCGCCATGGCAAAGGGCGGTGACGACGCGGGCAAACATCAGCACCCAATAGTTTGGCGCGATGGCGCAGAGCAGATTGCCGGCGATGAAGAAGGCCATCAGCGCGATCAGCGCTGTGCGCCGCTTCAGCTTGGCGGTGGAGACCGCCATGAGCGGCGCGCCGATCGCCACTGCCAGCGCGTAACCCGTGACGAGCCAGCCGGCCTGCGGAATGGTGACGGAGAGGTCAGCGGCCACTTCCGGCAGCAGACCCATGATGACGAATTCCGTGGTGCCTATCGCAAAGGAGCTCAAGGCGAGAACGAGGAGGGCGAGGGGCATGTCAAAGATCCTGGGAGAGCTGCTTCAGGAAGTCAGCGATGGTTTCTTCGTTTCGCTTGTAGAAGATCCACTGGCCGACACGGCGCGTGGTGACGAGACCGGCACGATGCAGCGTGCCGAGATGCGAGGAGACCGTCGACTGCGAGAGGCCGCAGCGCTCGAACTGGCTGGCGCAGACGCCCATATCCAGCGGATGCTCCTGAGAGGCGAAATGCGCCTCCGGATTTTTCAGCCAGTTGAGGATTTCCATCCGGGTAGGATGTGAAAGTGCCTTGAGGATTTCGTCCTTGTCCATCGTCCGCTCTCGATCCTTAAATCGAACTTTCTCGATATATGGATCGCTGCGTGTCGATATGCAAGAGGCGACGGTGTGAGCCGTTGCACGATATTTCTCTGATTAAATTTTAAGCAAAAAAAGAGGGCCACCGGAAAGCCGGGGCCCTTTAAAGGTGTGAAGGTCAATAAACCTCCAGAGGGGAACAGCTAACGCGGTGGCACTGGGAGAGAACCACGAAATGCATCAGCTATGTGCGATATGGTGGTTTATTGGGCAGGTTGCAATGCATTTTTGTGCATGCCTGCTATGCACTGCACAAATTATGCTGCGCCGCAGCGAATTTGGGCAAAAAAAGAGGGCCGCCGAAAGCTCGGGGCCCTTTTAAGGTGTGAAGGTCAAAAACCTCCAGAGGGGAACAGCTAATGCGGTGGAACTGGGAGGAAAAGCCACCATGTGCATCAGCTAAGTGCGATATGGTGTTTTAATGTGCAAACGGCAACCCCTCTTTTGTGCATGTCAGTCATGCAGTGGTTGCATAGTCTGCAATTCATTCCACAATTCGCGTCTGTCGAGCCCGCTCAGAAGTTCCAGTTTCTGGCCTTGGTGACGATGAAATCGCGGAAAGCCTTCAGCTTCGCGGCATTCTTGATCTCGTCCGGGTAGCAGAAATAAGTATCGAAAGAGGGGACATCGGCATTGATCGCCAGCTGGATCAGACCCGGGTCGCGGCCGACGATATAGTCCGGCATGCAGGCGACGCCCATGCCGAGCAGGCAGGCGCGCTTGATCGAGGTCTGGCTGTTGATCTGCAGATGCGGAATGCGCTTGTTATCCGACGAGCGGCCGGCAATCTCCAGCCAGTTGACGTCGAGCAGGTAGTTCGGTGCCGGCTCGCCGAAGGTGATGATCCGGTGATTGTCGAGATCCTCCACCGTCTGCGGCTCGCCGTAGCGGTTGATATAGGAGGGCGCGGCATAGACGTGCATATGCACGGTGAAGAGCTTGCGCTGGATGAGATCGGACTGCTGCGGCTGGCGCAGGCGGATGGCGCAATCGGCGTGACGCATGTTCACGTCGACCTCCTCGTTGTCGAGGATCAGCTGGATCTGCACATCCGGGTAGAGCTGCATGAACTCCTGGATCTTGTCCGTCAGCCAGCCCTGGCCGAGGCCGACCGTGGTCGTGACGCGCAGCTTGCCGGACGGCGTTTCCGTCGTCTCCGTCAGCTGCATCTTCACGGTTTCGAGCTTCAGCAGCACGTCATGCGCGGTGCGGTAGAGCAGTTCGCCCTGTTCCGTCAGGATCAGGCCGCGCGCATGGCGGTGAAACAGCTTGGTGCCGACATCCTGCTCCAGCGCGCTGACCTGGCGGCTGATGGCGGATTGAGACAGATGCAACTTGTCGGCCGCATGCGTGAACGAACCCGCTTCGGCAGCTGCGTGAAAGATACGCAGCTTGTCCCAATCCAATGGCATTCCCCCACCCCTCATAGCCATGCTTACTCCGCGGCCACGGCGACGGGCATGTGGCCCGTCAGATAACGCTCGGCTTCGAGAGCGGCCATGCATCCCATGCCGGCGGCGGTGATCGCCTGGCGGAAGGTATCGTCCGTCACGTCACCGGCAGCATAGACGCCCTCTACGCTTGTGGCGGTGGAGTCGGGAGCGGTCCAGAGATAGCCGTTGTCCTTGAGCTTCAGCTTGCCCTTGAAGAGTTCGGTGGCCGGCGCATGGCCGATGGCCACGAAGACGCCGTCGATGGTGTTTTCGGAGATAGCGCCGGTGCGGGTGTCGCGCAGACGCACGCCCGAGACGGACGGCGGCATCGGCGGCTTTGCCGGCGTGCCGGTGATTTCGGCAATCTCGGTGTTCCAGAGGATCTTGACGTTTTCCTTGGCGAACAGGCGTTCCTGCAGGATCTTTTCCGAACGGAAGCTGTCGCGGCGGTGCACGACCGTGACCGACTTGGCGATATTCGAGAGATAGAGCGCTTCCTCGACGGCGCTGTTGCCGCCGCCGACGACGATGACGTCCTTGTTGCGATAGAAGAAGCCATCGCAGGTGGCGCAGGCCGAAACGCCGAAGCCCTGGAAATGCTGCTCGCTCTCGATGCCCAGCCACTTCGCCTTGGCGCCGGTGGCGATGATCAGCGTATCGGCAGTCCAGACCTGGCCGCTATCGGTGCGCGCCACGAAGGGGCGCTGGTTCATCTCGACTTCGGTGACGAGGTCGTTGACGATTTCGGCGCCGACATGCTTTGCCTGCTGCAGCATCTGGTCCATCAGCCACGGGCCCTGGATCGGATCGGCAAAGCCCGGATAATTCTCGACATCGGTCGTGATCATCAGCTGGCCGCCTTGCTCCATGCCTGCGATCAGCACCGGCTTCAGCATCGCGCGCGCCGCATAGACGGCAGCCGTATAGCCGGCAGGGCCGGAGCCGATGATGAGCACCTTCGTGTGGCGGGCGGACATGTCTTTAATTTCCTTTCGACTGGCGGGACGCGGCGGCTAAAGAGCGAATGAGGCCGTTTGGCGTTCCCCGCACATTTATGAACGTCCAGTGCTTTTATTCAAGGGCAGCCTTGCATTACCAACAAGGCATTGCGCTTGGCTGTGCAAGAATCCACCGCAGGGGCGAAACATTCTTGCCTATTGCCGCACTTTATATAGAAGCTGGCGCGACGGAATTAAAGAAAGGCCGAAGGCTTTGGTGCGCGCCGAACTCGATGTCATCGACATAAAGATCCTGAGGGAACTGCAGGCGGACGGCCGCATGACCAATGTCGAGCTCGCCGACCGCGTCGGCATCTCGGCGCCGCCCTGCCTGCGCCGCGTGCGCAAGCTCGAGGAAGCCGGTATCATCGAGGGCTACCACGCGATGCTGAACAGCCCGAAGCTCGGCTTCGACCTCGTGGCCTTCTGCATGGTCGGTCTCAAGCACCAGTCCGAAGCCAACCTGAAGGCCTTCGCCGCCGCCACCTCCAACTGGCCGCTGGTGCGCCAGGCCTGGATGGTCTCCGGCGACAGCGACTTCCTGCTGCATTGCGTGGCGGAGAACCTGACGCGCTTTCAGGATTTCGTGATCGAGGTGCTGACGGCGAACGAGCATGTCGATACGGTAAGGACGATGCTGACGATCCGCCAGGTGAAGCGGCTGGGGCTGGTTGAGGTTTGAGGCGTGGGGCAAGCCGGCGAAGAGACGCATATGCCTGAGGCAGTCTATCCAGCACCGGGTATGAAGGGTCCTCTGTGGCGCCGCTCGCTTTTTCGCAAGGGCCTGACCTGGTACCGGACCAGCCGCTCGCGCAAGCGTTTGCGCGGTATCGAGCAGGATCAGTCGCTCAGCCTGGTCTCGCCGCAGCAGTTCAGGCAGTTGACCGACAGCGATCTGCCGCTGGTTTTCCTCTGCCGCAACGACAGGCGGCTGCTTCCCTCGTTTTTGAAGCATTATCGCTCGCTCGGCGTTACTCGGTTCATCTGCGTCGATGATCGCTCCACCGATGGCTCGGCGGAATTTCTGCAATCTCAGCCTGATCTTGACCTCTGGACATCGAGCCAGCGCTACAAGGACGCGCGTCGCGGAAAGGCCTGGCGGGAAGGTCTTTTCAGGACGTATGGGATCAACCGCTGGTATCTGAATATCGATTCCGACGAGTTCCTGATTTACGAGCGGTGCTTTGAGAATCCGCTGCCCGTCCTGATCCGGCGCCTCGAAGCCCAGTCGATCAACCGGTTGGCAGCGCCGATGCTCGATATGTATCCGCTGAATGACATCGCTGCCGCCGAATTTACCGGCGAAGACGAGCGGATGCCGTGGCAGATCGCTGACTGCTATGATCAGGATGGATACGAGGTCGTCAAGAACGACCGCTTCGTGCGGATACGCGGTGGGGTGCGGAAGCGCGTATTCGGCGCCGATGTCGACCTGATGAAATATCCGCTGCTCTTCTGGGACAAGGATTGCTCACTCGGCGAGAACATCCACCAACCCTTGCCCTACGATCGCAATTTCTCGCCGATCTTCGGTGTCCTCCTGCACTTCAAGTTCTTCTCCGACTATCAGGAGCGCGTTCAGCAGGCGATCGACGGCGGCCAGCATTTCGGTGGCGCGCGCGAATACGTCAACATGATGGAAAAGATCTCCGCAAATCCCGACATGGCGTTTGGCTATTCGGGGAGTGCGCATTTCAGCGGCCCGGATCAGCTGGTGGAGCAGGGCTTTGTTGCGCAGGCCTTTGAGCGGCGGTAGGGCCGCCGCGTGGAAAATGTACGTGTCGCTTTGTGTGAACTCGACTTCTATGATTGTGATGGGTTTTCCGCAGCCGCAACTCAACTTCGTCCCGTAAGATAGTCATGACCAAACTCCCCATCTCCGCCTTCATCATCTGCCTCAACGAGGAGGCCTATCTCGGGAATTGCATCGAGAGTCTCGCGGATTTCGCTGAGATCGTGATTGTCGATTCCGGGTCGACGGATGGGACGATTGGGCTTGTGCAGGCCTATATCGACAAGGGCTGGCCGGTTCGGCTGTTTCATGAGAAATGGCGGGGTTATGCCGGGCAGAAGCAGTTTGCGCTGGAGCAGTGCGCGCAGCCCTGGTGTTTCAATATCGATTCCGATGAGCGCCTTGATGCGCCGCTCCGGAAGCTTTTGCCGGAGCTTGTTGCGGCGCCGGCGGAGGTGGTCGGCTGGCGGGTTGCGCGGCGGCCTTATCTGATCGGGTTCGGCTATACGCCGGAGCATGTGCGCGAGCGTAAGAACCTGCGGCTGATCCGTCGAGGGCATGGAGCCTATGATCTGACCCAGGCGGTGCATGAGGGGATCGTGGCGACAGGCCGGGTCGAGAAGGCGAAGACCGGGAGCCTCCTGCATTACCGTCCCCTGATCATCGACGAGCAGATCCTCAAGGAAAACAGATATTCGACGCTGAAGGCCGACCAGCATTTTGCGGCGGGCAAGACGCCGAAAGCGGCCAAGCTGTTCTTCTCGCCGCCGATCTATTTCTTGCGTCTCTATTTCAAGAATGGTCTATGGCGTTGCGGCGTTCCGGGCTTCATCGAGGCGATGACCGGCGCCGTCTACGCATTTCTGACGCAGGCCAAGCTTTATCAGCGCAATGCCCTGAAGCGGCGTCCCAATGCGGATGATGCCGGGGATCGCTAAGAGGAATTTCGTGTGAAGGTTTTTCATTATCACTTCGGCAAGGATGGCGGCGCGGAGAAGTTTTTCGTGCATCTGGCCAGGGGCCTCGGGCGCCGGGGCGTCGAGCAGACGTCGGTGATACGGCCGGATCGTCTTTGGCGGAAGGATATCGAACCTTATTCCAAGGTCATCGAGAGCAACTTTCGCAATCTTTCACCGGACCGGCTGCTGCTGCCGCTGAAGGTGCGCTATCTGGCCGAGCGCGAGAAGCCCGACGCCCTGTTTTCCTGGGCGACGCGCGCCAGCCGGCTGATGCCGAACTACAAGGGCTGCATCAAGATTTCGCGTCTTGGCGATTACCCGACCAATCTCAGCTATTTCAAAAATACCGACGTATTGGTGTGCAATACGCCCGGGATCGGCGAACATGTGCGCAATATCGGCTGGACGCGCGGTGTCGAGGTCATCTCCAATTTCACGACGACGGACCGGGTTGCTCCCGTCGATCGCGCTTCGCTCGATACGCCTGAAGGCGTTCCCGTCGTCATGTCGATGGGGCGCTTCGTTCCGCGCAAGCAGTTCGCCTTGCTGACGGCCGCTGTCGCCAAGCTGCCGGGCGTCTATCTCTGGCTTGCCGGGGACGGCGAGGAGATGGAGAATGTTCGCAAGGTTGCCGCCGATCTCGGCGTGACCGATCGCGTCCGTTTTCTCGGCTGGCAGAAGGATACGAGGCCCTTCGTCGCGGCTTCCGATATTTTCGTCATGCCCTCCAGCCATGAGCCGCTCGGCAATGTCATCCTCGAGGCATGGGCGCAGCACAAGCCGGTGGTTTCCAGCCGTTCGGAAGGGCCGCTCTGGTTCATGCGCGACGGTGAGAACGGCTTGCTGGTCGATATCGGCGATACGGACGGATTTTCGCGCGCCATCGAGCGGTTGATCAACGATAGCGTTCTGAGGGAGAAGGTGGCGGTCGGCGGTAATCAGACGCTGATGCAGCAATTCTCCGAAGAAGCCGTCTGCAACGCCTATATCGAGCTCTTCAAGCGCAAGCCGTAAAATCAGTAGCGGGTCGAGCGGTAAACCGCGGCGATCCGCTTTGCTTCCATGTCGATCTGGAAGTCTTCCAGGATATGTGCCAGTCCGGCGTCGGCGAGCGTGTCGCGGCCGGGCGTGTCGTCCATGTAGCGGGCGGCCATTTCTGCCATCGCATCCAGACTGTCGCGGGCGATCATGCCCTGCGGGCCATTGCCGTCATCCACCAGCAATTCCGGAAACGCCCCGACATCCGTCGCGATGACGGGTACGCCCGTTGACATCGCTTCCAGCGGCGTCAGGCCGAAGCCTTCCCAGCGCTGGGGGGCGATGAAGAGGTCGAGGGCGCGGTACCAGTCGTTGATGTTGGTGTGCTCGCCGACGAAGAGGATGCGGTCTGCCAGGCCGGCGGCGGTGACGCGGGCTTTCAGGCCGTTTTCGAAATCGATGTGCTTGGCGGTGGCGCGGCCGGCGATGATGGCGATCCAGTCCGGACGGTCCGGGAGGAGGCGGATCATCGTGTCGACGAAGAGATCGGTACCCTTCTGATGGCGGACGCGGCCGAAGCAGCCCGCGATGTTCTTCGTGGGATCGAGACCGACCGCCGCCTTTGCTGCCGCCTTATCTGCAGGCGGCGAGAAGCGGACGGTGTCGATGCCGTGCAGGATGACGGTGCTCGGTACATCCAGATAGGCGGCTGTCTTGCTGCTGGTGGCGATGACGGCGTCCATCTTCGAGATCAGCCACTTGGTCCAGCCGGTATGCTTGCGCTGCGAGGCCGAGGTGAAGACGATTTTCAGCTTCATGCGCAGGATGTCGCGCATGAGGATCGCCGGCAGCATCTCGACATTGCGCCGCGCATGCCAGACGCGGTGCTTCTTGCCCACCGGCGGCGTCCAGAGATGGATGAGATCGCGGAAGCGGATATGCGGAAGAGTTGCCGGCAGGCCGGGGCCGAGCGCTGCGATCTTCTGACCGAGCGCCCGCTGAACCGGAATCAGCTGGATGATCGTCGACGTCACGCCGGAGAGGCGCCGCTTGAAATTCGGCGCGATGATCTCGACGTCACGGATATCGATGCGGGCGGGGCGGCTGTCTGGCGCCACGGATGATCAGCCCCAGGAAATCTGGAGGATTTCGTAGGCCTTGGAACCACCGGGCGCGTTGACTTCGATGGATTCGCCGACTTCCTTGCCGATCAGCGCGCGGGCGATCGGGGAAGAGATGGAGATGCGGCCGGCCTTCACGTCGGCTTCCTGGTCGCCAACGATCTGATAGGTCTTTTCTTCCTCGGTGTCCTCGTCGACGAGCTTCACCTTGGCGCCGAACTTGATCTTGTCGCCGGACATCTTCGAGAGGTCGATGACTTCAGCGCGCGCCGTCAGGTCTTCGAGCTCGGCAATGCGGCCTTCGTTGAGGCTCTGGGCTTCCTTGGCAGCATGGTATTCTGCATTTTCCGACAGGTCGCCATGGGCGCGCGCTTCGGCGATCGCCTCGATGATGCGGGGACGCTCTTCCTGCTGGCGCCAGCGCAGTTCTTCCTGCAGCTTGACGAAACCACCCTGCGTCATCGGAACCTTATCTACCATTTTCCCGTCCTTTATTCTTCGTGTCGCTACAGGTAGGCAGTGACACAAAAGAAAACAGGTCCCGAAGAGAACTTCGGAACCGTGCCAACAATCCTAGTTGCTTCGCTTATAGCAGATCGCTACCGGCGATTTCCATAAAATTCGTATCAGCGCTCCTGACCCGGCTCATGGTTGCGATATCTAGCGCAGAAATCCGCTGGCTTTCATTGACTTTTAGCAAAAGAACATATAGTGAACAAACCTATGAAGAAGTCGCTGAATGAACGATTGGCCATCCTTTCGGATGCCGCGAAATACGATGCTTCCTGCGCTTCCAGCGGTACGACGAAGCGCGATTCGGGCGCCAGCGGCGGGTTGGGCTCGACCGAGGGATCCGGCATCTGCCATGCCTATGCGCCGGATGGACGATGCATCTCTCTGCTGAAGATCCTGCTCACCAATTTCTGCATCTATGATTGTGCTTTCTGCATCAACCGCTCGTCGAGCAATGTCGAGCGCGCCCGCTTCACGCCAGAGGAGGTGGTCTGGCTGACGCTGGAATTCTACCGGCGCAATTACATCGAGGGGCTGTTTTTATCCTCCGGCATCATCCGCTCTTCCGACCATACGATGGAGGAGATGGTGCGGGTGGTGCGCGAGCTGCGCGTCACCCATAATTTCCGCGGCTACATCCATCTGAAATCGATCCCGGAGGCGTCTGCGCATCTGATCGAGGAGGCGGGGCTTTATGCCGACCGGTTGTCGCTGAACATCGAGCTGCCGACCGACAGCGGCATTACCCAGCTGGCGCCGGAGAAGAAGCCGTCGAGCATTCGCCGCTCGATGGGCGATCTCCGGCTGAAGATCGAGGAGGCCGGCGAGCCGACGCTGCAGACCAAGCGGCGCAAGCGCTTCGTGCCGGCGGGGCAGAGCACGCAGATGATCGTCGGGGCCGATGGCGCCAATGATGCGACGATCCTCGGTACCAGCGCGCGGCTCTACGGCAGCTACGGGCTGCGGCGTGTCTATTATTCCGCCTTCAGCCCGATCCCGGATTCGTCGAAGAACCTGCCGCTGATCAAACCGCCGCTGATGCGCGAGCACCGGCTTTATCAGGCAGACTGGCTCTATCGTTTCTATGGCTTCGGTATCGACGAGATCACCGCGACGCAGGAGGGCGGCATGCTGGATCTCGATCTCGATCCGAAGCTTGCCTGGGCACTCGGCCATCGCGACCAGTTTCCCGTCGATATCAACAATGCTGCCAAGGAGCTGCTGCTGCGCGTGCCCGGCCTCGGAACCAAGGCGGTGAAGGGCATCCTGTCCGGTCGCCGGTTCCGCAAGCTGCGCATCGAGGACCTGTCGCGGCTCGGCGTGTCGATCAAGAAGGTGCAGGCCTTCGTCACGGCTGAGGGCTGGACGCCGAAGCGGCTGATCGACCGGCCGGATCTGCGCGCCATGTTCGAGCCGAAACCCGAACAGCTGCAGTTGCTCTGATGCTGAAGGTGGCGCTGCAGGGCAGGGGCGATTTTACCGAGTGGCGCGATGCCGCCCGCTCGCTCGCCGCCGCCGGCATTGCACCCGAGGATATCGAATGGCGGGAGAAGGGCGGCGACAAGCAGCTGTTCTGGGAAGAGGATGTTCTGCCGCCGCAGCCATCGGGCAAATCACAGTTGACCGTGCCGCAGGCGTTCATCGATCTTGCCTCTGCCGTCATCTGCCACACCGATCCCGTTCGTTTCACGCTGCTCTATACGCTCTTGTGGCGGCTGCAATCGGACAGGAAGCTGCTCGATATCGTCTCGGACGAGGATGTTTCGCGGGCGCGGCTGATGGAAAAAAGCGTGCGCCGCGACGCACACAAAATGACCGCCTTCGTGCGCTTCAAGGAGGTCGGCAGCGGCATCTCGATGAACGGGCGGCGCAAGTTCCTCGCCTGGTTCGAGCCGGATCACCATATCGTCGTGCGCAAGGCGCCGTTCTTCCAGCGGCGGTTCAACGACATGGACTGGATCATCCTGACGCCGAAGGGATCTGCCGGCTGGGACGGGGTGAAGCTGACGACCAGCCATGAGCCCTGCGAAAAGCCGGATCTGACCGATGATGCCGATATGCTCTGGCGGACCTATTACGCCAATATCTTCAACCCGGCGCGGCTGAAGGTGAAGGCGATGCAGGCCGAGATGCCGAAGAAATACTGGAAGAACCTGCCGGAAGCCGAGCTCATTCCGGGGCTGGTCGCCAATGCCGAAAGCCGGGTGATCGAGATGGCGAAGCGCCAGGCGACGACGCCGCAGCCTTTCCACGACCGGTTGCAGCAGGCGGCGAGAAGCCAGCCTCTACCCGAGCCCGCACCTGCCGGCACGCTGGAGGCGTTGCGGGAGCAGGCGGCCGTCTGCACCCGCTGTCCGCTGCATGAGAAGGCGACGCAGACGGTTTTCGGCGAGGGGCCGGAGAATGCGGATATCGTCTTCGTCGGCGAGCAGCCGGGCGATCAGGAGGATCTGGCAGGACGCCCGTTTGTCGGCCCGGCGGGAAAGGTTTTCGATCAGGCGATCGAAGCCGCGGGGATCGACCGTTCGAGCCTCTATGTCACCAATGCCGTCAAGCATTTCAAATACGAGCCGCGCGGCAAGCGGCGCATCCATCAGCGCCCGAATATGGGCGAGGTCCAGCATTGCCGCTGGTGGCTGAAGCTGGAGCTCGATCTCATAAAGCCGAAGATCATGGTGGCGATGGGGGCGACGGCGCTGGCGGCGCTGACCGAGACGAAACACCGGCTGACCGACATCAGGGGGCAGGCGATGCGGATGCCCAATGGACGGCTGCTCTTCGTCACCGTGCATCCGTCCTATCTGCTGCGGCTTCCGGACGAGCGGGATAGGGCTGAGCAGCTGGCGCTTTTCCAGCAGGATATGGTGGAGATTCAGTCGCTTATGCGCCGGATTTCGCAAAGTGATTCTGCTGCTTGAATTTCTGATTCAATGGTAGCCCCGATCGATGGGTGGCGAAAAAGTTGCTGCCGCTGTCGGCTAAGGGGCATCTGAAACGTCCTTTGGCCGGTGAGGGATATCCTCTCGATGAACCATATCAGGAGACGGGAAGCATGGTGCTCAAGCGGATGGACAATATCGGGATCGTCGTCGAGGACCTCGATGTGGCGATCGATTTCTTTCGCGAACTCGGGCTCGATCTCGAAGGGCGCGCGACGATCGAAGGCGAATGGGCGGGGCGCGTCACCGGGCTCGGCGATCAGCATGTCGAGATTGCCATGATGCGCACGCCTGACGGCCATAGCCGGCTCGAGCTTTCCCGCTTCATCCGGCCCGCGGTGATCGCCGATCACCGGAATGCGCCCGTCAATGCGCTCGGCTATCTGCGCGCCATGTTCACCGTCGATGATATCGATGACACGCTTACGCGGTTGCACAGGTGCGGCGTCGAGCTGGTGGGCGCGGTGGTTCGCTATCAGGACGTCTACAAGCTCTGCTATATCAGAGGACCGGAAGGCCTGCTGATCGGGCTCGCCGAAGAGCTTGGCTGAGCTGAAGCGCGCTTAGTTGCTGCCCGGTGCCTGTAGCGAGGAGACGAAGGCGGCAATCAGGCTGGCGGTCTTTTCCGGTGCCTCGATCTGCGGGATGTGATTGACGCCGTCGAGGACGGAGAGTTGCGCATTGGGGAGCAGGCGGGCGATCTCTTCGCCCTGCGCCAGCGGGGTGACGCTGTCTTCCTTGCCCCAGACGAGCAAGGCCGGTTTCTGGAAGCTTCGATAGCTTTCCGGCTTGAAGGCGCGGGAGGCTTCCTCGTTGCCGAAGAGGCCGGTGACGAACCAGTCGGCAATGGCGTGGCTCGTGCCTTTGACGACGAGCGGGCGGCGGTAGACCTCGATGCGCTCCGGCGTCGCGACAGCATCGTCATCGGCCACGAAATCGCGCAGCCCTTTGCCGATCATCAGCGGATTGGTGAAGGTCGCGGCCATGATCGCTTCCGGCAGTCCGGGGGCGGCAAAGAGCGGTGCCAGCGGCGGCTTGGAGGGCGGGCGGCCAAGGCCGAGGGCAACATCCAGGAGAACGAGACCGGCGATGCGATCCGGCGCGATCAGCGCGGTCTCCATCGTCGCGCCACCGCCGAAGGAATGGCCGAGCAGCACGAATTGCTGGAGGCCTGCAGCATCGGCGAAAGCGAGGATACGGCGTGCCTGCGCCTGCCGGGAATAGTCGCCGGAAGCGGGGCGCTCGGAATAGCCGAAAGGCGGCAGGTCGGGGGCGATGACGCGAAAACCATTCGCGCCCAGTCGCTCGGCGATCGGCGCCCAGGTTTCGGACCATGCCATGGCGCCGGGGATCAGCAGGATCGCTTGACCGCTCTGTGGTCCCCATTGCTTGTAGTGGAGGTCGAGGCCATCGGCCTGAAGATATTGCCCGGGCTCGCCATTGCGGCCCGGCGGCAGGCTCTCGCGCCAGATCGATGCGGCGTAGAAACCGGCAAACACGAGAAGTGCGACGCCGATCAGCGCACCGGCGATGCCGGCGAGGATTTTGACGATCCGGATGGCTATGCTTCTCATGCGCGCTCCCCCGCCGCAATGTTTCATGCGGCGAGGAATAGCAGACAGCCCGTTAAGAATTTCGGGCCGTGATGCTTATGCGAAATAGCTCTGCAGCGGGCGGACTTCGAGGTTGCCGGCGCGGAGCGCCTTGATGGCGAGGGCGGCGGCTTCGGCGCCGGCCATCGTCGTGTAGTAGGGCACCTTCTGCATCAGCGTGGCGCGGCGGAGCGACTTCGAGTCCGAGATCGCCTTGTTGCCGTCGGTGGTGTTGATGACGAGCTGGACCTGGCGGTTGCGGATGGCGTCCTCGATATGCGGACGGCCCTCAAGAACCTTGTTGATCTTCGTCGCCTCGATGCCGTTTTCGCCGAGGAAGCGGGCGGTGCCGCCGGTTGCCAGAACCTTGAAGCCTTCACCGACCAGAATGCGGATCGCCGGCAGGACGCGCTGCTTGTCGGCATCGCGCACCGAGACGAAGACCGTGCCGTCACGCGGCAGTTCGACACTGGCGCCGAGCTGCGACTTGGCGAAGGCCAGCGCGAAATCAGTGTCGAGGCCGATGACTTCGCCGGTCGAGCGCATTTCCGGGCCGAGAAGCGTATCGACGCCCGGGAAGCGGGCGAAGGGGAAGACGGCTTCCTTGACGGCGATGTGCTTCAGGTTGCGCGGATCCGGCTTCTCGCCATAGGCGGCGAAGGTCGCATCCAGCTTTTCGCCGGCCATGGCGCGAGCCGCGATCTTGGCGATCGGCGCGCCGATGGTCTTGGCGACGAAGGGCACCGTGCGCGAGGCGCGCGGGTTGACTTCGAGCACGTAGACGGTGCCGTCCTTGATGGCGAACTGTACGTTCATCAGGCCGACGACGTTGAGCGCCTTGGCCATCGCCTTTGCCTGACGCTCGAGCTCGTCGAGCATTTCCGTCGACAGCGTGCGCGGCGGCAGCGAGCAGGCCGAGTCGCCGGAGTGGATGCCGGCTTCCTCGATATGCTCCATGATGCCTGCGACATAGGCGTCGGTGCCGTCGGAGAGGCAATCGACGTCGACTTCGATGGCGTTCGACAGGTAGCTGTCGAAGAGCAGCGGGTTCTTGCCGAGCAGGGTGTTGATCTGGCCGGTCTTGTCGTTCGGATAGCGCTGCTTGATGTCTTCGGGCACCAGTTCCGGCACCGTATCGAGCAGGTAGGTCTGCAGCTGGCTTTCGGCGTGGATGATCTGCATCGCGCGGCCGCCGAGAACGTAGGACGGGCGCACGACCAGCGGGAAGCCGATTTCGGTGGCGACCAGGCGGGCCTGCTCGACGGAGTAAGCGATGCCGTTGTTCGGCTGGTTGAGGTCGAGCTTCATCAGCAGCTTCTGGAAGCGGTCGCGGTCTTCGGCGAGGTCGATCATATCGGGCGCGGTGCCGAGGATCGGAATGCCGTTTTTCTCAAGCGCTTCGGCGAGTTTCAGCGGGGTCTGGCCGCCGAACTGGACGATAACGCCGACGACTTCGCCCTTTTCCTGTTCTGCGCGCAGGATCTCGATCACGTCTTCGGCCGTCAGCGGCTCGAAGTAGAGGCGATCGGAGGTATCGTAGTCGGTCGACACGGTTTCCGGGTTGCAGTTGATCATGATCGCTTCATAGCCGGCGTCGCGCAGAGCAAAGGCGGCATGGCAGCAGCAGTAGTCGAACTCGATGCCCTGGCCGATACGGTTCGGACCGCCGCCGAGGATGACGACCTTCTTGCGGTCGGAGACTTCGGCTTCGGAGCGCGCGGCGCCGACGAAGGGCGTCTCGTAGCTCGAATACATGTAGGCGGTCGGTGAGGCGAACTCTGCGGCGCAGGTGTCGATGCGCTTGAAGACCGGGCGGACGTTCAGGCTGTTGCGCAGTTCGGCAACTTCCTTCGGGCGCTTGCCTGATAGCGTTGCGAGGCGGGCATCGGAGAAGCCCATGGCCTTCAGGCTGCGCAGGTTTGCGGCATCCTGCGGCAGGCCGTGCTCGCGGATGCGGGCTTCGGTGTCGACGATCGCCTTGAACTGGGCGATGAACCACGGGTCGATCTTGCAGCCTTCGTGGACGTCTTCGGGGCTCATGCCCTGGCGCAGCGCCTGGGCAACCATACGCAGGCGGTCCGGCGTCGGCGTGCCGATCGCGGCGCGCACGGCGTTCTGGCTGGATTCGCCTTCCTCGACGCCGGGGATCTCGATCTCGTCGAGGCCGGTCAGGCCGGTCTCGAGGCCACGCAGCGCCTTCTGCAGCGATTCCGCGAAGGTGCGGCCGATCGCCATGACTTCACCGACGGACTTCATCGCCGTCGTCAGGATCGGCGAGGCGCCCGGGAACTTCTCGAAGGCAAAGCGCGGGATCTTGGTGACGACGTAGTCGATCGACGGTTCGAACGAGGCCGGCGTCGCGCCGCCAGTGATGTCGTTGTCGAGTTCGTCAAGCGTGTAGCCGACGGCGAGCTTGGCGGCGACCTTGGCGATCGGGAAGCCGGTGGCCTTGGAAGCCAGCGCCGAGGAGCGCGAGACGCGCGGGTTCATTTCGATGACGACCAGGCGGCCGTCCTTCGGGTTGACGGCGAACTGAACGTTCGAGCCGCCGGTTTCGACGCCGATTTCGCGCAGGACGGCGATCGAGGCGTTGCGCATCATCTGGTATTCTTTGTCGGTCAGCGTCAGGGCCGGGGCGACGGTGATGGAATCGCCGGTGTGGACGCCCATCGGGTCGATGTTTTCGATCGAGCAGATGATGATGCAGTTGTCCGCCTTGTCGCGGACGACTTCCATTTCATATTCCTTCCAGCCGAGAACCGATTCCTCGATCAGCACTTCGGTGGTCGGCGAGGCATCGAGGCCGCCGCCGATGATTTCGAAGAATTCCGAGCGGTTGTAGGCAATGCCGCCGCCGGTGCCGCCCATGGTGAAGGACGGGCGGATGATGGCGGGCAGGCCGACGACGTCGATCGCCTGGGCGGCAATCGCCATGGCGTGGCTGATGTAGCGCTGCTTGCGGTCGGTCTCGCCGAGGTTCCAGTGGTTTTCCAGCTCGTCGAGCGCCTTGTCGAGATCGGGGCCGGAAAGGCTCTCGCGCAGCTTGGCGCGCTCGGCTTCATGCGTCTTGCGGTCGGCATCCTTGATGTCGGTGGCGTTTGCCAGCATCGAACGCGGGGTTTCGAGGCCGATCTTCTCCATGGCTTCGCGGAAGAGGGCGCGGTCTTCGGCCTTGTCGATGGCGGCCGGCTTGGCGCCGATCATCTCGACATTGTAGCGGTCAAGAACGCCCATGCGCTTCAGGGAAAGCGCGGTGTTGAGCGCCGTCTGGCCGCCCATGGTCGGCAGCAGGGCGTCGGGGCGTTCCTTGGCGATGATCTTGGCGACGACTTCGGGGTGATCGGCTCGACGTAGGTGGCGTCAGCGAGACCCGGGTCGGTCATGATTGTTGCCGGATTGGAGTTGACGAGGATGACGCGGTAGCCTTCCTCCTTCAACGCCTTGCAGGCCTGGGTACCGGAATAGTCGAATTCGCATGCCTGGCCGATGACGATCGGACCCGCGCCGATGATGAGGATCGATTTGATATCTTGGCGCTTCGGCATCGGCTTTTCCACTTTCTAGCTGCGCAAAAAACCGGCCAGGGTGGGAGATCACCGGGTCGGGTCGCGCATTGAGGGTCTTTTCAGGCTAGAAGCGGCTTATAGGCAAAGCGAAACCGAAACGGAACCCCATAATTCAAGGAATCGACAGGAATCCGCAGTCTCCCCGAAAAGCCTTCACAGGCCGGGTATGACGAGGGCTCGAATCTCGCCATTCGGGGCCGGGTTGATGATGGTCTCGCGGGCTTCCTCCAGGCCGATCTTGCGGGTGATCAGCGGCTCTACCTTGATGGCGCCGGTGGCGATCAGATCGGCGGCACGGGCATGGGTGAAGGGGTTGACGAAAGAGCTCAGCAGGCGGATTTCGCGAAACAGCAGGTCGAAGGGCTCGATCTCGACCTTGGTGCCCTGCGGCATGACGCCGAGAATGAGTGCCGTACCACCTTTTCGGGCGAGTCGCGGTGTCTGCTCGACCGTCTCGGCCACGCCGGCGCATTCGATTACCACGTCGGCTCCGCCAGGAAGAAGGCCCGAAGCGCCGGCGATCAGCTCGATGACATCGCCGGAGGAGGGATCGACGGTCGCGGTGGCGCCGAGTTCTTCGGCGATCCGGCGCTTGTCCGCATTGCGGGTGACGAGCACGACGCGCGTCGCACCTGCCAGCCGCGCCAGTTGCACGGCGAGCAGGCCGATGACGCCGCCGCCGAGGACCACGACGGAATAGCCGGTCTTGATCTCCGCCATGTCGATGCCGTGGATGCAGCAGGCGAGCGGTTCGCAGAAGGCGCCGTGGAGCGGATCGAGAGCGTCGGGCAGGGCGAAGGCCTGGGTCTGCGGGATGCAGACATAATCGGCAAAGCCGCCATCGCGATGAATGCCGATCGCTTCGAGATTGCGGCAGAGATTGACGCGGCCGCGCTGGCATTCCGGGCAGCGGCCGCAGGAAATGTTGGGATCGCCCGTGATGCGCATGCCCGGCCGGAAGCCAGTGACGCCGGCGCCGACGGCTTCGACGATGCCGGTGAACTCGTGACCGAGGATCACCGGTGGGCGCGCCGGAAACTCGCCGTGAAAGAGATGCCGGTCGGTGCCGCAGATGCCGCAGGCTTCGACCTTCACCAGGATATCGCCGGGGCCGGGAACCGGTTTTCCGGTCTCGCAGACCGCCAGCCGGCCGGTCGCTTCAAGACGCAGCGCTTTCATGATCTTCTCCTCGCTCCGCCCGGCATCAGGGACAAAAAGCACCGGGCCGTCAAGCGGCTGGTGTTTTGCCTCTTGCTTGCGAAGGTATTGCCCGGGACAATCGGGTATCTCGGAGGAGAAGCCAGGCATGACCCTTGAACCCTTGCTCGACGCATCGCCTGCCATTCAGATCCATGTGGCGACCGTCATTCCGGCAGCGCTGCTCGGCGCCTTTATCCTGCTGCACCGGAAGGGCACGCCGCTTCACCGGCTTCTCGGCAAGATCTGGATGGCGTTGATGGTCGTGACGGCGGTCACCAGCTTCTTCATTCACGAGATCAAAATGTTCTTCGGCTTCAGCCCCATTCACCTTCTCTCTGCCGCGACGATCTTCGGCGCCTGGCAGGCGATCGCGGCGGCACGGCGCCACGACGTTGCGACGCACCGGCGGATCGTCCGGTCGATCTATTTCGGCGGCATCATCATTGCGGGCGGATTCACGCTGGTGCCCGGCCGGATCATGAATGAGGTGGTGTTTTCCGGGCATGACATGGTGGCGCTGGTTTTCGGCCTGCTGGTGGCGGGTGCTGCGGCGGCGATCGTGCTTTCGGCGCGGGTGCATCGGGCTGCATGATACCGCTGGAATTCGGCCAAGCGCCGGATATATAATCTCAAACGAAAGAGACGCGTTCGGCGTTGCCGGGGAGAGTTCAGATGGAATGGAAGGGACGCCGCCAGTCGGACAATATCGAGGATCGCCGCGGAGACCCTTCGAGCGGTGGTCTCGGGCAAAATCCCTTCGGCCGCGGAGGCGGTTTCAGCTTTCCGTCCGGCGGCGTGCGCCGTGGCGGCGGTGGCCTGTCGATCGGCACGATTATCTTCCTCGTCGTCATCTATTTCATCTTCAAGGCGATGGGCATCGACCTGATGCAGGTGATGGACGGCACGATGAGCGGCGGCTCGGGCTACGAGCAGAGCGATTCCCAGAGCCGCGGTACGCCTGCCAATGACGACATGACCGCCTTCGTGCGCACCGTGCTCGCCGATACCGAGGATACCTGGACCGGCATCTTCCAGGCCTCCGGCCAGACCTACGAGAAGCCGGCGCTGGTGCTGTTCTCCGGCTCGACGCGCTCGGGCTGCGGCGCCGCATCGGCGGCGACCGGGCCGTTCTATTGCCCTGTTGACCGCAAGGTCTATCTCGACACCGATTTCTTCCGCCAGCTCAGCCAGCAGTTCGGCGCCAAGGGCGAATTCGCCGAGGCCTACGTGATCGCCCACGAGGTCGGCCATCACGTCCAGAACATTCTCGGCGTGCTGCCGAAGTTCAACGAGGCCCGCCAGCGGATGAGCGAGGTCGATGCCAACAAGATGTCGGTGCGCGTCGAGCTGCAGGCCGATTGCTTCGCCGGGGTCTTCGCCAAGTTCGAGCAGCGCAAGGGCTATATCAACCCGGACGATCTCGAGGACGCGCTGAATGCCGCCCAGCAGATCGGCGACGACACGCTGCAGAAGCGCAGCCAGGGCTATGTCGTGCCTGACAGCTTCAACCACGGCACCTCCGCCCAGCGCGTGAAATGGTTCAAGCAGGGCTTCGATACCGGCAAGGTTTCGGCCTGCGATACCTTCAGCGGCCCGGTTTGATAAGAGCGCTCCGCCGCCGTGCGGCAGCGGAGCCTTATCCTCAGTGTTCACTGTCCATATGTTTCAGCTGTGCTTCCGGATAGCGCGCACCCGCGGCGGCATCCTTCGGGACGGCGCGCTCGATTGCCGCCATATCCTCGTCGCTCAGCTGCACGGCGCTTGAGCCGAGCGCTTCGGTCAGCCGGTCGCGGCGGCGGGCGCCGATCAGCGGCACGATATCCTTGCCTTGTGCCGCGACCCAGGCGATGGCGATCTGTGCGACGCTCGCCTGCTTCTCGGCGGCGATCTTGCGGAGCTCTTCGACGAGGGCGAGGTTCTGGTCGATATTGGCGGCCTGGAAGCGCGGGCTGACGCTGCGGAAATCGCCCTTGCCGCCATCCTGGCCCTTCTGCCAGTGTCCGCTGATCAGGCCGCGCGACAGCACGCCATAGGCGGTGATCGAAATGCCGAGCGCGCGGCAGGTGGGCAGGATCGCGTCCTCGATGCCGCGGGAGATCAGCGAATATTCGATCTGCAGGTCGGCGATCGGATGAACGGCGGCGGCGCGGCGGATGGTTTCGGCGCCGACTTCGGAGAGGCCGATATGGCGGACATAGCCGGCCTTGATCATGTCGGCGATGGCGCCGACGGTTTCCTCGATCGGCACATTGGGATCGAGGCGGGCAGGGCGGTAGATGTCGATATAATCGGTGCCGAGGCGCTGGAGCGAATAGGCGATGAAATTTTTCAGCGCTGCCGGACGGGAATCGTAGCCGTTCCAGGCGCCGAGCGGATCGCGCAGCGCGCCGGTCTTGACGCTGATGATCAGCTCCTCGCGCTTGCAGGTCTTCAGGGCCTCGCCGATCAGCATCTCGTTATGGCCCATGCCGTAGAAATCGCCGGTATCGAGCAGGTTGATGCCGGAATCGAGGGCGGCGTGGATGGTGGCAATGCTTTCGGCACGGTCGGCCGGGCCATACATGCCCGACATGCCCATGCAGCCGAGGCCGATGGCGGATACGTCAGGGCCGGTCTTTCCCAAGCGGTAGGTTTGCATCTTCGTCTCCTTGGCCGACGCCGGAGCGGCGTCTTCAGCCCCTTTCTATTCCTTGCCTCTCTGTGCGATAATCCGGATGATTGCGAACGGCCCGTACGGAAAAGCGCACAATGGACGATCTTCCCCTCAGTGATCTGGATGCCTTCACCGCCATTGCAAGGGAGCGGAGCTTTCGCGCCGCGGCCCGCAAGCGCGGTGTCTCGCCGTCGTCGCTGAGCGACTCGCTGCGGCGGCTGGAGGAGCGGCTCGGCGTACGCCTGCTCAACCGCACGACCCGTAGCGTGACGCCGACGGAGGCGGGCGAGCGGTTGCTGGAGAGACTGGCGCCGGCGCTCGGCGAGGTGGTTTCGGCGCTCGGCCAGCTCGACAGTTTCAAGGACAGCCCGGCCGGCACGCTGCGGCTCAATGTGCCGACGATCGCCGCGCGGCTGTTCATGCCTGATCTCGTCAGCAGGTTTCTGGCGCTTTATCCGCAGATCAAACTGGAAGTGCTCGGCGAAGACGATTTCATCGATGTGGTGGCGGCCGGATATGATGCCGGTATCCGCTATGACGAGCGGCTGGAGCGCGACATGATCGCCGTGCCGATCGGCCCGCGGCGGCAGCGCTATATCACCGCTGCTGCACCGGCTTATCTCGAAAGGTGCGGGATGCCGTCGCATCCCCGCGATCTCCTAGACCATGACTGCATCCGCCATCGTTTTCTGAGCCGGGCGCCGTTTGCCTGGGAGTTCGACCGCGGCGAGGAGAGCCTATTGCTTTCGGTGACGGGGCCGCTGGTGGCGAATTCGATCGAGATGGAGGTCGGGGCGGCGGTTGCCGGGCTCGGCGTCATCAGGACATTCGAGGAAGTGCTCGCTCCGGCGATCCGCCGTGGCGAGCTCGTGCCGATCCTGGAGGATTGGGTGAGCGAATTCTCGGGGCCGTTTCTCTACTACGCCAGCCGCAAGCATATGCCGCCGGCCCTTCGCGCCTTTGTCGATTTCGTCAAGGCTGAGGCGCGGCGAGGGGCTTAGTCCCCGTTTTGTTCGCTTCCACGATCAATTTCATTGTCTTCGTCATCAAAAACTTTGAAATGTTCACGTATTGTTTCATTTTTCTGCTTCGGCTATGTAACATCCCCGGCGATCAGATCGTCTTTCCAGAAAACAACGCCTGTCGAGAGATGACCTATGCTTGATCCGAAATTCGTTCGCCGCGGACTTTTCCTCGTCTTCATGATCCTGTTTCTCGACGTCATCGGGATCGCCATCATCATGCCCGTGCTGCCCGCCTATCTGGAGGAGCTGACGGGCGGCAGTGTCAGCGATGCCGCGCTCGATGGCGGCTGGCTGCTCGTCGTCTATGCGGTGATGCAGTTTCTGTTTGCGCCGCTGCTCGGCAATCTCAGCGACCGTTTCGGCCGCCGGCCGGTCCTGCTGCTGTCGGTGTTGACCTTTGCGATCGACAATTTCATCTGCGCAATCGCCACCAGCTTCTGGATGCTGTTCGTCGGCCGGGCGCTGGCGGGTTTCAGCGGCGGCAGCTTTGCCACCTGTTCGGCCTATATCGCCGATATCAGCAATGACGAGAACCGGGCGAAGAATTTCGGCCTGATCGGCATCGCCTTCGGCGTCGGCTTCACCATCGGCCCCGTCATCGGCGGCTTCCTCGGCGAGTTCGGGCCACGCGTGCCGTTCCTCGGCGCCGCATTGCTGTCCTTCCTGAATTTCGTTGCCGCCTATTTCCTGCTGCCGGAGACGCTGGATGCCAAGCATCGCCGTCCCTTCGAACTGAAGCGCGCCAATCCGCTCGGCGCCTTGAAGCAGATGCGCAATTATCCGGGCATCGGCTGGATCGCTGCCGTGATGTTCCTGTTCTGGCTGGCGCATGCCGTCTATCCAGCCGTCTGGTCCTTCGTCGGGACCTACCGCTATGGCTGGAGCGAGGGGCAGATCGGTCTGTCGCTCGGCATCTACGGCATCGGCGCGGCGATCGTCATGGGTCTCATCCTGCCGAAGATCGTGCCGGTGCTCGGCGAGTGGAAGACTGCGGTTGTCGGCTTGTGCTTCTCTGTGGTCGGCCTGACCGGCTATGCCTTCGCCTGGGAGGGCTGGGTCGTCTATGTCGTCATCGTGCTGACAGTGATGGAAAACATCGCCGATCCGCCGCTGCGCAGCATCGCCGCCGGCAAGGTGCGGCCTTCCGCACAGGGCGAGCTGCAGGGCGCGCTGACCAGCCTCAGCAGCCTCACGACGATCATCGGCCCGGTGATCTTCACGCAGCTGTTCGGCTATTTCACCAAGCCGGATGCGCCGGTGACCTTTGCGGGCGCGCCATACCTGATGGCCGCCTTCTTCATCCTCGTCGCGGCACTGGTCCTGTTTGCGAAAGTGCGGCCGGCAAAGCAAAGCGAGACGGCGGAAGCCTCTGCCGGATAGCCAATCGACACCCTAATGGCGATTGGTCTCGGCCATCAGATTTGGTGATGCTGTGATGAATAATTCAGCATTTGCCTATTTTAGGGTAGCTCTTGGCCGGGCTTTGATCTAAGGCCCGGTAATAGTCTTGCCGCCCGTGTGCGGCCGAAAACGATTCAAAACAATTGGACTTTTGCTATGGACGCGCCTCTCGACGTGCACAAGCTTGCGCCGCAAACCGACAACCACTGGGGATCGCATTTCCGTGCGACGCTGGCGCTCGGCATCCCGTTTATCGGCGCGCAGCTGGCCCAGCTCGGGATCAACACGACCGACGTGATGATCGTCGGGCGGCTCGGCGCCGAAAACCTGGCGGCCATGGTTCTCTCCGCACAGTTCCTGTTCACCATCCTGATCTTCGGCTCGGGCTTCTCGATCGCCGTCATTCCGATGGTGGCGCAGGCTTATGGCCGCGGCGATATCGTCACCGTGCGCCGGTCGATGCGCATGGGCCTGTGGGTGGTCACTGCCTACTGGCTGATCATGCAGCCGGCCTTCTTCTATGCCGAGGAAATCCTGCTGGCCGCCGGGCAGAAGCCGGAGGTGGCGAAGCTGGCGCATGGCTATATCCTGATCGGCCATTTCGCCGTGCTGCCGGGGCTGCTCTATAACGTCATGCGGGCGCTGGTCAGCGCCATCGGCAAGGCTGCCGTGGTGCTGAACGTCACGATCGCCATGCTGGTGCTGAACGCGATCTTTGCCTACGTCCTCGTGCTTGGCCATTTCGGCTTTCCGGCCATGGGTCTCGAAGGTGCGGCCATCGTCTCCGTTGCCGTGCAGACGGCGGGCTTCCTGTTCATCCTTGCCTATGTGCAGATGAAGGAGGAGACGCGGCGCTACGAGATCCTGGTGCGCTTCTGGCGCCCGGACTGGCATGCGCTTTGGGACGTCGTGCGCCTCGGCCTGCCGATCAGCGTGACGATCCTTGCCGAGGTCAGCCTGTTCACCGCGGCGTCGCTGCTGATGGGCCATATCGGCACGATCGAGCTCGCGGCACACGGCATCGCCCTGCAATGGGCCTCGATCGCCTTCATGATCCCGCTCGGCCTCAGCCAGGCGGCGACCGTCAGGATCGGGATCGCGCACGGGCAGGGGGATCATCAGGCCGTTGTCCGGGCTTCCGTCGCGGTCATGGCGATTGCCGCATCGCTTGCGGCAATCGGTGGCGTGCTGTTTGCGATCATGCCGGAGTTCTTCGCCCGCTGGTTCCTCGATGTCAGCCGTCCGGAAGCGCCCGAGGTGCTCGCCTATGCCGGTCCGCTGATCGTCGTCGCCGGCCTGTTCCAGCTGGTCGATGGCATCCAGGCGATCGCCAGCGGTCTGCTGCGCGGTCTGAAGGATGCGCGCGTGCCGATGATCCTGGCGCTGATCGCCTATTGGCCGATCGGCTTCTTCCTGGCTTGGCTGCTTGCCTTCCCGCTCGGCTTCGGCGGCGTTGGCATCTGGTTCGGCTTCCTGGTGGGGCTGGCGGCAGCTGCGACGATGCTTTGCGCCCGCTTCTATATTCTGGTGCGCCGGGAAGGCGGGATGGCCGCCGCCTAACAGCGGCCATCGCCACTCAGGCCGCAACCGGCCGGTAACTGGCGATATCGGCGCGAATGCCGAGCCGCTGGAACAGCGCGTGCGGATCGAGCTTGCAGGCCTTTTGCGCCGCCTGTACGGCTATTTTGACGCGCTCGGCGACTTCGGCGCTTTCCCACTGGGCAATGGTCACGAAATTGAACTCGCCGGGGCCGGAGACCTGCTCGAGCACCGAATGCCCCATGAAGCCGGGCTGCACCTGCAGCACCTCATGCACCATCAGCACATTCAGCAGAAATTCCTCGCGCGCCGCCTCAGGCACCACGAACTTGTCGACTCGGTAAAAGCCGCCGTTCATCCATCATCTCCTTGATTTCGATGTCACGGCTACCTCTGTAGTTCCTCAAGTTAAGTTGAGGTCAAGAGCCCTGCCGCCCGATGAATGCCGGTGGCTCATACCTTTGATAAAGGAATGGACACTAGGCTGGCGGGCATCGAGGTAGCGGGTTCAACGTGCGCCATGGCTTTTCCGGGTATCGAGCTTCTGAGAGTGATCGGCATCTTTGCCGTGGTCATCATCCATGCCAACGCGGTGGGGCTGTTCGGCGAATGGAAGACGACGGGCTTCGTGCTGGATGAGCTTTGCCGCTTCGCCGTCCCCTGCTTCTTTGTCGTTTCGGGTTTCTTCTGGAAGACAGAGGCGATCGAGCGGCCTTGGCGGGCGATCGGCGCGTTGGCCGCCAAGCTTCTGCCGCTCTATGCATTCTGGCTTCTGTTCTATTTCGCAGCCGAGTTCTCGGAGCTCTTCTATCCCCGGCTCTACGGCCGCGATTTCATCGTCGCGCTGGTGCCGTTTTCGGGAGGGCCGGGCTTCCATCTCTGGTTCCTGCCGGCGCTTTTCATCGGTGTGTCGCTGTGCTGGCTGTCGCTGCGCTATGTCGGGGCAGGGCTGACGGTGGCGGCCTGCGTTCTGCTCTATCTGGCGGGCGTGATCTTCGGCACTTATGGCGACCTGATCGGTATCCATCTTCCGCTCGTTGCCTATCGCAACGGGATATTCGAGGCGCCGCTCTTCCTGTTGTCCGGCTTCATGCTGCGCCGCTATCTACCGCGCTTCACGACGGCGCAGTTTGCGCTGCTCGGTCTGGCGGGACTTGCGCTTCATCTGGCAGAAGGCTTTGCCGTCAGCACATCAAGCCTTGGTCACGACTATTCGTTCGGCACCATCGCCGCGGCGATCGGCATCACAGGCCTCGCCACCCGGCTATCCCATGCACGCGATTACGGATGGGGCCGGGACGTGCTCGGCGCCTATCTCATCCATCTTTTCATCTTGAAAACGGTGGCAGCGCATCTGCCGGTCAGCGGGCCGCTCTGGGCTCTTTCAATCGCAGCTATCGTCGCTGCGGTCAGCCTCGGCCTATCCCGGCTGTTCAAGCAGACGCCGGTTTCCCGGCGTCTGGTGGCTCTTTCCTAGAATTCAGGTCTTAGCGTTCGGCGAGAGCCGCTTCGCCCTTCTTGGCGCGCACCATGTTGATGAAGCGGCGGAAGAGGTAGTGGCTGTCCTGCGGGCCGGGGGAAGCTTCCGGGTGGTGCTGGACCGAGAAGATCTGCTTGCCGGAAACGCGCAGGCCGCAATTGGTGCCATCGAACAGCGAAACGTGAGTCTCCTCAACGCCTTCGGGCAGCGACTTCGTGTCAACCGCGAAGCCGTGGTTCATCGAGACGATCTCGACCTTGCCCGTCGTGTGATCCTTGACCGGATGGTTGGCGCCGTGGTGGCCCTGGTGCATCTTTTCCGTCTTGGCGCCGAGCGCGAGGCCCAGCATCTGGTGGCCGAGGCAGATGCCGAAGACCGGGATATCGGTGGCAATCAGCTTCTGGATGACGGGAACGGCGTATTCGCCGGTGGCGGCCGGGTCTCCCGGGCCGTTCGACAGAAAGATGCCGTCCGGCTGCATGGCGAGCACGTCTTCGGCGCTCGTCGTTGCCGGCATCACCGTGACCTTGCAGTCGAGACCGGCAAACAGGCGCAGGATGTTGCGCTTGACGCCGTAATCGAGGCAGACGACGTGATACTTGGCATCGCCGGTGGCGAGTTCGCCGTAACCTTCGTTCCAGATCCAGGGCGTCTGCGTCCACTGCGAGGACTGGCCGGAGGAGGCGATCTTGGCGAGGTCGAGACCTTCCAGGCCGCTCCAGGCCTTGGCTTCAGCCTTCAGCGTGTCGATGTCGAAGACACCGTTCGGGTCATGGGCGATGACGGCATTCGGCGAGCCGTTCTCGCGGATCCAGGCGGTCAGCGCGCGGGTATCGACGCCGCAGAGGCCGATGATGCCACGGGCCTTCAGCCAGGCGTCGAGATGCTTGGCGGCGCGGTAGTTGGAGGGCTCGGTGATGTCGGCCTTGAAGATGACGCCGACCGCGCCGTGGCGTGCTGCCGGCGTCAGGTCTTCGATGTCTTCGTCATTGGTGCCGATATTGCCGATATGCGGGAAGGTGAAAGTGACGATCTGGCCGAGATAGGAAGGGTCGGTGAGGATTTCCTCGTATCCCGTCAGCGCCGTGTTGAAGACCACTTCGGCCTGAACCTTGCCGGTCGCGCCGATCCCCTTGCCTTCGATCACGGTGCCATCTGCGAGAACGAGCAGGGCGGTCGGCTTTTCGGTGGTCCAGGGGCTGTCGCGGTCATCTTCATCCCGTTTTCCGGCGGCACGCGGCGGTTTCGCCGGGCGGCCATTTGTGTTCGCAAGCGTATGGGCACGGCTCGTCGCCGCGCGTCTCAGGCCTGATCACGAATTTTGGTGCAGGTGGCGGTAGATAGCCATGCTCCTGCCTGCCGTCAATCTTTTCTAACGCATTGCAGCACGCTTTTCCTGCGCTTTCTGGCCGCAATATCGCAATTTATTTGATCCCGGCCATCGGCGTGGTTTATGTAGCGCCATTCAACAGGAGTGAAAAAATGCTGCGCGATCAACTCGCCACCGCGCTCAAGGACGCGATGAAATCCAAGAATGCCGAGCGTCTTTCGACCGTTCGCCTGATTCAGGCGGGGATCAAGGATCGCGATATCGCCAATCGCGGTGCCGGCAAGGAAGAGGCCAGCGACGACGAGATTCTGCAGATCCTCGCCAAGATGGTGAAGCAGCGCGACGAATCGGCCAAGATCTACGACGAGAACGCGCGCCCCGAACTCGCCACCAAGGAACGCGCCGAAATCGCCGTGATCCAGGACTTCATGCCGAAGCAGCTGTCGGACGCGGAAGTGCGCGCCAATATCTCGGCGATCATCGCCGAAACCGGCGCCGAAGGTCCGAAGGACATGGGCAAGGTAATGGCCGCTCTGAAGGAGCGCTATGCCGGCCAGATGGATTTCTCCAAGGCTTCGGGCGCCGTCAAGGAACTCTTGAAGTAATCAGACCGCGGGGCCGAGCACTGCCTCGGCCGCCGCATCGACGACCGCAAATTTTGCCGCCTGGTAATTGCGGTATTCGAGGATAAAGCCGCGCGAGAGCCACAGATCGCCCTTGCGCGGCGGCTCGTCCCAGCCGACGCTGCCCATCTCGCCGGCCTGCGTCAGCAGCCGCTTCAGATGCGTATTCGAGATCATGAACTTGGTACGGAGCTCGCCGAGCGAGACTGGCCCGATCGAGACGCGCTCCTGCGCCGGGTCGAAAGGCGGCAGGCGCGACATCAGGTAGTCCATCACTAGACCGCCGGAGTTCGCCCAGTTGAAGAGATTGTAGGTGGCGCCGGGATCGCGAACCGGATTGGTCTCAAGGATTGCCAAGGCAATCAATGGTTGAATTTTTGCGATCAGATTGGGCTCGGCAGTTACCTTTTCGGCGCGCTTGCCGCCGTCCAGGTTGTCGAGGATGAAAAGGTGGGTCACCAGCCATTTCAGGAAGTGCTGTTCTGCCGTTTCGGTCGGCTCGACAAGGCGCGTGCGGCGGTCCGCCTGGCCGGTCGAGGGGCGCAGGAAGCGGTAGACGAGCATTTCCTGCAGGAAGGCTGCCGCCGTGTTGCGGCTGGCGATCTTGTTGCTGACGATAAAATCGACGAAGCGCCCGGAATATAGACCTTTTTTGTCTTCGCCGGGCAGACCGTAGTGCAAAGCAAAGCCGGCATGCGCCATCAGCCATCGCTGCTGCGCAGCAAAGATCGAGGCGATTCTCGGGCTTTCTTTATAGATTGCCAGCATCTCATTGGCGCAGATCAGTACTGCACCAAAGAAGCGGTCATCATTTGCAAGTGTTTCGGCGGAGACGGACATCAGTGAACTCTAGCGGGCAATGGATATTCCATTTGCGCTCAGGGTTCGCCGAGTCAATGTCCATTTTCATACAAATGTCCCAAAAATGGTTGGGGCAGTTAACCAGCAAGGTTAAATTGCAAAAATCTGGAACAGCTATGCCGGAAATTAAAGAAGGCAGGAGCTGGGGGCGCTCCTGCCTTCTTGCTCTTTGCGGCCGCCAGTGACGCTGGGCCTAAGCCCACACTGGCGGTTTATTTGCAAAGGCACCCTTGCGAGGCGGCGCCGGGGGTAGGGATGGTGCCTCGCTCGGGGATCGCTTTGATGAGAAGACGGTATTGCGATGCAGCGGAGTATTCAAATTACAAAAATATAATAATTGGGTTGTGACCCCCGGCAATGCCCGCTCAGGCTTTTCATTAGCACGCTTTTTATCAGCCGTTTTTCTGCCGGTTGTGCATTTCAACTATCTGAAATCGTATAGATATAATCTTTTTCATATGCATTTCGGCGAACTTGAAAACAGGCGTGACACGCGCCCGAAGTGCACAATTGTCGCACCCTGTCGCAGGCAGGCGTCACGCTTTGTTGATGTTCATTTCTGGCGCTTTTCTTTCAGTATTTTTTGCTGATCGACGTAATGGCGCAGCACGGCGTTGATCCGAGTCTGGTAGCCTTTGCCGGTTGCTTGAAAGAAATCGACGACATCCTGGTCGAGTCTTATCGACAGGGGCTTCTTGGTTGGAGGCTGGACGATCGTTGCACTGGACCAGTCGATATCGATAGAGCCCGCCCAATCGGGGTCATCGAACATGGCTTGCTCGATTTCGGCACTGATTTTGCTGTCGACGCGGGCGTGATCGCTTCGATCCTCGCCGTTGGTGATCATCTTCTCGATGTCTTCAGCCGAATAGCTGACGATACGCTCTTTGCTCATTGTCGCGTGCCGAGGCTCCTGGATCATCGTAGATGCAATTGTATATACGGAGGTAGGGGCATCAACCCTGTGAATAGCTGGGGTTTCCGGCAAAGTGCGTGGCGACCTGCGGCAAACCTGCTTATATGATGGCTCACCACGAGGTTCTGATGCGCTTTTCCAATTCCTTTCTCGATGACATACGCGACCGCGTCCAGATTTCGGACGTGATCGGCAGGCGTGTCAGCTGGGACAAGCGCAAGACCAATGTGCCGCGCGGCGACTATTGGGCCTGCTGCCCGTTCCATGGCGAGAAATCGCCGAGCTTCCATTGCGAGGATCGCAAGGGCCGCTACCACTGCTTCGGCTGTGGGGTGACCGGCGATCATTTCCGGTTCCTGACCGAGCTTGAGGGGCTCAGCTTCCCCGAGGCCGTGCAGCAGATCGCCGATATGGCGGGTGTGCCGATGCCGGTCGCCGATCCGGCGATGGAGAGGCGCGAGAAGGAGCGGACCTCGCTTCTCGATGTCATGGAACTCGCCACACAGTTCTTCCAGGATCAGCTGCAGACGGCGAATGGCGCACGCGCGCGTGCCTATCTGCGCGACCGCGGCCTGACGGGCCGGACGATCGAGACCTTCCGGCTCGGCTTTGCGCCGGACAGCCGCAATACGTTGAAGGAGTTTCTTTCGGGCAAGGGCGTCGGCAAGGAGCAGATCGAGGCCTGCGGTCTCGTCGTGCACGGGTCCGACATTCCCGTCAGCTACGACCGGTTCCGTGATCGAATCATGTTTCCGATCCTGTCGTCACGGGAAAAGGTGATCGCCTTCGGCGGCCGCGCCATGTCGCCGGACGCGCCGGCGAAATATCTGAACTCGAACGAGACCGAGCTCTTCCACAAGGGGCAGGTGCTCTACAATTTCGCCCGTGCGCGCCGTTCGCTGCAGGGTGCGGACGGAGAACCGACGGTCATTGCCGTCGAAGGCTATATGGATGTCATCGCGCTGCATCAGGCAGGTGTCGAGAACGCCGTTGCGCCGCTCGGCACGGCTCTGACCGAGAATCAGCTCGACCTTCTCTGGAAGATGACCTCACAGCCGGTGCTCTGCTTCGATGGCGATGGCGCCGGTATCCGCGCCGCCAACCGCGCTGCCGATCTGGCGCTGCCGCATCTGAAGCCGGGGCGCACCGTGCGTTTTGCGCTGCTGCCCGATGGCAAGGACCCTGACGATCTCGTGCGCAACGAGGGCCGGGCGCCGTTCGACAAGGTGATGAGCCAGGCGAAGCCACTGGCCGAAATGCTCTGGGGCCGCGAGGCCGGCGGCGGCGGTTTCGATACGCCGGAAGCGCGCGCCGAGCTCGAGGCGCGGCTGAAGCAGATGGTGTCGGTGATCGGCGACGAGAACGTCCGCCGCCATTACCAGCAGGATATCCGCGACCGTCTCAACAAGTTCTTCCAGCCGCAGTTCCAGAACCGCGGCAACGACCGGCGCAGCTTCGAACGGGGCGGCGGCGGTGGCAATTTCCGCGGCAAGGACGGGCAGGGGCGGCCTTCGCCGGGTGGCGCGCGCACGGTCAATCTGGTCTCGGAGCGGCTCGCGCGCTCCGGCCTGGTGCGCGGCCATCAGGAAATTCCGGCGCTGCGCGAAAGCGTGCTGGCGCTGACCGTCATCAACCATCCGGCGCTGATGCAGGACGAGTATGACGAGATCGCCGCCATCGAATACGACAATCGCGACCTGCAGCGGCTGTGGTCGGCGATGCTGGGTGCGGCGGCGATGGTCGCCAGCCCGCATCTGACGCGCGAGTATCTGTTCGAGGAGCTCGAGCGGCAGGACTTCACCGGTCTGCTGAAGGGGCTTGATCAGCAGGTGCGCAATGCGCGCCTGTGGACCGCGACCGAGCAGGCGGCGATGGAGGATGCGCGCGAGGGCTACCGCCAGGCGCTCGCCTTCCACAAACGTGCCAAGGCGCTGCGCTGGCAGAAGATCGAGCTCGAGCGCGAGATCGCCGAGGCGACCGAAGAAGGCAATGCCGAGATCATCGACCAGCTGATGCGCGCGCTTCAGGAAGTGCATTTCGAAGGATTGCGGCTTGAGAACCAGGAGGCGATCATCGACGGCTTCGGCGTGCTCTCCGGCCGGGTCAAGGGTGCGGCGAGCCATTGATGGACGGCGGTGACAAGGCATTTTCGGCGGGTGGCGCGCTGTTCGGCAATGGCCGGGCGCCGCTCGATATCCTCAAGCGCGTCTATGGCTATTCGGCCTTCCGCGGCAAGCAGCAGCAGGTCGTCGAACATGTGACCTCGGGTGGCGATGCCGTCGTGCTGTTCCCGACCGGGGCGGGCAAATCACTCTGCTTCCAGATCCCGGCGCTTTGCCGCGAGGGTCTGGGCATCGTCGTTTCGCCGCTGATTGCGCTGATGCGCGATCAGGTGGAGGCGATGAAGCAGCTCGGCATCCGCGCCGCGGCGCTGAACTCGACGATCACCCGCGAGGAATATGTCGATATCCGCCGCGCGATCTCGTCCGGCAATCTCGATCTTCTCTATGTGACGCCCGAGCGGATCCTGATGGAGGGTTTTCGCGAGATCATCGGTGAGGCCCGGATCGCGCTGTTTGCGATCGATGAGGCCCACTGTGTCTCCCAGTGGGGACATGACTTCCGGCCGGAGTATCGCGAGCTCGGCAGGCTTTCGGAGCACTATCCGGGCGTGCCGCGCATCGCGCTGACGGCGACGGCCGATCCGCATACGCGCGAAGACATCATCGAGCGGCTGAGGCTCGGCAATGCCGAGGTCTTCACCACGAGCTTCGACCGGCCAAACATCGCCTACGAGATCGTCGAGCGCGACCAGCCGCGCCAACAGCTGTTGCGGTTCCTCTCCGGCCACAAGGGCAATAGCGGCATCGTCTATTGCCTGTCGCGCGCCAAGGTCGAGGACACCGCCGAGTGGCTGAACACGCAGGGCATCCGGGCGCTCGCCTATCACGCCGGCATGGACCGGGCGATGCGCGACGCCAACCAGGACGCGTTCCTGAAGGAAGACGAACTCTGCCTCGTCGCCACCGTCGCCTTCGGCATGGGCATCGACAAGCCGAATGTGCGCTATGTCGCCCATCTCGATCTGCCGGGTTCCGTCGAGGCCTATTATCAGGAGACCGGCCGCGCCGGACGCGATGGCCTGCCGTCGGAAGTCTGGATGGCCTATGGCATGGCTGATGTCATCCAGCGCCGGCGGATGATCGATGAGGGCAATGCGGCCGACGAGATCAAGCGCATCGAGCGCGGCAAGCTGAACGCGCTGCTCGCCATCTGCGAGACCGCCTCCTGCCGCCGCCAGGCGATCCTGGCGCATTTCGGCGAGGCGCATGCGGGCGGCTGCGGCAGCTGTGACACCTGCACCAAGCCCGTCGAGACCTGGGATGGCACGGAGGCGGCAATCAAGGCGCTTGCCGCCGTCTATCGCACCGGCGAGCGCTTCGGCACCGGCCACGTCATCGACGTGCTGCTTGGCACCGTCAACGAGAAGACCGAGCGTTTCGGCCATACGACGATGCCGGTCTTCGGCGCCGGCAAGGATATCGCCGCGAAAACCTGGCAATCGATCTTCCGGCAGCTGCTGGCCATGGGCTTGGTCCGTATCGACCATGATGCCTATGGTGCGATGAAGCTCGAGGCGGAGGCGCGCGCCGTCTTCAAGCACGAGCGGCAGGTCCACTTCCGCAAGGACCGGGCAGTCGCCGGGCGCAATAGCCGCAAGGCCGAGCGCACCAACCGTCATGCCGGTCTGTCGGGCGCCGACGGCCTGCTCTTCGAGGCGCTGAGAGCCGAGCGCACCTCGATCGCCAAATCGCTCGGCGTGCCGCCCTATGTCGTCTTCCCGGACACGACGCTGATCGCCTTCGCCACCGAACGGCCCCGCAGCCGCAAGGAGATGCTGGATATCTCCGGCGTCGGCCAATCGAAGCTGGAGCGCTATGGCGAAGCGTTTCTGGACGTGATCCTCAGTCACGATGAGTGAGAGCGCGCGATAGCGTCGCGCTGTTGAAATAGCCAAACCGAAAATATTTCGTACCGGATCGGCGACATCTGCACTTGCTTTGTGCTAATTGCAGCGCCCATCGGAGGAATTTTTCGGGATATCGGCGTTTACAATGACAAAAGCATTTCTTTCTCACATCACCACCGAGCTTGCTTCCCTCAGGGAGGCCGGGCTTTACAAGTCCGAGCGGGTCATCACCTCGAAGCAGGCCGGTGAAATTGCCGTCGCTTCGGGCGAGCGTGTTCTGAACTTCTGTGCCAACAACTATCTCGGCCTCGCCGACAACGAGGAGCTTGCCGAGGCCGGCAAGAAGGCGCTCGACCGGTATGGCTACGGCATGGCGTCGGTGCGCTTCATCTGCGGCACGCAGGAGGAGCACAAGCAGCTCGAGGCGCGCATCTCGTCCTTCCTCGGCATGGAAGACACGATCCTTTATTCCTCCTGCTTCGACGCCAATGGCGGTCTCTTCGAGACGCTGCTCGGCGAAGAGGATGCGATCATTTCCGACGCGCTGAACCATGCCTCGATCATCGACGGCGTGCGTCTCTCCAAGGCCAAGCGCTTCCGCTATGCCAACAATGACATGGCGGCACTCGAAGAAGAGCTGAAGAAGGCCGAAGGCAGCCGCTTCAAGATGATCGCCACCGATGGCGTGTTCTCGATGGACGGCATCATCGCCAATCTGCAGGGTGTTTGCGATCTCGCCGACAAGTACGGCGCGATGGTCATGGTCGATGACAGCCATGCGGTCGGTTTCGTCGGCACGAACGGCCGCGGCTCGGCCGAATATTGCGGCGTCGAGGGACGGGTCGATATCATCACCGGTACGCTCGGTAAGGCGCTTGGCGGCGCGTCGGGCGGCTATACGTCCGGCAAGGCCGAAGTGATCGACTGGCTGCGGCAGCGTTCGCGTCCCTACCTCTTCTCGAACACGCTGGCGCCGGTCATTGCGGCGGCTTCGCTGAAGGTCTTCGACCTGATCGAGAACGGCGATGCGCTGCGCGAGAAGCTAACGGCCAATGCCACGCTGTTCCGCTCCGAAATGACCAAGCTCGGCTTCACGCTGGCCGGCGAAGGGCATGCCATCATTCCGGTGATGCTCGGCGATGCGAAGCTGGCGCAGGACATGGCGGCGCTGATGCTGAAGAAGGGCGTCTACGTCGTCGGCTTCTCCTTTCCGGTGGTGCCGAAGGGCCAGGCCCGTATCCGTACGCAGATGTCGGCGGCGCATTCGACTGTTGATGTCGAGCGGGCGATTGCGGTGTTTGCCGAAGCGGGCCGGGAGCTTGGGGTTATTTGACGGCTTGCGGCCTCTTCCCTTCTCCCCTCGGGGAGAAGGTGGCCCGAAGGGCCGGATGAGGGGCCTCTAGCTATATTGCAAATTAATTGATGCCGTGCCGCGCAGCCCCCCTCATCCGCCCTTGCGGGCACCTTCTCCCCGAGGGGAGAAGGGAAGGTGGAGCCAGCGGAAGCCAAGAGGAAATAATCTGATGTCGAACATGATGAAGGCGCTGGTGAAGTCGAAGGCGGAGGTCGGGCTCTGGATGGAGACCGTGCCGGTTCCCGAGGTCGGCCCGAACGACGTGCTGATCCGCGTGAAGAAGTCGGCGATCTGCGGTACCGACGTGCATATCTGGAACTGGGACCAGTGGGCGCAGAAGACCATTCCTGTGCCGATGGTCGTCGGTCATGAGTTCTGCGGCGAGATCGCCGAGGTCGGCTCCGCGGTCACCAAATACCATGTCGGCGAGCGTGTCTCCGGTGAGGGACATATCGTCTGCGGCAAGTGCCGCAACTGCCGGGCGGGCAGGGGCCATCTCTGCCGCAACACGCTCGGCGTCGGCGTCAACCGGCCGGGCTCGTTCGGCGAGTTCGTCTGCATTCCGGAAGCCAATGTCGTGCCGATCCCGGATGATATTCCGGATGAGATCGCCGCGATCTTCGATCCGTTCGGCAATGCCGTTCACACGGCGCTCTCCTTCGACCTCGTCGGCGAAGACGTGCTGGTCACCGGCGCCGGTCCGATCGGCATCATGGGCGCGCTGGTCGCCAAGCGTTCGGGCGCCCGCAAGGTCGTCATCACCGACATCAACCCGAACCGCCTCGATCTCGCCCGCAAGCTCGGCATCGATTACGTCGTCGACGCCTCGAAGGAAAACCTGGCCGACGTCATGAAGTCGATCGGCATGACCGAAGGCTTCGACGTCGGTCTTGAGATGTCGGGTGCGGCACCTGCCTTCCGCGACATGATCGACAAGATGAACAATGGCGGCAAGATCGCCATCCTCGGCATTGCGCCGGCCGGTTTCGAGATCGACTGGAACAAGGTGATCTTCAAGATGCTGAACCTCAAGGGCATCTATGGCCGTGAGATGTTCGAGACCTGGTACAAGATGATCGCCTTCGTGCAGGGCGGGCTCGATCTGTCGCCGGTCATCACGCACCGCATCAAGATCGACGAATTCCGCGATGGCTTCGAGGCGATGCGCTCGGGCAATTCCGGCAAGGTGGTGATGGACTGGATGTAAACAGCGAGGCGACCGCGCCGGATGGAACGGCGATGGCGGCGATCAAGCTGCGCTGCGTTCCGGCGATCGATCTCGGGTCGTTGAAGATCAACCCCTATGATGGCCTGCCGCGGTAACGATCTATACTGCGGCAGCCTGGACGAGATGCTCTTCAGGTCACTATAAAACCGCCGTTGACTCGGATATGAGGGCGCAGGAGCTTTGCGCTCTTGTCTTTCACCGGTGACATCCTATCTAAGGCTGGCAATCGCTTGAGCGGTTCCTCTGCCTGTGGATAAGGCATTTTCCGTGTTTTCGGCGGCTTTTTTTGTGGAAAAGCTTGACGAGATCAAAAATTGTGGGAATCACCGTTCGACTTGAAGCGGTGAACTTGGGTCAAGGCGGATCGCACAAACCATGGCCGGAATTTTCGAAGCATTGAAGCTCTGTCATCCGGCGCCGGCAATCGTGGTTAATCAGGCTTTAAAGGTCATCCCGTTAGGTGGGTGAAATTGATTCGAAGCGAGCGTTGATGCGCGCGTTTCGAAGCGGCTTCGCACCAGCGAGTTTGGATAGCGTCAGGAAGGCGACGACATAAATGGCAACGAAGGTCAAAGAGAACGAAGAAGCGGAAGTCGAACGCGACGGCGCAACCGACGGCCCTCTTCTCGATCTTTCCGATGACGCGGTCAAGAAGATGATCAAGGCCGCGAAGAAGCGCGGCTATGTGACGATGGACGAGCTGAATGCCGTTCTTCCGTCCGAAGAAGTGACGTCCGAACAGATCGAAGACACGATGGCGATGCTGTCCGACATGGGCATCAACGTCATCGAGGACGAAGAAGCTGAGGAAGCCCAGGGCGGCGCCGGCAGCGACGACGACGACAGCGGCAGCGACGACGACAACGAAGGCGGCGAACTCGCGCCTTCGAGCGGCACTGCGCTTGCGACCACGAAGAAGAAGGAACCGACCGATCGTACCGACGATCCGGTGCGCATGTATCTGCGCGAAATGGGTTCCGTCGAGCTTCTGTCGCGCGAAGGCGAAATCGCCATTGCAAAGCGTATCGAGGCTGGCCGCGAAACGATGATCGCCGGTCTCTGCGAGAGCCCGCTGACCTTCCAGGCCATCATCATCTGGCGCGACGAACTGAACGAAGGCACGACGCTGCTGCGCGAGATCATCGATCTCGAAACCACCTATTCCGGTCCGGAAGCCAAGGCTGCACCGCAGTTCCAGAGCCCCGAGAAGATCGAAGCCGACCGCAAGGCGGCTGAAGAGAAGGAAAAGACCCGCCGCGCCCGTTCGGGTGACGACGACATCACCGATGTCGGCGGCGAAGGCATGCCGATCGAGGAAGAGGAAGAGGACGAAGACGAGTCCAACCTTTCGCTCGCCGCGATGGAAGCCGAGCTGCGCCCGCAGGTCATGGAAACTCTCGACCTGATCGCCGAGACCTACAAGAAGCTGCGCAAGCTGCAGGACCAGCAGGTCGAGCAGCGCCTTGCCGCGACCGGCACGCTGTCTTCCGCCCAGGAGCGCCGCTACAAGGAACTCAAGGACGAACTGATCAAGGCCGTCAAGTCGCTGTCGCTGAACCAGAACCGCATCGAGGCTCTGGTCGAGCAGCTCTACGACATCAACAAGCGCCTCGTGCAGAACGAAGGCCGCCTGCTGCGTCTGGCTGAATCCTACGGCGTCAAGCGCGACAGCTTCCTGGAACAGTACCAGGGCGCCGAGCTCGACCCGAACTGGATGAAGTCGATCGCCAATCTGGCCGCCCGCGGCTGGAAGGAATTCGCCAAGGGCGAAAACACGACGATCCGCGACATCCGCCAGGAAATCCAGAATCTGGCGACCGAAACCGGCATCTCGATCTCGGAATTCCGCCGCATCGTGCACATGGTGCAGAAGGGCGAGCGCGAAGCGCGTATCGCCAAGAAGGAAATGGTTGAAGCGAACCTGCGCCTCGTCATTTCCATCGCCAAAAAGTACACGAACCGCGGTCTGCAGTTCCTCGACCTCATTCAGGAAGGCAATATCGGCCTGATGAAGGCGGTCGACAAGTTCGAGTATCGCCGCGGTTACAAGTTCTCGACATACGCGACGTGGTGGATCCGTCAGGCGATCACCCGCTCGATCGCCGACCAGGCCCGCACGATCCGTATTCCGGTGCACATGATCGAGACGATCAACAAGATCGTCCGTACCTCGCGCCAGATGTTGCACGAGATCGGCCGCGAGCCGACGCCGGAAGAACTGGCCGAAAAGCTCGCCATGCCGCTCGAAAAGGTCCGCAAGGTCCTGAAGATCGCCAAGGAACCGATCTCGCTCGAAACGCCTGTCGGTGACGAAGAAGATTCGCACCTCGGCGATTTCATCGAGGACAAGAACGCGCTTCTGCCGATCGACGCCGCCATCCAGGCGAACCTGCGCGAAACGACGACCCGCGTTCTCGCCTCGCTGACGCCGCGCGAAGAACGCGTTCTGCGCATGCGCTTTGGCATCGGTATGAACACGGACCACACGCTCGAAGAAGTCGGTCAGCAGTTCTCGGTTACCCGCGAACGTATCCGCCAGATCGAGGCGAAGGCGCTGCGCAAGCTGAAGCACCCGAGCCGCAGCCGCAAGCTGCGCTCGTTCCTCGACAGCTAAGCGAGCGACGCGACGAAATCGAAAGCCCGGCCTCAGTGCCGGGCTTTTCTTTTGGCGGGACTGCAACCAACGCGCTTGCCGCCTCCGTCCCGCCATAATCGAATTGAGGATGGGCGCAGTTTCACGAGCATCGGGCCGCAGCATGATGAATGCCTCCTGCTTCCACTATCGCCCAGTCTGATGGCTGTCGCGGGGCGCTCGTTCGAGGAGAGGGTCGGCTGGGGTGGGCCGGCGTCGCTTGCGCTGCATGCCGCTTGTCTCGCCCTGCTTCTGATCTATCTGCCGAAGCCGCGGATTTTTCGCACGCCGCCTGACGATAGCGTCAGCGTGGAAATCGTGCCTGCCGCCACTCGATCCGAGCCCGCAGCACCGCCTGCAGACATCAGGCCACAGCCGCAGCAAGCGCCCGCCGCGCCAATTGCGCCCCCGGCGGCCGAAGCGCCGGGCAGGGTGCTTGTGCCGCCGGTGATCAAGCCGGCTCCGGCCCCGGATGCGCTGGTTTCGGCACGGCAGCTTTTTTCCGGTGGCGTGCTAACCGATCCCCGCAGCAAGAAGGCGCGGGCGGCATTGCGGCAGCTCTCCGGTGACGAGCGCAATCTGCAGCTCTGTGGGCTTGAGGCGATGGAGCAGGTTCGCAGGACGCGGCCCGGCAGCAATCCGGACGCGATCGCGCCCTATGCGATGGCGCCGGAGCGGATCAAGGGCGGGAGCATTGAGGTGAAAGGCGGCGCATTTCGCAGCAAGCGCCTCTGGTACGCGATCCGCTTCAGCTGCGAGGTCGACGAGGGCTCGGGGGCGGTGCGCTCCTTTGCCTTCGCGATCGGCGATGCCATTCCGAAGGATTTGTGGCGGGAACACAATCTGGTTGCCGATGACGGGGCGGCGGACTGAGCTCTTCACGGCAAATTGCCGGGAAATCGCGCCCCTTTTCCTTTTGCGGCTTGATGCTGCCTGCTTTTGACGCCACATCGGCATCACGTGGTTTAATGGTGGCATGCAGAAGCTAACGAACAAGCGTTTGGCAGGGATCAGTTCAGGTGTGGCGGCGTCGATCGCGCTGCATGCCCTGGTCGCGGCCGTCCTGTTGTTCAAGATGCCGCTGCCGCAGACGGAGCCGGAGAAGGAGGAGGCCGTACAGGTCGATCTCGTGCCGCCGCCGGAGGAAAAGAAGGAAGAGCCGAAGCCGGAAGAGAAGAAGCCGGAAGAGCAGGCGAAGAAGGAGGAGCCGCCTCCACCGCCGCCGCCGCCACCGGAGGAGAAAAAGCCCGAGGAGAAGGCAAAGGAAGAGCCGCCTCCGCCGCCTCCTGAAGAAAAGAAGGCTGAAGAGAAGAAGGCGGAAGAGCCGAAACCCGAGGAAAAGAAGCCGGAGGAACAGGCAGAGCAGGAGCCGCCCCCGCCACCACCTCCGCCTCCGCCGGAAGAGAAGAAGGCCGAGGAGCCGAAAGCCGAGCCGCCGAAGGCCGAGCAGGAAGCCGAGAACAAGCAGGCTGACGGCAAGCAGGGGCAGGGTGCGCCGATGCCGGTTCTGAAACCCGTGTTCCAGTTCGGCGACAAGGATAGTGGTCCGAGAAAATCCGACGCTGGCAATTCGTCCACAGGCGAAGTGAAACCGGCGACCAGCGCGCCCGACCACAAGGACGAGACCGGCGAGCCGAAGCCCGCAGCCGATGCCGGCGACAAGCCGGATGCGCCGAAGGAGCCGCCGGCCAAGCCCGTGCCTGACGATATCGATCTGCCGCAGGTGGATATCGCCGACGCGCATTCGCAGAATAATGCGCCTGCCGTCGATGCCGCCGGCGAGGCCATGACCAGCATCGAACAGGCAAAGCCGGTCGAGCAGAAACCGACCGAGCCGGACAAGCCGGATGCGCCGAAGAAGGATGAGCTTGCCGAGGCGAAGACGCTGTTTTCGCCTGACGAGAGCGATGACCCCGTGGCGCGGACTGCGATGCTCGGCATTCCCCGCGGGCGGCGTGCGGCGCAGCTTTGCAGCACCGAGCTTCGCGAGCAGCTGGTGCATGGATCGCCCGCCTACCGGCCGGTGATCGTGCCGATGTATGGGCTCGCCAAGGGTACGGTGCTCGACGTCAAGCGCGGTGCTTTCCGCACCGCCGAGACCTGGTACGACGTGCAGTTCCGCTGCGAGGTCAACGAGGATGCGACGGCAATCGTTTCCTTTGCGCTCGATGTCGGCAGTGCGGTGCCGCGCAGCCAGTGGCGCAGCAGGCGCTTCCCGGAATAGGGTCAGCCCTGCGCAAGACAGCCCTCCTATTCTTCCTCCATCGCCGATGTTGCGGTGAATGAAAGGACGATGATATGTCGAACGATATCGAGCATTACCTCGAAACCCAGGATGAGGCCGTCGCCCTCCGTTTCCTCGAAAACAAGTCGGACGAACTGACCGATATCCTGGTCGCAGCCCTCGAAGACGCGCTGCTGATCCTCTCCGAAGAATTCGGACCGCAGACGGTCCACTGATCGGCAATCTTGCGCCGCAGCCCGCGGGCTGGCACTCTTCCGTTCGAAGAGGAGTGTGGCATGGATGGCGGTTTCAGGATGCACCGCTCGGCGTTATCCGGTGTCGAGGCCGTCGAGGCTGCGACGGGCCGGAGCTTCTCCCGCCATACGCACGAGCAGTTCGGCATCGGGCTTATCCATCGCGGCGCGCAGAAATCGCTCAGTGGCCGCGGCATGGTCGAGGCCGAAGCGGGTGATGTCATCACCGTCAATCCGAACGAGGTGCATGACGGCATGCCCGTCGGCGATGCGCGCGCCTGGCGCATCCTCTATTTCGATCCTGACATGTTTCTGAGCCTGGCTGCGGAGGCGGCCGAGGGCTCTTCGATGCGTTTCGAGATCCCGCATCCCGTCCTGCGCGACGGCGCGATCGCCCGGCGCTTTCAGGCGCTGTTTGCGGCTGTCACCGGCGGGGCGGATGCGATGCGTTCAGAAGAACTGCTGCTCGGCCTGACGGCGGATATCTTGCGTGAGGGCGGCGAGGCGGATCCCGATCTGTTGATTCCATCCTCGGTCGCCCGTGCCCGCGATCTCATCGATGACGATCCCTCCTTGGATATCTCGCTTGCCCGGATGGCGCGCGAAAGCGGGCTCAGCCGCTTCCAGCTCGTTCGCGCCTTCAGCAGGGCGACGGGGCTGACGCCGCATGCCTATCTGGTGCAGGCGCGGGTACATCTGGCGCGGCGGATGATCGGCGGGAGAATGCCGCTTGCCGAGGTTGCTGCAGCCAGCGGTTTTGCCGACCAGAGCCACATGACGCGGGCATTCACGGCGCGTTATGGCCTGGCGCCCGGCGTCTATGCCCGCGGCCGCTCCTGAGCCTGCAATTTCCTTCAAGACCGCAGCGACCCTTTGGCGTCATCTCGCTCCCGATCCAGGGGAGTTCTCATGACACGGAAACAACAGGGCTACATCTATCTGACGCTGGCAATGACGACGGTGGGCAGCACTGTCATCGCCAGCAAGCTGATCTCGGCGGGACTGCCGCCATTCACGGCAACGGCGCTGAGGTTTGCCGTGGCCTTTCCGTGCTTCATGCTGCTGATGCGGCTGACCGGCGGCCGGCTGCCGAAGCTTTCGCGGCATGACTGGATCATTCTGGTCATTCAGGCGGCGGCCGGAAGCGTTGGTTATACGACGCTGCTGATCTCGGGCTTGTCGATGACGTCGGCCGCCAATGCGGGAGTGATCATCGGCACGCTGCCGGTGGTTTCGGCTGGGATCTCGATCCTGCTGCTGCGCGAGCGGCCGGACCGTTTCCTGCTCCTGGCGATCGGGCTTGCGGCGGCTGGCGTCTTCTCGATCGTGCTGGCGCCGGGAGCAGGCGGCGGGTCGCTTCGCGGTGACATCGTCATCTTCGGCGCGGTGCTCTGCGAGGGGCTGTTCATCCTGCTCAACAAGCGGCTGAAAACGGAGATCGCGCCACTGGTGCAATCGACGCTGATGACGGCGATCGGCTTCTGTGCGGCGGCCATTCCTGCGGTCTTCGAAAGCCATGCATTCCCGACCGCGTCCTCGGCGGCATTGCTCTCCGTCGTCTATTACGCGCTGGTGCCGACGGTTGCCGGTTTCATGCTCTGGTATGCGGGAGCGGAGAGGGTGAGTGGGGCGGAGGCCTCGCTGTTTACGGCGATCGCACCGGTCTCGGCGGTGATTTTCGCCTTCCTGCTGCTTGGTGAGCCAGTCGGGCTGCATCAGATCGCGGGCATTGGTTGCGTGCTGGCCGCGGTATTGGGGCTTGCACTGAACGGCAGGCGCAGGCGCCCGGCCTAGCCCTTACGGAAATGGGCGCGATAGTCGCGCGGTGTCATGCCCTTTTCGGCGCGGAACTGGCGATTGAAATTGGCGAGTGACGCATATCCGACGGCATCGGCGATATGGGCGACCGGCTGGTTCGTCGAGGAGAGGCGGGCGCAGGCATCGCCGATCCGCATGCGGATCAGGTAGTCGCTGACCGTCGTGCCGGTGTGGCGGCGGAACATGCGGTGCAGGCCGGAGACGCTGAGCGCCGCGATATCGGCGAGCTCTTCCAGCGTCACCGGCCCCGCATAATTGACATGAAGGTGGGTGAGCACCCGGTCGATGCGCTCACGGCTTTCCTGCAGCGCCGGCTGATGGCCGGGCGCGCTGGCGAGCGGCACGGCCTGGCGGTCGGCGGCGACCTGGCCGAGGATGGCGAGCAGCGACAGCAGGCGCTCGGCCGGTTCACGGTCGAAGATCGTCTCGAATTCGGCGCGGACGGCCTCTCCGGTCTGGCGGGAGAACTGCAACCCGTTCTGGCCGCGAGCCATCAGCTGCTCGATCGGCCTGAGCTCGACTGCGCCCGCCGTCATCTGCCGCATCCATTCGGGATGGAACCACAGAACCAAGGCGCGATGCGGCTTGCCGGGATCGAGCTTTTCGCGGGACGCCCAGGTGTGGGGCAGGTTGGGACCGACCAGCACGAGGTCGCCATCCTCATATTCGCCGGTGTGATCGCCGATGAAGCGCTGGCCGGCGGAATTCAGCGTCAGCGTCAGCTCGAATTCCGGATGGTGATGCCATTCGAAGGGAATGGCATCGTCGAGCCGCCGGTTGAGCATCGGCCAACTGGTATCGGATTGCCGAGGCAGAACTTCGAGAAATGCTCTCATCGGGCGCCTGATTGATACAAGACGCCAGAATAGTATCACAAGGCGCCAAACGCGGGCAACATAGCCGCGCGCTTGCGGCTACACTCCTCTCATCGCCTGACAGTACAGGGATGACGGCAATGGGAGAGACACATGCAGCAGGCAGCAGCCATCAAGCGCGACGCGCATCCGACCACTTCGTCGAGCACCACGCAGCTCAAGGATATCAAGAAGAAGCTTCCGCTTCGGGTTCTCTCGGAGGAGGACTGGCAGCATTGGACCAAGAAGGGTTACGTCATTGTCCGTCAGGCGGTGCCTGCGGAGAATGTCGAGCGGCTTGTGGAGGTGCTCTGGCGTTTTGACGAGAAGGACCCGAACGATCCTTCCACCTGGTACGCGCCGCAGCGCCGCGAACACAAGATGAAGGAACTCAACAACACCGGCATGCTGGAGATCTACAATCACCAGGCGCTGTGGGACAACCGGATGGAAAAGCGCGTCTATGACGTGTTCGTCGACATCTGGGACCGCGAAGACCTGTGGGTGACGATCGACCGCGCCAACCTGAACCCGCCGAAGAAGGTCAAAGGCAATCCGAACGGCTTCATCCACTGGGACGTCGATACCTCGATCGACCCGCTGCCGATCGGCGTGCAGGCGGTGCTGAGCCTCAAGAAGCAGGACGGCGATGTCGGCGGCTTCCAGTGCGTTCCTTATCTCTTCGAGCATTACGACGAGTGGGTGAAGACGCAGCCTGAAGATCGCGATCCGATGCACCCTGATATGACCGGCCTTTCGACCGAGAATATCAGCATGGAGCCGGGCGACCTGATGATCTTCAACTCGCTGCTCGCCCACGGCGTTCGCCCCAACCACTCCGAAAACCGCGTCCGCATGGCGCAGTATATCTCCATGCATCCGGCGGAATTCGACAATGCCGAGGAACGCGAAGAACGCATCCGCCTCTGGCGCGAACTCGACAGCCCGAAGCGCGACGCCTTCCCGGGCGATCCGCGTGAATGGGAAAAGCACAATGCGACGACGGCGGAACTGACACCGCTCGGCCGCAAGCTGCTGGGGTTGGATCGCTGGAGTTGATGGCGCGGGAGCGCCACTGATCTTAATGCAGAAGGGGGCGCCTCTCAGGCGCCCCCTCTTTGCGTGACGGAAGCAGGAATGACCGAGATGTAGTGCCTGCGGCCCCCTCATCCGGCCCCTTGGGCCACCTTCTCCCCGCTTGGGAGAAGGGATGCCGCAGCCGCAGCGTTCACTTCCCCTTGTAACTTCCCAAACGCCGGCTTTGAGGCTTTGATGGCTTCAGCGGTGGCGAGCGAGAGACCGAGGCCCCTCTGGGACACCAAGCCCGCGGGAGAGCACGGGTCCTCGCCCGCCGTTCCATTGAACCCGAACAGTCGCCAGGGCCGCTTGCGAAAGCAAAGCCCGATTAGGCAAGGATGGGATCAGATGGATAGGATCATCGGTATCGACGTTTCGAAGGAGCGGCTCGACGTTGCCGTCTGGCCGCAGGGCGAGGCTTTTGCTGTCGGCAACGACGACGATGGCATCTGCGAACTGACCAGCCGCCTGAAGGCGATCGGCGCCGATGCAATCGCGCTCGAAGCGACTGGCGGTTTCGAGACCCTGGCAACAGCAGGCTTGTCTGCGGCGGGATTGACGGTGCTTGTCGTCAACCCTACTCAAGTGCGTGCCTACGCGCAGGCGATCGGCCGCCGGGCCAAGACCGATCCGATCGATGCGGCCGTCATTGCCGCCTTCGTTGCGGCGACCAAGCCCGCTATCCGGCCGCTACGTGATGCTGAGACGCAAGCTCTGTCGGCTCTCGTCAGCCGCAGGCAGCAGATCGTGCAGATGATCGTGGCGGAAGAGAACCGGGCGCGCATGGTGCGCGACAGGCAGGCGCAGAAGAGTATCCAGCGCCTGCTCGCCGCACTCAGGCGCGAGCTTGCCAGCATCGACGCCGATATGGACGGCCATATCCGCAAGTCGCCTGTCTGGCGGGTGCGCGAAGCGCTGCTGACATCGGTGCCGGGCGTCGGGCCGGCAACCGCGCGCACGCTGCTGGCCGAGATGCCAGAGCTCGGCAGTCTCGACCGTCGCCAGATCGCGTCGCTGGCAGGCCTTGCGCCCTGGACGCGGCAATCGGGCAAGTGGAAGGGCAAGAGCTTCATCGGCGGCGGCAGGGGCAAGGTGCGTGCGGTGCTGTTCATGGCGGCTCTGGTCGCCAGCCGCTACAATCCCGCCCTCAGAACCTTCCGCGATCGCCTCGTCGCACAAGGCAAGCCGAAGATCGTCGCTATCGTCGCAACCATGCGAAAGCTCCTCACCATCCTCAACGCCATCATCAGGGACAACAAACCATGGCAAGACGCTTGACGCAGAAGACAGTCGCTCTCCCCAGCGGGGAGAGGGTAGGGTGAGGGGGCTCCGGGCGCGGTGTATCAATTGCCGGCTTGAGGCAATCGATGAGGGCGAAGACCGAAGACCGAGGAATCCTGCAGCCGCCCCTTGGGCATCCGACACATCCTCCCTATCTCTCCAGTCACACTCATTGGAGATCACCGATGTCAGGCAAGCCCATCAAGATTCCCGGACCCGATCATCCGATCAGCGTCGAGCGCAATCCGGCGCGCGTTGTCGTCAAGCTCGGCGGCAAGGTGATTGCCGATACGCATGACGCGCTGACGTTGCGGGAGGCGTCCTATCCGCCGGTGCAGTATATTCCGCGCAAGGATGTCGACATGTCGCTGCTGTCGCGCACCGATCATTCCACCCATTGCCCATACAAGGGAGATGTGTCCTATTACAGCATCGTGCCGGGTGGAGAGCGGTCGAAGAACGCGATCTGGACCTATGATACGCCCAATCCGGCGGTTTCCGGGATCAGGGACCATATGGCCTTCTATCCCGACCGCGTCGATTCCATCGAGGAATTGCAGGCGCCTGAAGCAGGCCAGTTCTGACAGGCAGAACGCGCGGCCCGCGAGGACCGCGCGCCTGATCTAGTCGTTGGTGCGGACCAGACAGCGCACCAGGCCTTCCAGCGAGACGCGGCCGGCCGGCATGCCGTTTTCGCCGGTGACGGTTGCCTGCGTGACGTTGTTTTCCGTCATCACGCGCATGCCTTCCTCGACATTATGGCTGCCGGGAATGCGGACAGAAGGTTCGCCTGCGGGATTGCTCAGCGGCTCCATCAGCGCGTCGATGCGGATGACGCGGCCGCGGTTCACTTCCTTGACGAAGGCCTCGATATAGTCGTTTGCCGGATTGAGGACGATATCGGCTGCCGTGCCCTGCTGGATCACTTCGCCGTCGCGCAGGATGGCGATCTTGTCGCCAAGGCGCAGTGCCTCGTCGAGGTCGTGAGTGATGAAGACGACGGTCTTCTTCAGTTCCTTCTGCAGGTCGAGAAGCACGGTCTGCATGTCGACGCGGATCAGCGGATCGAGCGCCGAATAGGCTTCGTCCATGAGGAGGATATCCGCATCGTTGGTCAGCGCGCGGGCGAGGCCCACGCGCTGCTGCATGCCGCCGGAAAGCTGGTTCGGGTAATGGTTGGAGAAGCCCTCCAGGCCGACCCGCTTGATCCAGATATCGGCGCGCGCCTCGCGCTCAGATTTCGGCACCCCCTGGATTTCCAGGCCGTAGACGGTGTTCTGCAGCACCGTGCGATGCGGCAGCAGGCCGAACTTCTGGAAGACCATCGCCGTCTTGTGGCGGCGGAATTCGCGCAGCTCTTCCTCATTCATCTTGCAGACGTCGGTGCCGCCATAAAGCACTTCGCCCGATGTCGGGTCGATCAGCCGGTTGATATGGCGGATCAGCGTCGACTTGCCGGAGCCGGAGAGTCCCATGATGACGGTGATGCTACCGCCGGGGATGCTGATGTTGATGTCCTTCAGGCCGAGAACGTGGCCGTGCTCCTTGTTGAGCTCGGTCTTCGACATGCCCTTGGTGACGGCCTCCACGAAGTCGCGGCCGCGGGGGCCGAAGATCTTGTAGAGGCTGCGGATTTCGATCGATTGACTAGCCATGCACGATTTCCCGGTGCTTCTGCAGGCGCAGACCGTAAGCCTGGCTGATGCGGTCGAAGATGATGGCGATGCCGACGATGGCGAGACCGTTGAAGACGCCGAGGGTGAAATACTGGTTGGCGATCGCCTTCAGCACCGGCTGTCCCAAGCCCTGGACGCCGATCATCGAGGCGATGACGACCATGGCGAGCGCCATCATGATCGTCTGGTTGATGCCGGCCATGATGGTCGGCAGCGCTAGGGGGAGCTGGACATTGCGCAGCTTCTGCCAGCTGGAGGAGCCGAAAGCGTCTGCGGCTTCGAGAACGTCCTTGTCGACCATGCGGATGCCGAGATTGGTGAGGCGGATCATCGGCGGTAGGGCGTAGATGACGACGGCGATGACGCCCGGCACGCGGCCGATGCCGAGCAGCATGACGACCGGGATCAGGTAGACGAAGCTCGGCATGGTCTGCATGACGTCGAGCACCGGATTGACGATACCCTGCATGCGGTTCGAGCGCGACATGCCGATGCCGATCGGAATGCCGATGACGATCGAGAGCACCGTACAGACGAAGATCATCGACACGGTCTTCATCGTATCCTGCCACATGTCGAACCAGCCGATCAGGAGCAGGGTGATGACGCAGCCGATGACGATCTTCCAGCTGCGGCTGGCGAGCCAGGCAATGCCGGCGACGGCCAGTATGACCACCGGCCACGGCGCGCCGGTCAGCAGCCGTTCGGCCCAGATCAGGAAGCTCTGCAGCGGGCTGAAGAGGGTTTCGATGCTGTCGCCATAGGCGCGGGTGAAGCCGCGAAAGCCTTCATCCACGGCCCTTTTCAGGTCGCGCAGCATGTCGTCGTTCATCGTCGGAAATTTCCAAAGCCAATCCATGTCGGTCCCCATGGCAAAAGCAGCGGCGGCCCATTCTTGTTATGGCCGTCGCTTGAAAACATCGGGCGGGCGGCGCCTTGCTGTCAAGACGCCGCCCGCTTGCGAGATTTGAGGGATCAGAGGGAAGCCTTGATCTTTTCGGCTACGTCAGGGGAGACCCACTTCGTCCAGAGATCTTCGTTCTCCTTGAGGAAGTGCTTCGCACCGTCTTCACCGGTTGCCTGGTTGTCGCTCATCCAGGCGATCAGCTTGTTGACCGTGTCGTTGGTCCAGGCGCGCTTGTTGAGGTAGTCCATGGCGGGGCCGGCGCGATCGGCAAAGGTCTTGCTGACGAGGGTCTGGACGTCGTCGGCCGGCCATGCGTTCGGCTTCGGATCGGCGCAGTCGGCAACCGAGGTGCAGCGCTTCCATTCGGCGGCGTCATAATCGACGCCGAAGCCGAGCTTCACCATCTCGTACTTGCCGAGAAGCGAGGTCGGAGCCCAGTAGTAGCCGACCCACGGCTGCTTGCCTTCGTAGGCCTTGGCGATCGAGCCATCAAGACCTGCGGCAGAGCCGGTGTCGACGAGCGTGAAGTTGGCCTTGTCGCCGCCGTTCGCCTTGAAGAGCTGCGTGGTGACAACGGTGCCGCCCCAGCCCTGCGGGCCGTTGAAGACGGCGCCCTTGCTCTTGTCCTCAGGAGCCGGGAAGAGTTCGGGATGCTTGAAGAGGTCAGGGATGGTCTTGATATCAGGATGGGCGTCGGCGATGTACTTGGGAATCCACCAGCCCTGGATGGCGCCATCGGAGAGAATCTTGGCAGCGGCGACGACCTTGCCGCCTTCGAGACCGCGCTTGACGAGCTCGGGCTGCAGGCTGACCCAGGCTTCCGGCGCGATGTCCGGCTCGCCCTTTTCAGCCATGGAGGTCAGGGTCGGGACGGTGTCGCCGGTGACGATTTCGGCGGTGCAGCCGTAACCGGATTCGAGAATGACCTTGTCGAGATTTGCAGCAACTTCGGCAGACTGCCAGTTCATGCTTGCAATGGTGACGTTGCCGCATTCAGCAGCGGAAGCCGCGCCGCCCATAGCCATGAGGCCGGCAGCGAGGACGGTTGAAGCCAAAAGTGCTTTCATTTTTTTGTTCCCTCTGGTCGCGGTGTGACGTGAACCCGGGCGCTGGCAGCACCGCGTCCGCCAGCAGGTCTATTGAGCCTGCATAGGGCGTCCAAGCGCCATTCCGATTGCGTCAGAATATGGCGCATTGACGCATTCTTTCAACGATTGCTTAAATGCCTTGTCGCGATCGGAACAATCGTCCCGTATGCCCCGAAACGGTGGTGCACTTTCGCCGCAGTTGACATCCGGTTCATAGAGGCAGAACAGGGGCTTATAAAATTCCTATCAATGGCCCGTGGGTTCCGCCGGCCGGAAGTATCCAATGGACACAGTTCACGCTCCTCGGGATAGCGTTCTCAAGCATCCCGGCTACCTCAATTTCGCCGCCTCCCGGGTCTTCTCGTCGCTTTCGTTCCAGTGTGCCGCGGTCGCCATGGGCTGGATGATCTACGACAAGACGCATAGCGCCTTTGCGCTGGCGCTCGTCGGCTTCTGCCAGTTCCTGCCGATGGTAATCCTGACCTTCGTCGTCGGACATGTCGCCGACCGTTTCGACCGCCGGCGCATCGGCCTGATCTGCCAGCTGATCGAGGCTGCGACGGCCGCGGTGCTCGCCGTCGCCGTCTGGCAGGACTGGCTGACACCCGCCGGTATCCTCGTTGCGGTGACGATCATGGGCGCGACCGTCGCCTTCGAGCGGCCGACGATGGCGGCACTGCTGCCGAACATCGTGCCGTCCTCGATGCTGCAGCGGGCTGTGGCGACCTCGACCTCGATGATGCAGACGGCGCTGATCATCGGCCCGTCGCTCGGCGGTCTGCTCTACGGCGCCCATCCGGTTGCGCCCTTTGCCGTCGCTGCGGTGATGTTCACCGCCGCCAGCCTCAACGTCATCTCGATCCGCATGACCTGGACGCCGTCGAAGCGCGAGCCGGTGACCCTGAGCTCGGTCTTTGCCGGTGTCTCCTTCATCAAGAGCCGTCCGGTGATGCTCGGCACGATCTCGCTCGATCTCTTCGCCGTGCTGCTCGGCGGCGCCACGGCGCTGCTGCCGATGTTTGCGCGCGATATCCTGCATGCCGGCCCCTGGGGGCTCGGCCTGCTGCGCGCCGCACCGGCGATCGGGGCGCTTGCCATGTCGATCGTGCTGGCGCGGCGGCCGCTGACCAGCAACGTCGGCATGAAGATGTTCGGCGCCGTTGCGGTCTTCGGGCTCGCGACCATCGTCTTTGCCGTCTCCACCAATATCGCGCTCTCGGTCGCCGCACTGCTCGTCGTCGGCGCCTCCGATACGGTGAGCGTCGTGGTGCGCAGCTCGCTCGTCCAGCTCCTGACGCCGGACGAGATGCGCGGGCGCGTCAATGCTGTGAACTCGCTGTTCATCGGCACGTCCAACCAGCTCGGCGAATTCGAATCCGGCATGCTGGCGGGCTTCATGGGACCAGTCGCAGCCGGGATCATCGGCGGCGTCGGCACCATTGCCGTCGTGCTGTTATGGACGCGTCTGTTCCCTGATCTCGCCAAGGTCAAGACGCTGCAGGGATAGCCGTTCCGCGTTTTTCTTTTTCCGGTCTGTCGGTTTGACGGGGCGTCATTCGTCCTATGTCCATCGACAGACGAAAAGGAGGAAGAGACATGGCTTATGTGGATGGCTTCATCGTGCCCGTGCCGAAGGACAAGCTTGAGGCCTACAAGGAATTCTCCGCCTATGCCGGAGCGATCTGGAAGGAATTCGGCGCCCTCGAATATGTCGAATGCGTCGGCGACGACGTACCCTATGGCGAGGTGACGTCCTTTCCGCGGGCGGTGCACCTCAAGGAAGACGAGATCGCCGTGTTTTCTTGGATCCTCTACCCGTCTCGCGAGGTGCGCGACGAGATCAACAAGAAGGTGATGGCCGATCCGCGGCTCGAAGGCGACAAGTGGCAGATGCCATTCGACGGCAAGCGGATGATCTATGGCGGCTTCAAGGAGCTGCTGCGCCTCTAGACGCCATTGACATCGGGCATGCGGCGCGACAGGTGAGCCGGAGCTGATAACCGGAGCCTGCCGCATGCCAGTCACCTCGATCACGGTCGCGACCCGCGGCCAGGGCCTCTACGAATTCACCGATGAGGCGGTCGCCTTCGTGCGGGCGCAGGATGCGGAGGAGGGGCTGCTGACGGTCTTCGTGCGGCATACGTCCTGCTCGCTGCTGATCCAGGAAAATGCCGATCCGGATGTGCGCACCGATCTCAAAGCCTTCTTCGCCCGCCTCGTACCGCCATCGTCCGATCCGTCGATGCGTTGGATCGTTCACACGATGGAAGGGCCTGACGATATGCCCGCCCATATCAAGTCGGCGCTGACGCAGGTGTCGATCGGGATCCCCGTTCTCAACGGCAGGTTGGCGCTCGGGACATGGCAGGGGATCTATCTTTTCGAACACCGCGACCGGCCCCATCATCGCGAAATCGTGTTTCATTTCAGTGGCTGAACTGAATCTGAATGCGCAATTCGAACACCATTCAGAATTAGCTCTCTATTGTCGAATCATCCCGCAAGGGAGTTCGACTGCACATTGAAACGAGGAAAACCCCACATGACCAACTTTATTGCCAAGGCTTCCTTCGCGGCATTGCTTGCCATCGCCTCCATTCCGTTCGGCACGACTGCTGCGTCGGCAGCAAGCCCTGACCGCGGCGCTATCGTCGATGTGCAGTATCGCCCGCCGATGCGCGGTTGCTCGCCGATGGAAGCCGTGCGCAAGGCACGTTGGACTGGTCTGCGCGATGTTCGCGTGACCGCCGTGACGCCTCGCCGCGTTGTGGTGTCCGGCCGTGACCGCCGCGGCTGGGACAGAATGACCTTTGCGAACGTTCGCGGTTGCCCGCTGATCCGCCGCTAACAGTAGCAGCCGCCGGTCTCCCCGGATGCGGCGGCACAGAACCGCCCTTTGCCAAGGTCTCCCCGGATTGCGGCAAGGGCGGTTTCTTTATGCCCTGAAACGAAAAAAGCCTCGCACGGGCGAGGCTGAGTTCTAGGCCGCCTCGGGGAAAAGAAGAGGCGACGGGGAGTTATCTAGTACCCCGCGGTACGGTTGCAAAGGACACTTTTGTCTATTCCGGTACGCTTTTGCTTCATTCATTCTGATGCTGGTATCAAGAATGCTGATAGCTCCCGGAAGCCGGGCTTTACGCTCGAATGAACAGGGCTCCCACGAGCCCGAAAACTGCGATCGATTGCAGGATGAACATCGGCAGCTGGTCAGACATGGTTCCCTCCCGTGGGGCGATGCGGAGATGTTCTGTTTGTCGGGAGACCCGGGCTCCGCTTCTGCCGGGCCTCCGTCATGCCGTCAGCGGCAGCGCTTGACCGTCTTGGTGACGGTGCGCTCGCCATTGTCATGCGTGACGCTCTTGGTCACGCAACGATCGCGTTCGCGGTAGGCGCCGATGGCGACGCCGCGGTCGCTGATCCTGATGCTCGGGCGGACTTCGCCGCGGTCTTCCGTATAAACGCGCTTCTTGACCGTGACCGTATCGGCCATGGCCGGAACGCTGAAGGTGAATGCTGCCACCGCAGCCATCGTAGCACAAATCATCTTTCGCATTATCGAATACCTCCGTTTTAGCGATGGAGAGGGAACGGCGGGTTCTCCTGTCGGTTCCGGGCGGCGGATAACCTTCGGGAACAGGCTGTTACGGAAATTTAGGGCTGCAGGAGGGAACCCGGATTGATCGCAACAGGCGAAAGACGGCGCGAAACGCTTGTCCGCGGCGGTGCGTTGGTGATAGCGTAATATTTCTTGGAATATAACGCTTCGGGTTCGATATGCCGCCTCTGGCCGATTACAGCCGACCAAAGACAATCTCGTCCAGTGAGCTTTCGCTGCTTGCCGGGGGCAGGCCGCAGGCGCCAAATGCCGTGAAGGCGCAGCGGCGCAAGACCTGGGAGATCTCGCCGACCTTCCATTGCTCGATCATCGGCACCTGCCTGACGGCAGCCGAATTGCGCCAGTTGATCGTCAAGCTCGGCGATGCCGACGCGAAGACGGCCAGCGATCACGCCCTGCATGGCCGCGGCGTGCGTGCCGCCGGTCAGCGCGATATTGCCGGCAAGCTGTTGAACAAGGCGCTGGACCGGCGCCATGAGACGGTGCTCAAGCGCTTCGCGCGGCTGACGACGGCGGCGGAGCTCCGGGCGATGTGGGATGCCTGCCTCGACGAGGGCGAGATCTCCGGCGCCTATTGGGCCGTCATCAGCCATCCCGCCACCGATCATGCGCTGCTGCAGGACGTGTTCGGCGAGGTGCATATGCTCTCGCATCTGGTCGGCAGTTCGAGCCGCCTGGATTTGGCGCGGTTGCGCGCGCTGCAGAATGAAGTGGCGGTCAAGGACGAGAAGATCGCCCGGCAGGAAGAGCGGCTGCGGTCTTCCGCCGAGGAGCGGAGCATGCTTCAGCGCAGGATCGACGCGCTCGAGGATATCGTCGTCAGGGTCAACGCGGTGAAGGCGAGCCAGGCTCCGGAGGCGGCTGGTGCCGTCGAGGCCGCGGTACTGGAAAAGCTGGAGGCTGCGCGCGAGCGGACCGAGGCGCTGGAGCGGCGCCTGGCGGAGACCGAGGCGCAACTGCGCGCGGCCGCAAAGCGCGAGGCTGCCGCTGCCGAGGATAATGCCGCGCTGCTGCGAGAGAACCATGGCCTGGAGCAGGCGTTCTCCGGCGTTACAGAACACGGCGCCACGCAGTCCATGTCGCTGGCTGGAACGGTGGTCCTTTATGTCGGCGGGCGGAAGAACCTGTTCGACCGGCTGCGGAGCTTTGCGGCGCGGGCAGGGGTGGACCTGATGTTTCATGATGGCGGCATGGAGGAGGCGACGTCGCTGTTGCCCGGGCTCGTTGCCCAGAGTGCAGTGACTGTGTTTCCCGTCGATTGCGTCAGCCATTCGGCCGCGGGCATCGTCAAGTGCCATTGCCGGGATGCGGGCAAACCGTTCCTGCCGTTGCGCTCGGCCAGCCTTGCGAGCTTCATCGCGGCGCTCGGAGACATATCGGATCTGCTCGCCGAGCGCGACGATGCCGGCGTGCCGCGCCGGAGCGCATCGGCATGAGCAATCTCGGACTGAGCCTGCCGCGAAGCATTTCGCTTCGAGAGCAGGTGACGGATACGCTGCGTCACTCCATCCTGTTCGGCACGCTGAAGCCCGGCCAGAAGCTGATCGAGCGGCAGATCTGCGAGGAGATGGGCATCAGCCGCACCGTTCTGCGCGAGGCGCTGCAGCACCTCGATGCCGAGGGGCTGCTGATCAACGGGCGGCGGGGCCGCTCGGTCGTTGCCATCGGTATGCAGGAGGCGCGCGAGATCGACGACACGCGCCAGGCGCTGGAGCGGCTGATTGCCGAGAGCTTTGCCCGCAATGCCGGAAAGGCGGAGATCGCCGAGTTGCGCGTGCTGCTTTCCGCCATGGAAACGGCTGATGACGAGCGCGAGGCGCTGATCAAGGAGACGGAATTCTTCGCGCGGCTGGCCGATGGCTGCGGCAACAAGGTGGCAGCCGGGTTCTTCCGGCAGCTTAGCGGCCGCGTGGTGATGCTGCGCGGTGTTACGGAACGGGACGGTGCGGACCGGAGGCAGCGGACCGCCGGAATCCGGGCGATCGTCGAGGCGATCGATGCCGGTGATGCGGAAAAAGCTGGCACTCTTTGCGCATCGCGTGCGGCGGCGGGTGCCACTTATCGGTAAAGTGGAACCTTTTGACGCAGTTCGCGTTACTCCTCGACAGGAGGACACCCATGACAAACGACTTCAACAGACCAAACCCGACTTCGCCTCCGGGCGAACGCCGTTCGTCGATGACGATGTGGATCGGCATTGCCGCGGCGATTGTGATCATTGCACTGGCTGCGACCTACTGGCCGCGGTCTGGTCCGGCACCGGCGACAGCGCCTGCCGGGGAGACGTCGACAACGACGACGCCTGCTGCACCGGCGACCCCGCCGGCCACCTCGACCGCGCCGGCAACGCCGCCTGCGGCAGAGCCTGCAGCCCCGGCAACGCCGCCGGCCGCCGCACCGGCGCCCGCAGCGCCTGCTCCGGCAGCCCCCGCACCGGCGACGCCGCAATAACCCGACAACGGCAACGCCGCAGTGAAAATGAAAAGCCCGGCTCAGCGCCGGGCTTTTTCTTTCTCCGCGCTCAGGCGGTGGTCCGCCATTTCTGCCAGAAGGGCAGGATATGATCCGCGGTCAGCGGCGCCATCGGCAGATCGCCCGGTGCGGCCGGTGACACCCAGGCGATTTCGTCGATCTCGCCGCCAACTGTGATTTTCGGATCGTCTATGGTGATCAGGAAAAGATCGGCACGGACGCGGTGATGCGGTTCGTTGGCGGCAACCGCCTGGAATTCGCCGATCGGCTGCAAGGCATCCTGCTCGACCCTCAGGCCGATCTCCTCGTACAGTTCCCTGATCAGGGCCGCGTCCGGCGTCTCGCCGGGCTCGATCTTGCCGCCGGGCTGCATGAAGACCTCGGTGCCGTTCTTGCGCACCAGGAGCACGTCGCCATTGCGGCGTGCGATCAAGGCGGCGGCGATCTTGATGATTTTCATCGCTTGCTGTCTCCCGGCTCTATCGTCTCGTCCTTTCCGGGATAACCACTCGCGGCGGCTGACGCAATGATATCAGTCGTTTTGACAAGCGTCGTCTGCGGCGGCTAAGGTCGCCGCAAATCACGGAGGAAAACCCATGAAAATCAGCGCGCGCAACCGTCTCAAGGGCAAGGTCGTCGAAGTCACCAAGGGTGCAACGACGGCGCATGTGCGGATCGATATCGGTAATGGCGCCATCGTGACCGCCTCGATCACCAACGAGGCCGTCGACGAGCTCGGCCTGAAGGCCGGCGGCGAGGCCTATGCCGTCGTCAAGGCATCCGACGTCATGGTCGCCGTCGACTGACCGGCGTCAGGCCTGTTGGCAATAATGTGCGGTGCCGTTGTCGCCGGTCTCGAAGTCGCCTTTCTGCGGCGGCGCGATCGGTTTGAACAGCGTGCGGTCCGGCTTGAGGTCGAGGAGCGGCGTGCCGTCGAGGCAATCGAGGCCGCGTACCAGCAGTGCGCCATCCTCGATGCTCTCCAGCTTGACGATCGAGGTGCCGATCGGGTTCGGCCGCACAGGTGAGCGCAGGGAAAACGTGCCGTGCACCTTGCCGTTGCTCGCCGGGCTCTGCAGCACCAGATCGCGGCGGGAGCGATCGAGCCAGTAGAGCACTTCCAGCCGCTCGAATGCCTCGACGCCCTTCAGCGCCGGGATCCATGGCTCGAAGATTTCGATGCGGCAGACGGGCCCGTCATGGCGGCCCTGCCGCGGCGTTTCCATGCGCGAGGTCCAGGGCGTGCTGATGCTGCCGATGAAGACCAGACCGGCATCGCGCGCCTCCGGCGGATCGATCGCTACTTCGTTTTCCCGGAGTTCGTTTTCGCGGACCATCGTCTTTCCTTTATAGAGCGAGAAGCGGTCGAGGCGTGGGGCGCAGATGCGGGCGCTGCCCTCGAGCTCGCCGATCACGACATCGATATCGTAGAGTTCCTTGAGTGCCTTCGGCGTCAGCACCTCGGCGGGCGGGCCGAGTGCCGCGAGCTTGCCGCCATTGAGAAGCGCCACGCGGTCCGCAGCCAGGAAGGCGTGATCGGGATTGTGGGTCGAGAGCACGATCGACAATCCCTTTCGGGCAAGGGCGCGGATATGGGCAAGCACCCGCATCTGGTTGCCGTAGTCGAGGCTTGCCGAGGGTTCGTCCATCACCAGGATTTCGGGCTCCTGCGCCAAAGCGCGGGCGATCAGCACCAGCTGCCGTTCGCCGCCGCTGATCTCGGTATAGGGCTTGGAGGCGAGACCCGACATGCCGAGGCTTTCGAGCGCGCTTACCGCCACCTGCCGGTCGTGGCGCGAGGGCATGGCGAAGAGGGCGATGTGGGCGGCGCGGCCCATCAGCACGACATCGAGAACGGAGAAGGGGAAGAGGGCGGCATGAGCCTGCGGCACATAGGCGATGCGCGCGGCGCGATCCCGGCGCGGCCACTCGGATAGCGGCTTTCCGTCGAGCAGGATCTCGCCGGCCTTGACGGGCAGCAGGCCGAGCATGGTCTTGAACAGCGTCGTCTTGCCGGCGCCGTTCGGGCCGAGCAGGGCCAGCACTTCGCCCGTTATCAGCGACAGCGTCAGATCGCTGCCGACGATCCTGCTGCCATAGCCGAAGGCGAGGGACCGGAGATCGAGGCTCATTGCCAGCCTCGCTTCCCTGAAGTCAGCAGCCACAGGAAGAAGGGCGCGCCGACGACGGCGGTCAGGATGCCGAGCGGGACTTCGATGGCGGCGATGCTGCGGGCGAGCATGTCGACGACAAGCAGATAGGCGGCGCCTGCGATCATCGAGGCCGGTAGCAGGCGGCGGAAATCGGGACCGACCAGCATGCGGGCGATATGCGGAATGATCAGTCCGATCCAGCCGACGATGCCGGTGATCGAGACGGTGGCGGCGGTGATCAGCGTGGCGCCGCAGACGAGGGCGAGGCGGGTGCGTCTGGTATCGACGCCGAGCGTCTGCGCTTCCTCGTCGCCGAGCGTCATGACGTTCATCCGCCAGCGCAGCAGCACCAGCGGCAGCAGGCCGAGCAGGACGGCCGGGAGGATCGAGAGCACGTCGAAGCGGGTGATGGCGGTCATGCTGCCGAGCAGCCAGTAGGTGATCGCCGGAAGCTGGTCATAGGGATCGGCGAGGATCTTGATCAGCGAAATCCCGGCTCCAACAAGCGCCTGGATGGCGATGCCGGCGAGAACCAGCGTCAGGGCTGGATCGCGGTGGCGGACGGCCACACCGATCGCATAGACGGCGGCGACCGAGAGCAAACCGCCGGCAAAGGCCAGCGCCTGGATGGCGAGCACCGGCAACGACAGGAAGATGCCGAGAACCGCGCCGAGACTGGCGCCGACCGAAACGCCCAGAATATCCGGCGAGACCAGCGGATTGCGGAAGATCCCCTGATAGGTGGCGCCCGCAGCGGCAAGGGCCGCGCCGACGACGACGGCGGCCGCGACGCGCGGCAGGCGGACATTCAAGAGCACGGTTGCCAGCACCGGATCGTCGGTCTTGCCGCCGAAGATCGGTTTCAGCGCTTCGATCAGCGGCTCGGGTCCGCCGCCATATTTTCCGGTCATCATCGACAGCAATGCCAGCAGCAGGAGACCGGCAAGGCTCGGCCAGAGCCAGCGATGGCTTGGTGCCTCCGTCACTTCTGCTGCTGTTTCTTCCGCTGTGGTCATTTCGATTGCGCGCCAGAGCCCTTCAGCAGCATCGCCAGCTGATCGTCGGTCAGGTCCACTTGATAGAAGAGCGTGAAGAACTCGCGCACGTCAGCCTTCAGGTCGCCGGTGAACTGCTTCGGATAGAAGAGATGCTCGAGCCAGCTGATGCCGATCAGCCGGTTGATGCCGGGCGGGGAGTCGAACCAGCCGAAGGGAAGGTTCGGGGTGACGAAGACGCGGTTGTTCTTGACCGCATCGAGGTCCTTCCAGAGAGGGTCGGACTTGACGCTGGCCGCGAATTTTCCCGAAGCGGCGAGGATGGTATCCGGCCTCCAGGAGAGGATCTGTTCGAGCGAGACCTGCGTCAGGCCGCCTTTGCTGGCAGCCGCGGCGACGTTGGTGGCGCCGACGGCACCGAGGATTTCGAGGTTGATCGAGCCGGAAAGGCCGGTCTCCAGGCCTTCCGGTCCGCGGCCGTAGTAGACGCGGGGACGATCGCTTTCCGGGATCGAGGCGAGCTTGGCGCTGAGGTCGGATATCTTGGCCGCGGCATAGGCCGCGAGCTTTTCGGCGCGGTCGCCGGTGCCGATGATGTCTCCGGCCTCGCGTAGCGTCTCGGCGCTGCGGGCAAAGCTGCCGTCGATCAGCACATAGGGAATGCCGGTCTGCGCCTGCACCTTGTCGGCAAGCGAGGTATAGGTCGGGTTGACGGTGCCGACATCGATGATGATGTCGGGCTTTGCGGCGAGCACAGCTTCCATATTGGCCGTGCCGCCCTTGCCGGTCAGCTGGCCGAAAGTCGGCAGATCGCGGACCGATGGCATCAGAAACTGCTTTTCGGCATCACCCGGCTGGCGCACCCAGCCTGTGAGCTTGTCCGGAGCCAGCACATAGACGAGCACCGAAGCGGGCGGCCCGGCGGCCAGCACGCGCTTCACCGTATCGGGGATTTCGACCTTGCGGCCGGCGGCATCGGTGATTGTCCGGGCCTGAGTTTCGGCCGCGGTCAGGCTGAGCGCGGCGAGGAGGAGGGCGGCGAAGAATTTCATGGCGGTTGGCGGCTCGCTTGGATCGGAACCGCACTATGGCATAGCGTTATATCTGTTGGAATATCTCCCGTTGCCGTGGAGAGACGCCGATCGGCCTTGAAGCGCGGGCGGGCAGACGCCTATATCTGGCGCAACAGGAAGGCAGGCATCAGATGTTTCAGACGGCAACGATCGATCACGCGAACAAGGCGGAATTCTACCGCGAGCTGGCGCAGCAGCTGGAAGCGCTGCTGACGGGCGAGAGCGACATGATCGCCAATGCGGCGAATACCTCGGCGCTGATGTTCCAGATGATGCCGGAGCTGAACTGGGCGGGGTTTTATCTTCTGAAGAGCGAGGGCGAGCTGGTGCTCGGGCCGTTCCAGGGCAAGCCTGCCTGCGTGCGTATTCCGGTGGGCAAGGGCGTTTGCGGCACGGCGGTCGAGCGGAAGAGCTCTGTATTGGTCGAGGATGTGCATGCCTTCCCAGGCCATATTGCCTGCGATGCCGCGTCGCGTTCGGAGCTTGTCGTGCCGTTGATCCATGAGGGACGCGTCATTGGCGTCATCGATCTCGACAGCCCGGTGCCGTCGCGTTTCGATGCCGAGGATCAGGCCGGCATCGAAAAGCTCGCGGCAATCTTCATCGCCGCGAGCTTCTGATTGTTACATCCGCCGCTGGCGGCTGAGGGATGAGCCGTTGGCAAGGCGTGCGCCATCCGGCGCGCGCAGGCCGCGGTGCTTGCTTGTGAACACCCATTCGACATTGCCGGGCTCGAACGGCCGGCGCGGATTGCGCAGCGCCAGCTGGCGCTCGGCGAGGCGGCGGGGCAGGCTGTCCATCATGTCGTTGATGAAGGCGTCCGGGGATTCCCGCCAGCGGGGCGCGACAGCCACGTCGAGGCCGCCATAACGCGAGAAATCCGGGTGTCTTGGGGAATAGCAAGCGCCGATCATCCACGCATGCTGCGATTTCAAAAAACGTTCTTTCAGGGTCATTCCGTCGTCTTTTTCGGCCGAAGCCTTATTATGTCATGTGTCTATTTGTCCGGCGCATCGTCAACGACATCGGCTTGCGGGCGGTCACCACCGTTCGCAAGTTCTGTCGTCCACGTGCCGTCCGCACGCTGAAAGGTAATCTCCGCATCCTGACCGCCAAGCTGCTGCCGCTCTGCGGCTTGCTTTGCCGCGGCCAATGCGAGTTCGTGAGTTGGAAAGGCTTCAGACCAGACATCACCCAGGCGGTAAGCCCAGGCCTCGTCGTGTTCGCCGACGTGGTACGTAATCGACATCGGATTTTCCTTCAAGCGTTTAATGGTGATTTTTTCGGGGCAGCTGCCATGCGCAGGGATCAACGCTTATGGGCCAGCCTTGTTCCGGGCGCGAGGCATGCGTGGGGCTGGATAAGTCAGGAAGGGCGTCTTGCGGTAGCGTGGAACGCTTCGTAGGCTGAGTGCGTTGAAGGATTCGCTTCAATAGATTTCAACAGGACCCCTATGCGCGCTCAATCGAAGCCGTTCATCGTAGAAGTCAAATCGTCCCGTCGCGTCGATCGCAGCAAGGAAAAGTCGATCTGGGGCAATATCGATCTGTCGGCGATCGCCGACGAGGTCGCTCCCGAGCCCGCCGAGGCACCACATGCCGCTTCCGAAGAAGACGGACGCGCAGCGCTGCGCTAGCGGGCTCCCGCCCGGCAATCATCATTTCTTGTCGGTTGGCTTCTTGTCGACGCGGCCCGGAGAAATCGGATCGCTCGCCGGGAAGGTCTCTTCGAGCGCTTCCTCGAGATAGTCATCCTGCTCCTTGACGGTCTTCTGTTCCTTGGCTGGCTTTTTCTTGTCGGTCATGGCGCGATCCCTTTTGATATCCTCAGCAGATAGGGCGTATCAGGCCATCGCCAAGCAGCGAGGCCGGTGATGTGCCGGCCCCGTCTTGCAGCATAGGCTCAGTGGTCGCGGCGGTAGCCCGGTGCCATCTGGTCGAAGTGATAGGCACGGACGCGTGACGAGCCGTGGCTGTCGTCGCGGGCGCCGATCGCCGGATTTTCCTCAGGGAAGGCTTCGTCGGCGACGGCGAGATCGTCGGCGGCATTGCCCTTGTTCGCCATGCCGGCAAACGAGCTGTTGCTGGCTTCCCAACCGTCGCTGCGCCACATGTCGGCGCGTTCGTCCATGTCGATGCTGCCTTCGTCATCGAGGATGTCGTGGGCCATATCGTGCTGGGCGTCATCGACGCTGACGGAAACGAGGAAGCCGCCGCGGTGCAGGCCCTCGGCATAGACGGTGCGGTCATCGTCCGGGAAGAACCAGTCTTCGAGAGCGGCCCAGAAGCCGGAGCGTTCGCTGACGCCGGCTACCGCCGCATTGTCAGCTTCGTAGCCCGGCATGAAGCGGATGTTGTTGCTCGCAATGCCGGCATCCTGCAGGCGGCTGACGGCCTGTTCTGCATCGGCGCGGCTGTCGAAGAATGCGGTCAGCGTATTATAGGCCGAGCCCCTTTGGCCGGTCGTAAGATTGTCGCTGTAGAGATTTGCCATTGCCGTTCTCCTCCGGTTCTGCCGGAGCCGCGCCCGATGCGGGCTCCCGGCTTACCTGCCGGGTCTAACGGGGATGATCGGGCATTGTTCCCTCTGCCATCTTCTCCACAAAGATGAATGCTAGATGAACGGAATGCGCCATTGCGCGTTTCACCATCAGGAGGAACACGACGATGTTCAGCTCATTCATTCAATCCAGCAAGCTTGTCGGCGCCACATTGGTTGGAGCGGCCGAAAGCGTGTCCTCGGCGATCGCCTACGGTGCCGGCATGGAAGATGCCCATATCGAGGTCGTCGAGGAAGCCGGAACGATCTTCCTCGAAGGCACGGCGCCGAGCGTCTCCGTCATCGAACAGGCAGGCGAGATCGCCCGCTCGATCGTCGGTACACATGTCTGCAATCTTGTGAGAATGCCCTAGCAGGCAGAGCGTTCAGTGAACGGGCGACGAGACGCTGATGCTTCCCGTCGTCATCGGTTCGGTCAGATTGCGGCCGAACGGGTTCAGCATGACAAGGCCCGCCATGATGACGGCCAGAACTGAAACCACGAAGACCGGCGACTTGAGCAGCATCTGACTGTTCCCCGAATTAAGCTAGAACACATGCGGCGGCCCAAAGTTCCCGCTGGCCGGGAGCATAGCGCATTTTTCCGCCGTGTCATGATGGAACATCATAAAGATGATCGGCAAAGGAAGCGTAAACCACCAGCGACAAGCTGCGAAAACCAAGCTGCAACTGGGCCGTTTACCCCCAGGAGGTTTTCGCCATGGACAAGAATTATTGGCCCGATCCCGTTGCTCTGAAGCTCCCCGAGCTCGGCATCCGCACCGTCGAGAACACGTATGACGCAGCCGCCTACCTGATGGAGGAATGGCCGGTCGATCACGGCGAGGCCTATGACCGGGCGCTGCGCATGTGCCTGCTGTCGATTCGAGGAAAGAAGCAGCCGGCCACCGCACGCCGCGCCTTCATCGATGCGGCAAATGAGGCACATATCCACATAAAGCTTGCGGCCTAAGACTTATGGTGATGCTGCACCGCAAAATTTAGTGGGTGCATCGCGAAAAAGCTGCGCGGGAGAGTCGGCATTACGCCAAAAGAATCAGTGGCGAAATAACACACCTTTTTGACGGATATGTCATGTCCCCAAATTTTCCGATACCGCTTGTCGGCGCAATTCGCTAATATAGCAGATAGTTTGGTACGAGCCTCGACTACGGTGAATGCACGTAAACGTGCATTGAAATGATTGACCGTCAGGTGTCCTATCAATTCACGAAACATATGATTTCCCAACGGGATGCAAGATCGCGGCATGCGTGATCGGGCACCCTGGAGGCTGTGGCACAACCCGCAATGGAGGCCCCATGCTGAATGAATCGTTGTTCGATGCGTTTGCGAGGAGTTACGAAGCGCGACGCGAAACGGATATGTCGATCGCCGACTATCTGACCCTCTGCAAGAAAGATCCGATGGCTTATGCCAACGCCACCGAGCGGCTGCTTGCAGCGATCGGCGACCCTGAAATGGTCGATACGGCAAAGGATGCGCGTCTCGGACGCATCTTCATGAACCGGACAATCCGCAGCTATCCGGCTTTCAACGGTTTCCACGGCATGGAAGAGACGATCGAGCGGATCGTATCCTTCTTCCGGCACGCGGCCCAGGGGCTCGAAGAGCGCAAGCAGATCCTCTATCTGCTCGGCCCTGTCGGCGGCGGCAAATCCTCCCTTGCCGAGCGGCTGAAGCAGCTGATGGAGGCCCACCCCATCTATGTGCTGAAGGCCGGCGACGAAATAAGCCCGGTCTTCGAAAGCCCGCTCAATCTCTTCGATCCAGCCACCATGGGCGAAATGTTGCTGGAGCAGTACAAGATCCCGACACGGCGGCTGACGGGGCTGATGAGCCCCTGGTGCCTGAAGCGCCTCGACGAATTCGGCGGCGACATCTCAAAATTCCGCGTCGTCAGGATGCAGCCCTCGCGGCTGCGCCAGATCGCGATCGCCAAGACCGAGCCTGGCGACGAGAACAACCAGGACATCTCCTCGCTGGTCGGCAAGGTCGATATCCGCAAGCTGGAGCATTACTCGCAGAACGATCCGGATGCCTACAGCTATTCCGGCGGCCTGAACCGCGCCAACCAGGGCATTCTCGAATTCGTCGAAATGTTCAAGGCGCCGATCAAGATGCTGCATCCGCTGCTGACGGCGACGCAGGAAGGCAACTATATCGGTACCGAGAATATCGGCGCCGTGCCTTTCTCCGGCATCATTCTCGCTCACTCGAATGAGGCGGAATGGCAGACCTTCAAGGCCAACAAGAACAATGAAGCCTTCATCGACCGCATTTGCGTCATCAAGGTTCCCTATTGTTTGCGAGTGACCGAAGAAGAGAAGATCTACGACAAGCTCATCGAGGGATCAGAACTGGCCGATGCGCCCTGCGCACCCGGCACGCTCGAAATGCTTGCCCGCTTCTCGGTTCTGTCGCGGCTGCGCAAGCACGAAAACTCGACCTACTTCTCGAAGATGCGGGCCTATGACGGCGAGAGCCTGAAGGAAACCGACCCGCGGGCCAGAAGCGTCCAGGAATACAAGGATGCGGCCGGTGTCGACGAGGGGATGGACGGGGTTTCCACCCGCTTCGCCTTCAAGATCCTGGCATCGACCTTCAATCACCATACGAGCGAAGTCGGCGCCGATCCGGTGCATCTGATGTATGTGTTGGAGCAGGCGATCCGCAGGGAGCAATTCCCCGACGAGACCGAGAAACGCTACATGGAATTCATCAAGGCCGATCTGGCGCCGCGCTATGCGGAGTTCATCGGCAACGAAATCCAGAAGGCCTATCTCGAATCCTACTCGGATTACGGCCAGAACCTCTTCGACCGTTACGTCGACTATGCCGACGCCTGGATCGAAGACGTCGACTTCAAGGATCCCGATACCGGCCAGCTGCTCGACCGCGAGCTTCTGAACCAGGAACTGACGAAAATCGAAAAGCCTGCGGGGATCGCCAATCCTAAGGATTTCCGCAACGAGATCGTCAAGTTCTGCCTGAGATCGCGGGCCAACAACGGCGGCAAGAACCCGTCCTGGACGAGCTACGAGAAGATCAGGGAAGTGATCGAAAAGCGGATGTTCTCGCAGGTCGAGGATCTCCTGCCGGTCATCTCCTTCGGCTCGAAGAAGGATGGCGACACTGAGAAGAAACATAGCGAGTTCGTGTCCCGGATGACGGAGCGCGGATATACCGAGCGGCAAGTGCGCCGCCTGGTGGAGTGGTACATGCGCGTCAAACAGGCGGGTTAATGTAAAACTGGAGCCAACATGCACATCGTCGACCGCCGGCTGAATCCGCGCGGTAAAAGTCTGGAAAATCGTCAACGGTTCTTGCGGCGTGCCAAGAGCGCCGTGCAGCAAGCGGTGAAACGCTCCCTGCAGAACCGGAACATCCGTGATGTGCTCGATGGCGGCGAGATCAGCCTGCCGATCGACGGAATGACCGAGCCGAGTTTCCGGCGCGGTGAGGGGGGCATCAGCGATCAGGTGCTCCCCGGCAACAGAGCCTTCGTCGAGGGCGACATCATTCCGCGGCCACCCGGCCGCGGCGGCGGAAAGCCGAAGGAAGCAGGCGAGGGGGATGGCGAAGACAGCTTCCGCTTCGTTCTGACCCGCGAAGAATTCCTCGACGTCTTCCTCGACGATCTGGAGCTTCCCGATCTCGCCAAGCGGCGGCTGAGCGAAACCGAGGAATTCAGCCCGGCACGGGCAGGCTTCTCGGTCTCCGGCTCCCCCTCCAACATCGCCGTCGCCCGCACCTCGCGGCTTGCCATGATGCGCCGCATCGCGCTGAAGCGCCCACGCACCGAGGAAATCGAGGCGCTGAAGCGCGAGATCGAGGAGACCGACGACGAGGAGAGAAAGGCGGCCCTGGAGGCCGAGCTCAAGTCTCTCAACGAGAAGAGCAAGCGCATCCCCTATATCGATCCGCTCGACGTGCGCTACCGTCGCTTCGAGGACGAGCCGAAGCCGGTCGCCAAGGCGGTGATGTTCTGCCTGATGGACGTCTCGGGTTCGATGTCCGAGCACATGAAGGATCTCGCCAAGCGCTTCTACCTGCTGCTCTACCTGTTCCTGTCGCAGCGCTACAAGAAGGTGGAGATCGTCTTCATCCGTCATACCGACCGCGCCGAAGAGGTCGACGAGGAGACCTTCTTCTACGGTCCCGCCACCGGGGGCACGCTGGTCTCCAGTGCGCTTGCCTGCATGCGCCAGATCATCGCGGCGCGCTTCGATCCGGCCGAGTGGAACATCTACGCGGCCCAGGCCTCCGATGGCGACAATTCCTATTCGGACGGGTCGACCACCGGCCAGCTGCTGCAGCACGAGATCCTGCCGCTCTGCCAGTATTTCGCCTATATCGAGGTCGACGAGGAAAGCGGCGACTCCTCCGTCTCGCGCTCCCCGCTCTGGGCGCTCTATGACAGCATCCGGGCCGCGGCCCTGCCGCTATCGATGCGCAAGGTTTGCCGGAAGAATGAAATCTTCCCTGTGTTCCACGATCTGTTCCAGAAACGCGACGGAGAAAAGGTGGCGCCATGACGGCTGCGGCGGTGAAGGAAAGACTGCTCTTCGAGGGCGCCGACTGGGACTTCTCGACACTGCAGCGCATCCACGATGCCTGCGAGGAAATCGCCCTCAAGGAACTCGGCCTCGACGTCTATCCGAACCAGATCGAGGTGATCACCTCGGAGCAGATGCTGGATGCCTATTCCTCGACCGGCATGCCGCTCTTCTACCGCCACTGGTCCTTCGGCAAGCATTTTGCCCATCACGAAGCCTTCTACCGGCGCGGCATGCGCGATCTCGCCTATGAGATCGTCATCAATTCCTCGCCCTGTATTTCCTACCTGATGGAAGAAAATACGGCGACGATGCAGACGCTGGTCATCGCCCATGCCGCCTTCGGCCATAACCACTTCTTCAAGAACAACTACCTCTTCAAGCTCTGGACGGATGCCGAGGGCATTCTCGACTATCTCGATTTCGCCAAGGGCTATATCGCCCGCTGCGAAGAGCGCTACGGCGAGATCGCCGTCGAGCGGACGCTGGATGCCGCGCACGCGCTGATGTCGCATGGCGTCCACCGCCATGCCGGCAAGGTGAAGCTCAATCTGCGCGAGGAGCAGAAGCGCGAAGAGGAGCGCCGGCGTCACGAAGAGCAGATGTTCAACGATCTCTGGCGCACTGTGCCGGCCGGCAAGGCGGCGAGTGCCGCCGATATCGACCTCGAGCGGCGGCGCGCCGCGCTCGGCCTGCCGCAGGACAATCTCCTCTATTTCCTCGAAAAATCGGCGCCGCGGCTGCAGCCCTGGCAGCGTGAGATCCTGCGCATCGTTCGCCATGTGGCGCAATATTTCCACCCGCAGCGCCAGACCAAGGTGATGAACGAGGGGACCGCCACCTATGTGCACTACCGGATCATGAACCGGCTGCATGACAAGGGGCAGCTCAGCGACGGCAATTATCTCGAGTTCCTGAAGTCGCACGCCAATGTCGTCTTCCAGCCGACCTACGACGACCGCCGATTCTCGGGGTTCAATCCCTATGCGCTGGGTTTTGCGATGATGCAGGACATCGAGCGCATCGTCACGCAGCCGACCGAGGAGGACCGCGCCTGGTTCCCCGACATTGCCGGGCGCGGCGACGTCATGGGTGTGCTGCGCGGCATCTGGGCCGATTACCGCGACGAAAGCTTCGTGGCGCAGTTCCTCAGCCCGCACCTGATCCGCCAGCTGCGGCTCTTCCACCTCTATGACGATCCGGAGCAGGAGGAGGGCATCCTCGTCTCGGCGATTCACGACGAACGCGGCTACCGCCGCATCCGCCGCCAACTCGCCAAGGAATATGATATCGGCTGGACCGACCCCGGCATCGAGATCGTCGACGTCGACCTCGCCGGCGACCGGCGCCTGCTCGTCCAGCACCGCGTCACCAACGACTGGATGCTGCAGGAAAACGACACAAAACTCGTCCTCCAGCACCTCGCCGACCTCTGGGGCTACGACGTGCTCTTACAGGAAATCGACGGCGACGACGCGATCGTTGCAGAGCATCACGCGAGCCCGCGGGGCAAGCTGTTCTAACGCTCAGGACGCCTTTCGATGGCACCCTGCGCTGCGACCTGACGAAGGTGATCGTCGACCCTTCTGGTGATCTCTTTCTTCGCCTCGTTCCTGTTGCTGAGATCGACGGCGTAGCTCTCCCGCAGCAGGTACCAGAAGCGGTGAAGCTCCTCACGGGACAGGGCACTGCGGCCCGGCTGGAATTGCCGGTCGAAGTCACCTGCCGTAGCGCAGACAAAGCAGGCGCCCATATAGTCGGCACGGCCGAAAACATAGACGGGCTTCTCGTGCAGCAGCGCTTCGGCACCGACACCGGAATTGACGACGCAGACCGCGGCCGCACGGGCGATGATCGCGTGGATGCTGCCTGACGCGCAGTGATGCGCCCCGAGCCCTGCGCCTCTGCCAGATAACGCCCGACCGCTGCCGATCCGCAGAGCGGATGGCGCTTGACGACGACGGCGTAGCCGCGCCTGGCGCAGGCGGCGATGACCTCATCGAGCATCTCCATCGGCGTGAAATGCGCCAATTCCTGAACGGAGTCGCCCACCATCTGCAGCGCCACGAAGACGAACCGCTCGGGCAGGGGCGTTTGCGTATCGAGCGGATCCTGGCGGTATTTCGAGATGTTGTTGGCGATGATGCGCTGCTGATCCTTGCGGAAGTAGGCTTCTGCGACAGGCGCATCCACGTCTGCGAGCGGGAGGTCCGCAGCCTGCTGCTTGGAGAAATCCGACCAGCCGGAATAGCCGCCGGTATCGAAGCTGAAGCGCGACGGGCGATCGGTTTCCTTGAAATGCAAGCCGTTCTTGCCGGCCGACACCGTATGATAGGCGAAGAAGGGAAGGCGCAAGTCCTCCGTTCCGTGCAGCTTGACCTGGCCGCGGACCTGGTAGGACATGCCGAGCGCATCAAGATGTGCGGCGATGGTCTGCAGCACGAAGCGGATATCGGCACGGAAGCCCGGATAATCGATCTTGTTGGCGCGCAACGCTGCCGAGGGGATGACCAGCACGGCATCGGCATCATCAGGTGAAGCCGCGAGCATACCGGCGCGCGCCAGGATATCCTGGTGTGCCTTGCCGATCAGGGGCGACATCGCTTCGATCTCACGGAGCCGGATGCGACGCTCCAGGCGGCTGGCGGCCGTATCCATTCCCCGGCGGCGGAGCGCTGCGATGACCTGCTTGGCGCCTTCGAGATCGAGGAGCCACATCGAGGCATCGACAGCATGCTGGGCGTAGCGCGAGAGCGCCCCATCACTCTTCTGGATCGCTGCGCGATCCCGCGCGATCCTCTCGATCGCGGTGCGCAGAAGGTCCGTTCGCCCGGCGCTATCGGCCGCGGCGGCGACGGAAGAGGCGTATTGAAACATCGGGCGACCGGCATCGTCGGCAAGCCGCCTGATGCCATCCTCGGCAAACTGCTCGTGATGGCGCCCCTCCAGCAGAAATGCCCGCTTCAGTTCGGCCGCCTGCACGCGTGCCGGAAAGCTCTTCGGGATGATATCCAGCTTATCGAGGGCCTCAGCCGATTTTCCATCGGCCCAGAGAAGTGCCGCGTCGAGAACCGGAGCGAGATCAGGATCGAAGTGACGCGCAGCCTGAAGCGCGCGGGCATAGTTCGCATCGATATGAACGAGGATTTCCTGGAAGAAAAGCCGCATCGCATCGGCGCCCGGCCGGTCGTGCTTCGCAAACGCCGTGAGGATCATCGCCGCCTTGCGGTAATCCCTCTGCAGGCAGGCAACATAGAGCCGGCCATCGCAAATCCGCTGACGCTGCGCCCGCATCGGCAGGATGCGTGTGAGACAGGCGAGGACCGCCAGCAGCGCGCCGACCGCGCCGAGATGCTTCTTGCCTTCGATCAGGTCCTGGACGAATTCCGACACGCGGTCGGTGAGATAGTTCATGGCGCCGTCGTTCATCCGCGGAAGGGGTAGCCGCAGCGAGCGGCGGCAAGCCGTTTTGACCTAGCGCGTTGTTCGGCTTCCTGCAACCTCAGCGTTCCCAGGCGGCTTCTAGATTGAATTTGCGGCTGCAAATGATGCATCAGGCGTCTTCACATTCTCGTGAACACGACGCGGATTTTGGTCGGCCGGCTCGGGTGGCGAGCGCCAATATAACAACCCGCATTCCCGGTTAAGGGTCTGTTAGGCTTAACGGCGCTAGCTAGGAATCAATCGCGGAAATAGCGCGCCGGCTTTTCCTCCGTGATCCCTGCATTGCCCCATGTCGATTATTCATGCCGTAACCTCCCGGAGTGGCCGGGTTGTCAGACTGACCTTCGGTTCCGGATCGCGCGAGAAGCGTTTGCGATCCAGTGGCCGCCGAGACAAGCAGACGCGATCGCGTATCTTTACGCTCGCGGGCGCTCTTCTCATGGTCTTTTCTACGATGACCGGAAAGCTCGTCTATTATGCGATGCTGACAGACGATGAGACGTCGAGCATCCCGCCGAACGCTATTGTCGCGTCGCGGCCGGATATCGTCGATCGCAATGGGCAGGTGCTCGCCACCGATGTCCGCACCGTCTCGATGTTTGCCGAGCCGATCCGCGTCGTCGATGCCGACGAGGCGGTGGAGAAGCTGACGCAGCTGTTTCCCGATCTCGATCGCAAGTCGCTCTACCAGAAGCTTTCCGACCGCAAGTCGCACTTCACCTGGCTGCGCCGCCAGCTGACGCCGAAGCAGCAGAGCGAGGTTCTGGCGCTCGGCCTGCCGGCGATCGGCTTCCGGCCGGAGGTCAAGCGCTTCTATCCGGCGGGCCGCACGGCAGCGCATATTCTCGGCTATGTCGATATCGACAATCATGGCGTGGCCGGCATGGAGAAATATCTCGATAGCCAGGGGCTATCCGACCTCGCCTCGACCGGGCTTGCCAGCGACAACAGCCTGGAGCCGGTGAAGCTCTCGATCGATATCCGCGCCCAGAACATCGTCCACGATGTCGTGACGGACGCGCTGACCACCTATCAAAGCAAGTCGGCGGGCGCCGTCATTCTCGATATCCATACGGGCGAGGTGATCGCCATGGCCTCGGCGCCGGATTTCGATCCGAACGACCCGAAGGCGACGGGCGGGGAGGGTTGGCTGAACCGCATGAGCAACGGCACCGACGAGATGGGCTCGGTGTTCAAGACCTTCTCGATCGCCATGGCGATCGACACCGGGACTGTGAAGCTCAGCGACAGTTTCGATGCCAGCGCGCCGCTGCATTATGGCGGCTTCACCATTCATGACGACCGCGACGTGCCGCGGCGCGTGCTGTCGATCCCTGAGATCTTCCGCTACTCGTCCAACATCGGCACCGCCCGGATGATGGACAAGGTCGGCATGGATATCCAGAAGGACTATCTGACCCGCTTCGGCCTGTTGTCACGCATGCAGACCGAACTGCCCGAGGTGAAGGCGCCGAGCCAGCCGAAGGTGTGGAAGAAGATCAACTCGATCACCATCGCCTTCGGCCATGGCGTGGCGACGACGCCGATGCAGACGGCGGTCGCGGGTGCGGCGCTGATCGACGACGGCAAACTGATCGAGCCGACCTTCTTTCCGCGCACGCAGGAGGAGGCGGAAAAGACCGAATCCCAGGTGGTCAAGAAAAGCACCAGCGACACGATCCGCTATCTCTTCCGCTTGAACGGCGAGCAGGGCACCGGCCGCGCCGCCGATGTTCCGGGCTTCCATGTGGGCGGCAAGACGGGGACGGCCAACAAGGTCATCAACGGCGTCTATTCGCACAAGCTGAGCTTCAACTCGTTCCTCGCCGCCTTCCCGATGACCAACCCGAAATATGTCGTGCTGTCCTTCATCGACCAGCCGCTGACCGGCGTGCACAACCTGAACCTGGCGGCAGAAACCGCCGCCCCGATGGTGCACGACATCATCGCGCGCACAGCGCCGCTGCTCGGTGTCGAACCGGATTTCGGGCAAAACCTGCTGGCGGGCTATTGAGGGCTTTTGGAACGGCCACGTGATCTCGTGGCAGCAGCGTGACGTCAATCGGCCGCCCGACCCCATTCTTAAGTTAATGGCAGTCGCGTTCTGTCCGTGCCTTTATATCATTCAGGCCTGGACGCAAGGCAGCAGATCGATCCCGCCCAAGAAAGAGGCGGCGTCCTCAATGGACTGAGACGTCATCGTCCTCGACGAAGGAGGCGATGCCATCGCGGGCAATCGTCGCCAGAAATTCATCGAAGGCTTCCCTGTCGGTCGCAAACGGCTCGTCCCAGCGAATGAGATCCTCATTCTGCGTGACGACCTCCATCGTCCAGTCTTCCTGGCTGCCGGCCTTGCGGAAGATATCGACCAGCACGGTAATATCGTCCTCGGTGAATTCGCCGGAGAGTTCGGAATGTTCGAGCTTGGGGGATTTGGGTGGTTTGGTCATGGGGGACTTGTAGGGGATATTGAGATGGGAGAATAGTCTCGATAGTCGGCGCGGCGCTTTTGTCCATACTAAAGGCAGTCCGCTGGCGACGCCGGCCGGATTTTCACGCATGGGTCCATAATATAGTTACCGGGCCGACAGGAAGCCTCGCGGAACACCGCTGGCCAACGCGGTAGGTTCCATTTCAAATTAATAGTATCAGCTTAGAGCGCCCTCAAAATTCGTAGCGGCGAGGCAGTAACTATCTCGGCATCGCCGTTCCCAATGCCTTGCCAATATTGCATCGCTTTCAGCCTTGTCGGATCTAAGAAGGGCACGCCTTGTTCGGGCCAGTCGAGATGCCTGAGCCTGCCTTCGTGCTGTGGCAGGGCTCGGTCGGCGATTTCGACTTCATGCAACACATTCAAGAGGTTGCCGTCGTTGGCCTGTTGATATCGATCCGCTTCGACCTTGGTGCGAAAAGCAAAACTAGATGACAACCTAGAGGGCTTGTCTGGAAACATGTGTGTTCTCACGCCCTCGAATAAAAGTTCACGCGCTATAATCCAACCGTTGTTGTTGACCGTGTTATAGCGCTTCAGGATGCGTCCCCAGTTTCCTGGTTCTATAATGCTTCCTGGGCCGAGCTTCGTCGGCGCGAAATGGAATAGGGTCTCCGACATTGTAATCATGTCTACCCTCGAAAATGCTTACTGATCTCGGTCATTGTACCGAGTGCAAGGGCAATGAAGAGGCCATGCACGGCATGGTCTATGATTTCGCCTGAGGTCGTAGCGCCTCCGCCGTATCGGCGCAATGTCTCCTCGTAAGGTCCGAGGATTTCCGCGGCGATTCCGACGCCGGTGAGGATTCGCATGGCGCTGCCGACAAGCACGATCCAGGCGACGATCGTGGTGATTCTGGTGAAGATCATTGTGCCCCCCAGCACTCGACGCGGAATGCCTTCCGCGACCGTGGACAAGTTGCATCAAAAGCAACTCGTTCGTTGATGTACCCCGTAAAGTGTAGCAAGGTAGCATTACCGCAGCGGGGAGGAGCGTTCAGTTCCTCCCCGTGGCGGGTACAGCTCCAGTCGCTAAGGGACGATTTCATTGTGTTTTCCAGGCACAGTCGTTTCCTTGGCGACGGACGTACTATGCCTGAGATTTCAGCGGATACGGCGTTCATCTGCCTGTCATCCACAAGGAATTTTGTTCCTTATTCGTTCAGGTTTGGGGTGCTCTTACCTCGTCATCGCAATCCCAGCTGCGGCGTCTCGCGCATCTGTCCTAGATAGCAGTGCTTAGTCGGCTCGGTATTGAGTCGGCCGACATTGTCAGCTTTGAGTCGACAGCGTGTCGATATCATACTTGTCGGTCTAGCTCTGGAGTTCTCACGAAAATATATAGAAAAACAGTATATTACGAATTTTTTGGTGGGCCCGGAGGGACTCGAACCCCCAACCAAGCGGTTATGAGCCGCCGGCTCTAACCATTGAGCTACAGGCCCTGGCGCAGGCGCCTGCGCTGGCTTCGGGGCAATGGCTCCCCGCAGCGGTTTCGCTCTAGCGTAATTCGGATGCAGCGACAAGACGTTGCCGCAATAGCTTCACAATCAATGGCCAAAGAAGAGAAAGGGGTAGCGACAACCAAGGAGTGAAACATGGCGCTGCAGAATACCAGGAAACTCGCGCTCGGTCTTTTGATAACGGCAGCGGCCGTGCTGCCGGTGACGGCGGCGGCGATTGCCGATGATTCCAAGCCGCGCGAGGCCGTGATCATGGTTTCGGGGGACGGGCAGTCTTCGGTGGCGCCCGACATGGCGATCGTCAATCTCTCCGTCGTCAAGCAGGCGAAGACGGCGCGCGAGGCACTCGACGAGAACAACAAGGCGATGACCGAGGTTCTGGCGGCGCTGAAGAAGGGCGGGATTGCCGAGAAGGACCTGCAGACCGCCGGTTTCTCCGTGCAGCCGCAATATAACTATCCGCAGAGCACCGACGGCCAGCCGAAGCAGCCGGAGCTGATCGGCTACCAGGTGTCGAATGGAATCACCGTGCGCGTGCGCGATCTTTCCAAGCTCGGCGGCATCATCGACCAGTCGGTGACATTGGGGATCAACCAGGGTGGCGACATCAGCTTCACCAACGACAAGCCGGAAGGCGTCATCGACGAGGCGCGCAAGGATGCGGTCGCCTCGGCGCTGAAGAAGGCGAAGACGCTGACGGAAGCGGCGGGCGTCAAGCTCGGCCGGATCCTCGAAATCAGCGAAAACAGCGCCCGCCCGATGCCGCAGCCGGTCTATCGCGCCGCGATGATGAAGGAGGCCGCCGATGCCTCGGTGCCGGTTCAGGGCGGCGAGAACACCTATAATGTTACGGTCAATGTCACCTTCGCGCTCGAGCAGTAAGCGCTGACATCGGCTTCCGGTGGTAAAAATAGCCGTTGGTATCGTTAAGCGATATCAACGGCTTAACTGTTTCTGGCGGCGGCTTTTTCCAAGGCGTGGGCATAAAAGGCTTTATCACGCGAGTGTTACACTATAAAATCGATCGTGTTATTCGGCCGCGCGAGGGAACCCGAGTTCTGTTTTCCGCATTAATTCCCGGCCGATGAGGAGGAAATGGCTTCATCCCTGCCAAGAGGAGACAGACATGACGAATGCCTTGCCGCCACTTCACAACGGACACGCCCCGTTCACCCTTCAGGAACTCTTCCGTGAGGCTCTTTATGCCTTCGAAGAATGGGATACGGAACTCACAGAACCGATCGTGACCTTCGAAGGGAAGGTCCTGCCGATCAGCATGGTGTTCGAAGCCATGCGCGAATGCGACGACATCGTGCCGATGAATATCGTGGGTGCCGTCACCGAGCGGCTGACCAAGCCCTGGGAAGGCGAGGGTCCTCTCGACCAGATGACTTTCTCGACAGCGGCGCGCGTCATGCGCGTTCTGGTTCGCAAACGGCTTCTCGCCAACGGCGGGACCGATGTCGTGGCCGTTACCGGCCGCGCTGCACCGCGCGAATCGCGCGAGTAGCACCCAAATTGCAGGATCGCCGTCAGCTGGCGATCCCGCCTCGCTTCCTGCGGGAACCGCTCAGGCTTCCAGCCGTTGATGACGATAGGAAGGATGGGCATCATGCTGAAATCATTCGTACGGGAAATTCTCGGAACCGAGCCGCACACGGTCTCGACGCCGCGCTGCCTCAGGCCGTTCGGCGGCAAGAAGCGCGTGCTGCTGGTGTTTGCCGATGCCGAAGACGATCGCGCATCGCGCCAGGACGATCTCTTGCGCAAGGCGCATCTGCGGTTCATCGAGGAAGATATCGAGGTCTTCAACATTGCCGGCGGCGGCGTGTTTCCGCTGTTCGACGATCCGCATGATCTGGATGCCGACGAGCTGCGCGAGACGCTCGATGGTCCGCAACCGGGCGAGTTCGGGCTGATCCTGCTCGATCGCGACGGCCGGGTGAAGCTGCGCGCCAGCGAGCCGATGCGGCCCGAGGAGATTATCGGGGCGCTGGCCGCCATGCCACATTAGGCGGTTTCGCCCGGGCGCGGCTATCACTACGATTTCGCTTTACTTTTTTCTGCGCCCTGCGGATGTTCTCTCCTAGTCGTATGAGGAGAGGAGTGCCTGTGATGACCATCGAGGATGATCTGGTTCGCATCGCCGAACAGGAAAAGGTGCTCGCCTTCGACAGCTTCGACCTGACGAGCGCCTGGCAGCTCGGCAAGCTCCTGCAGGAACTTTCGACCGACCGGGGGCTGAAGGTGGCGATCGATGTGTCGCTGCATTCCATGCAGGTCTTCTACGCGGCACTGCCGGGCGCGACGCCCGACAATGTCCAGTGGGTAAGGCGCAAGCGCAACATGGTGTTTCGCTATCTGAAGAGCAGCTATGCCTGCGGGTTGAAGCTGAAATCGGATGGCAAGACGATCGAGGATAACGGGCTTTCGAGCGCCGATTACGCCGCCCATGGCGGCAGCTTCCCGATCAATGTGAAGGGCACGGGCTGCATCGGCGCGGTCACCGTATCGGGTCTGCCGCAGCGCGACGACCACAATCTCGCGGTCGAGGCGCTGGCGCTGATGCTGGCGAAGGATCTGGATTCGCTGCGGCTCGGATAGGGCATGCGGCCATTCCCGCCGGAGCGGGAATGGTTCTAGTGCTTAGTGTTTAGAGCTTGCCGCCGGCTTCGATGATACCCTTGGTGATGCTGCCGGTCGCCGGGAAGAGCGGGATCAGGCAGGCCTGCAGGGCGTGGTAGATGTCGCCCTTGCCGGGGAACAGGCTGTGCGAGGGCACGAGGTCTTCCGTCAGCTCTTCGTGCCAGCCGCCGTTCTCGTGATCGATGAAGCGGCGTTCGATGACGTTCCAGACCTTGCGGTAGCTTTCCTCGTGGAAATCGCTCGGCAGATGCTCGTTGAGGAAGTGGGCGGCGGCTGCCGCTTCGCAGGCCGGCCACCAGAGCTTGTTGCGCTTGGCGGGCTTGTCGTCCCAATCGAGCGTATAGAAGAAACCGCCCTTGTCATTGTCCCAGCCGAGCGCCATCGACTGCGAGAACAGGCCCTTGGCGGCATCCGGCAGCCAGTCCAGCTTCTTGCCGCCGAGAACCCAGAGCTGCAGGATGAGGCGGGCCCATTCCAGCGAGTGGCCGGGCGTGGTGCCGGCCGGGCGGAACATTTCGTTCGGGTGATAGTAGTTCTTGTCGAGGCTCCAGTCGGCGCCGAAATGCTCGGCGACGCGCCAGCCGACCGAACCCGCCGCGCGGCGGATGACGAGATCGGCGATGCTTTCGGCCTTGGTCAGATATTCGCGGTCGCCGGTTGCCTCGAAGGCGGCCATCAGCGCTTCCGTCAGGTGCATGTTGGAGTTCTGGCCGCGGTAATTGCCGCCATCGAGCGGCTGCCAGTCGGCGGTGAATTCCTCGGCGATGGCGCCGTGGCTGGCTTCCCAGAAGCGGGTGTTCAGGACCTCGGTGATATCGGCAAGCATGCCGTCGGCCAGCGGGTGGCCGATGGTCTTGGCTGAAGATGCGGCGAGCAGCACGAAGGCGTGGCCATAGCCCTGCTTGTTGGAATCGACGGGGCCGTTATTGTCGAGGGACCAGAAATAGCCACCGTTCTTGCGGTCGCGGTGATGGTTCCAGAGATAGTCCATACCGTGGTCGACGACATCGGCGGCGCCGGGGCGGCCGAGCAGGGTGCCGGCGGCAAAGCAGTGGACGGCGCGGGCGGCAATATGGATGCTGCGCACCTGACCCTCGGTGTCGAGCGGCTTGCCCTGATCATCGAGATCGTAGAATCCGCCCTTCGGGTTGATCGACTGGTGCTGGAAGAAATCGAAAAGGTCGTTTGCCTGGGCCAGGAGCCAGTTGCGGTGATAGGCGCGGGTCGTCCAGTTTCCGAGACCGCTGCTGCCGTTTGCCGATGCCATGTCGCTCCTCCGATTTCATGCACAAAGCCTTGCGGAAGGCCTATATAGAGGTCCGCCGAGTCTGTCACGCCGCCCCGCCTTGTAATCCATTCTTGTGACAGGCATATATTGACATAAAGATATCTTTATGTGATTTCATCACCCTGGTCTTGAACGACGCAAGGAGTCCGCCCGTGTTCGACAATCTTTTCGGTCCCGATGGGGCAAAACGCGACGGCAGTGAAGTGTTCGCAGCGCTTAGGAAAGCCGCTAGCGAGCGCATCCTCGTTCTCGACGGCGCCATGGGCACGCAGATCCAGGGGCTCGGCTATGACGAGGACCAGTTCCGCGGTGACCGGTTCATCGGCTGCGCCTGCCATCAGAAGGGCAATAACGACCTTCTGATCCTCAGCCAGCCCGCCGCGCTGGAAGAGATTCATTATAAGTATGCCAAGGCCGGCGCCGATATTCTCGAAACCAACACCTTCTCCTCGACCCGCATCGCGCAGGCCGATTACGAGATGGAAGGCGAGGTTTACGCGCTGAACAAGGAAGGCGCCGAGATCGTGCGTCGCGCGGCACTTCGCGCCGAGCGTGAAGACGGCCGCCGCCGTTTCGTCGCCGGCGCCATAGGCCCGACCAACCGTACGGCTTCGATCTCGCCCGACGTCAACAATCCCGGCTACCGCGCCGTTTCCTTCGACGACCTGCGCATCGCTTACGGCGAGCAAATCGACGGCCTGATCGATGGCGGCGCCGATATCATCCTGATCGAGACAATCTTCGATACGCTGAACGCCAAGGCGGCGATCTTTGCCTGCGAGGAGCGCTTCGAGGCCAAGGGCATTCGCCTGCCGGTGATGATCTCCGGTACGATCACCGACCTCTCGGGCCGCACGCTGTCCGGCCAGACGCCGTCGGCCTTTTGGAACTCGGTGCGCCACGCCAATCCGTTCACCATCGGCCTCAACTGCGCGCTCGGCGCCAACGCCATGCGCCCGCATCTGCAGGAGCTTTCGGGCGTCGCCGATACCTTCATCTGCGCCTATCCGAATGCCGGCCTGCCGAACGAATTCGGCCAGTATGACGAAACGCCTGAACTGATGGCGGCGCAGATCGAGGGCTTCGCCCGCGAAGGTCTCGTCAACATCGTCGGCGGCTGCTGCGGCTCGACGCCGGAGCATATCCGCGTCATCGCCGAGACGGTTGCCAAGTACAAGCCGCGCCCGATCCCTGAACATCGTCCGTTCATGTCGCTGTCGGGCCTCGAGCCTTTCGAGCTGACCAAGGACATTCCGTTCGTCAATGTTGGCGAGCGCACCAACGTCACCGGTTCGGCCAAGTTCCGCAAGCTGATCACCAATGCCGACTACACGACGGCGCTGGATGTTGCGCGCGACCAGGTTGAGAACGGCGCGCAGGTCATCGACATCAACATGGACGAGGGCCTGATCGATTCCGAAAAGGCGATGGTCGAGTTCCTGAACCTGATCGCCGCGGAGCCGGATATCGCCCGCGTGCCCGTCATGATCGATAGCTCGAAGTTCCAGATCATCGAGTCGGGCCTGAAATGCGTTCAGGGCAAGCCGATCGTCAATTCCATCTCGCTGAAGGAAGGCGAGGAGAATTTCCTGGCGCAGGCGAAGCTCTTGCATCGCTATGGTGCGGCCGTCGTCGTCATGGCGTTCGACGAAACCGGTCAGGCCGACAGCTACGACCGCAAGGTGGAAATCTGCCGCCGCGCCTACAAGCTTTTGACCGAAGAGGCCGGCCTTTCGCCTGAGGACATCATTTTCGATCCGAACATCTTCGCGGTCGCAACCGGTATCGAAGAGCACAACAATTACGGCGTCGATTTCATCGAGGCGACGCGCACGATCCGCAAGGAAATGCCGCTCGTCCATATCTCGGGCGGTGTGTCGAACCTGTCCTTCTCGTTCCGCGGCAATGAGCCGGTGCGCGAGGCGATGCATGCCGTGTTCCTCTACCACGCCATCCAGGCGGGGATGGACATGGGCATCGTCAATGCCGGCCAGCTGGCCGTCTACGACCAGATCGATGCGGAGCTGCGCGAAGCCTGTGAAGACGTCGTGCTGAACCGCCGCGCAGACAGCACCGAGCGGCTGCTGGAGGTCGCGGAACGGTTCCGCGGCGCCGGTGGCAAGGAAGCCAAGGTTCAGGATCTTTCCTGGCGGGAATGGCCTGTCGAGAAGCGCCTCGAGCACGCGCTGGTCAACGGCAATACCGAATATATCGAGGCTGATACCGAAGAAGCGCGCCAGAAGGCGGCGCGTCCGCTGCATGTCATCGAGGGTCCGCTGATGGCCGGGATGAATGTCGTCGGCGATCTCTTCGGCTCGGGCAAGATGTTCCTGCCGCAGGTGGTGAAGTCCGCCCGCGTCATGAAGCAGGCCGTTGCCGTTCTGCTTCCCTACATGGAGGAAGAGAAGCGGCTGAACGGCGGCAGCGAGCAGAAATCTGCCGGCAAGATCCTGATGGCGACCGTCAAGGGCGACGTGCACGATATCGGCAAGAACATCGTCGGCGTCGTTCTCGCCTGCAACAATTACGAGATCATCGATCTCGGCGTCATGGTGCCGGCGACCAAGATCCTCGAGACGGCTGTTGCCGAGAAGGTCGATGTCATCGGTCTTTCCGGCCTGATCACGCCGTCGCTCGACGAGATGGTGCATGTGGCGGCCGAGATGGAGCGTCAGGGCTTCGATATCCCGCTGCTGATCGGTGGGGCGACGACCAGCCGCGTGCATACGGCGGTGAAGATCCATCCGGGTTACAGCAAGGGCCAGGCGATCTACGTGACCGACGCCAGCCGCGCCGTCGGCGTGGTCTCGTCGCTGCTGTCGCCCGAGAACAAGGATGGGTATGTCGCCGATATCCGCACCGAATATGCCAAGGTCGCTGCCGCGCATGCGCGCAGCGAAGCGGAGAAGGTGCGCCTGCCGCTCTCGCGTGCCCGCGAAAATGCCCATCAGGTCGATTGGTCTGCCTACAAGCCGACCAGGCCAAGCTTTCTGGGAACCAAGGTTTTCGAGGACTACGATCTCGCCGATATCGCCCGCTATATCGACTGGACGCCGTTCTTCCAGACCTGGGAACTGCGCGGCCGCTATCCGGCCATCCTCGAAGACGAGAAGCAGGGCGAGGCGGCGCGTGCGCTCTGGAATGATGCGCAGGCGATGTTGAAGAAGATCATCGACGAGAAGTGGTTCCGCCCGCGCGGCGTGATCGGCTTCTGGCCGGCGAACGCCGTCGGCGACGATATTCGCCTCTTCAAGGATAATGCCCGCAAGGAAGAACTCGCGACCTTCTTCACGCTGCGCCAGCAGTTGTCGAAGCGCGACGGACGCCCGAATGTGGCTCTCTCGGATTTCGTCGCGCCTGAGGCGACGGGCCTCGAGGACTATGTCGGCGGCTTCGTCGTCACTGCCGGTATTGAGGAAGTGGCGATCGCCGAGCGCTTCGAGCGGGCGAACGACGATTACTCGTCGATCCTCGTCAAGGCGCTGGCCGACCGCTTCGCAGAGGCTTTTGCCGAGCGCATGCACGAGCAGGTGCGCCGCGAATATTGGGGCTATGCCAAGGATGAGACGCTCTCCAATGAAGAGCTGATCACCGAGCAATATGCCGGTATCCGCCCGGCGCCCGGCTACCCGGCGCAGCCCGACCATACCGAGAAGAAGACGCTGTTCGAACTTCTCGACGCGGAAAACACCGCCGGCGTGAAGCTCACCGAGAGCTATGCGATGTGGCCCGGCTCCTCCGTCTCCGGCCTCTATATCGGCCATCCCGACTCCTACTATTTCGGCGTCGCCAAGGTGGAGCGGGACCAGGTGGAAGACTATGCTGCGCGCAAGGGCATGGAGATCACCGAGGTCGAGCGCTGGCTCGGACCGGTGCTCAACTATGTGCCGGCCAAAGTGAGCGACGAGATCGAGGACGCGGCCTGATTTCGGGCTGTGGTCTTCAGAGATTGAATCAAGAAGGGCGGAAAGTGATTCACTTTCCGCCCTTATCTTTTTGAAATTATGGTAATTTCTCTCTACGTCGTGAGCTCCACCAAGATCGCCGTCGTGTCGTCGCTCTGCTTGAAGCGGGGATAGCGCAGGCCGTCGGGATCGACTTCGCGTTCCAGGCGGCGAAGTTCGTCGATCATCGGGCGCAGTCCTCTGTCGAGCGCCGTTCGGACCAGGCTTGCCGCATCGTAAAGCGCATAGAGGACGACGAGGTCGGCCAGGCCGTCGCTGCATATGATGGCGTGCGCGCGGGTTTTGACCGGTAGCGGCTCATGGACGAGGTGGTCGGCTGCCTCGGGAACGAGGCCGAGCGTCCAGATGCCGCCGGGCGTGTTCTGGCTCTCGCGATGGCGGCGAAGTGCGGCGAGCGTCTCGGGGTCGGCGAGGGCGCCGCCACCATTGTTGATGCCGCCGGTGCGGGCGATGTGGCTGCGCGCATGTTCCTGCTCCCGCGCATAGGCGCCGGGTATCGCCTTGTGGAGGCTTGCCGAACCGTCTTCCTGAAGCAGGAAGACGCAGGAGTCGCCAAGGCCATAGAAGGTGAAGGCGTCGTGCGTCGCGTGCACCATCGCGAAGGCTGAGAGTGGCCAGGCGTAGCGCGGAACCTCGGGGTGGCTGCCGGTGAAGCTCCTGAGGGCGTCTTCCGATGCCACACGGGCGATATCCGGGATTGCTGTATCGCGGGTAATGCCGCGCTGAAAAGCGTCCGCGAAACGCGCCGCAATCCAGGCGGCATCGCTACCGTTCGGATCGACATATTGCCGATCTCCGAGACCGGTCGCGCCGTCGATAACGAAGGCGCAGGCGTCGTTGTGACCGAGACGGTCCTCATTTGCCTTTGCGGGATTGCCCGGATCGGAAACGGCGTCGAGGACGGAAATTCTGGGTGCTGTCGTCATGATCTCAAGGAATAGCCTCAGGCGAGCGGCTCTTCAATGCGAGCGGCGCTATTTGCGGGATTTGAGACTGCGTGATCTTATCTGCCTGCCGCCATAGAAAATGCCAAGGATCACGACCGTTCCTCCGGCGACTGAAAATGCGATGCTGACGCGGCGTTTGTAGCCGACAACGCGAAGGCCCTTGCGGATATGGTCTTGCCGGGTGCCGCGTTCAGGAAATGTCGTCAGCTCGATGCAGAAGTCGCGGATGCCGGAAATGAAATTCCAGGCGATGGCAGCGCCCGCCTGATCGGCGATATAGTCGTAGAGCTCGCCGAGCTCTCGCTCGGCTTCCCGATGAAGGACGACCTTGTATTCGGCCACCTACTTCTCTTTCGCCAATTTGGCCTTGTGTCTTTGCTCGATGTTGCTGAAGGCGGTGTCGAGCGATACGCCGGTCTCAAGGTTGCCTTTGATCTCGTCGAAGCGGGCTGTCACCTCATCACGAAGCCACTGTTCCCGTCCATCTTCGTAATCTTCCAGAAGGCGCAGGCCTGCGCGAACGACCTCGCTGGCGTTGTTGTAGCGGCCGGATTCAAGCTGCTTCTTGATGAAGCGCTCGTAGTGTTCGCTGAGTGCGATGCTTGTCATTGCTCTCTCCATCGCCTGGTCGGCGACAGATAATAGCAATAGATAACATTGAATAACAGTCTAGCTCGCGCCGATCGTCAGTTCCGCGACGAAATCGTAGGCGTCGCCGCGATAGAGCGAGCGGGTGAATTCCACGGCGCGGCCGGACGAGAGGTATGAAATGCGCTCGATCGACAGGCCGGCAGCGCCGACGGGGACGCCGAGGAGGTGGGCGTCGGCCTCCTTCATGTTGGTGGCCGATATGCGCTGGACGGCGCGGGTCGGGCGGACCTGGCGGCGTTCGAGTTCGGCATAGAGCGAGGTGGTGACGACGGACGGGTCGGGCAGGAATTCGCCCGAGACGCTGGCGTTTTCGATCGCCAATGGTTGGTCGTCGGCGATGCGCAGGCGCGACAGGCGCGAGACCTTGATGTCGGTGCCGAGGCCGAGGATCATCATTTCGTCGGGCGAGGGCGTGTGGATGCCCTTGTGCAGCCATTCGGAACGCGAGGTCATCCCGCGCCGGGCCATATCCTCGGTGAAAGACGTGAGCTGCGACAGGCGCTGTTCGACCTTGGAGACCGGCTTGGCGACGAAGGTGCCGGAACCATGGCGGCGCACCAGCAGGCCGTCGGCGACGAGATCGTCGATCGCCTTGCGGACGGTGACGCGGCTGACGGCGGCCAATTCGGCGATATCGCGCTCCGGGGGCAGGGCGTCGCCGTGGCCGAGCGTGCCCTTGCGCACCGCTTCCTCCAGCGTGCGGCGGAGCTTGACGTAGAGCGGGCCGGTGCCGCCTGCCTGGACGCGTTCGGGCGAGAGGATCGTGGAGAGATCTTCGGTCATGCCGCACCTCGCGTCTCGACCTTCAGGCGCTTGACGGCCAGTTCGACGGCGCCCTGCAGCACGTCACCCTTCGGTTCGGCGAGCAATGCCCGGTGGCGTTCGGCGAGCCAAGGGCGATAGGCGTTGGCGAGGCCGCCGAGCAGGCAGATCGCCGGGCATCCGGGCCAGATCAGCGCGTCGAGATTTTCGCCGATCGCAGCCGCCGCATCGCGGACGATGGCGACGGCCACGTCGTCGCCGTTACCCGCATGTTCGAATACAGCGGGCGCATAGCGCGCAAAATCGTTTGGCTTCGAGACATGGGCGAATTCGACGAGCCTTTCGGGATCGTTTCCGAACTCCGCCATGATCTTCGCCGTCAGGGCAGAGTCCGGGCGTACCTTGTCATAGGCGAGGAGGGAGCGTTCCAGCAGATCGCGGCCGAGGCGCGCGCCGCTTGCCTGATCGCCGACGATGAAGCCCCAGCCGCCAATGCCGCTGACCTTGCCGTTGCGGCGCGCATTATAGACGGAGCCGGTGCCGAAGGCGCCGATGACGCCGTCGGAATCGCCGAGTGCACCCTGCAGCGCGATCAAGGCGTCGGTGACGACCTTGCCGTCGGCGAAGGGAAGGGCTTTCTCGATACGGCTGCCGTAGTCGCCGACATTGGCGCCTGCGACGCCGACGACGGCGGAGACGCTGGAAACGGTTTCAGGCGCCAGTGCGGCGTCGCGCAGCGCTTCTTTCGCGGAGAGAATGATGTTCTCGAGCGATCCCTCGAGATTGGACAGGATATTGGCGGGGCCGGCGGTGCCGCGGCCCAGAATCTTGCCGGTCCGGTCTGCGACCGCGGCGCGGCAGCTCGATCCGCCACCATCAATGCCGATTGCCAGTTCCGTCATCGGACCCCCGGATAACGCTGTTCCCGTCGTTTTTTATTACCATACCAAAAAAATACCATTTACCAAGCAAAATTGGCCCGGAAATTTCATATTTCTATCATGTTGATTTTAAATAATAAAATTTTTTTATGAAAATTCGGACCGCCAAAAGTTAAATACGGCTGGACAATTGGTATTTTTTTGGACTTAATTCTGAAAAAGGGAACAGCATATAGGGGCAAATTTACACCGGCACGAAAATCAGCCGCCGGGAGTGCTTCTGCCAAAGAGGACTTGGATTGGTCTTTATGCCTGACAGGCGCTGCAGGCCAGGTTCGGCTCCGGCTTTTCCCTCATGAATACTGTGCCTCGTCTCCCGCAGGAGAGGAGGCGTCCGGCCGGAAACAGATGGCTTTCCGGGTCCGTCGAGCTTCGGGACCGCCGGTTTCTGGCGATCCTCAAAGGGGCGTTCGGTGTTGCGGTTCTCGCGCACCAATTGCTTGTTTCAGACCAAAGACGGCGCCCTCGTGGCGCTTAAACAGGAGAGGGAAATGAAGAACACTGCTCTGAAAAGCCTGCTGCTCGCTTCGAGCCTGCTGACATCCGCCGGCTTTGCCTATGGCGCCGACGTGACGCTGACGGTCGAAAGCTGGCGTAACGACGACCTGCAGATCTGGCAGGAAAAGATCATCCCGGCATTCGAAGCCAAGAACCCGGGCATCAAGATCGTCTTCTCGCCGACCGCTCCGACCGAGTACAACGCTTCGCTGAACGCCAAGCTCGATGCCGGTTCTGCTGGCGACATCATCACCTGCCGTCCGTTCGACGCCTCGCTCGAGCTCTTCAACAAGAAGCAGCTTGCTGACCTGACCAGCCTCTCCGGCATGGAAAACTTCACGCCGGTTGCCAAGGCTGCCTGGTCGACCGACGACGGCAAGTCCACCTTCTGCGTGCCGATGGCCTCGGTCATCCACGGCTTCATCTACAACAAGGATGCCTTCGACAAGCTCGGCATCTCCGTTCCGAAGACGGAAGACGAGTTCTTCGCTGCCCTCGACAAGATCAAGGCCGACGGCACCTACATTCCGCTCGCCATGGGCACGAAGGACCTCTGGGAAGCCGCAACCATGGGCTACCAGAACATCGGTCCGAACTACTGGAAGGGTGAAGACGGCCGCGCCGCTCTGATCTCCGGCAAGCAGAAGCTGACGGATGCCGACTGGGTCAAGCCTTACGAAGAGCTTGCCAAGTGGAAGCCTTACCTCGGCGACGGCTTCGAAGCCCAGACCTACTCGGACAGCCAGAACCTCTTCACGCTCGGCCGCGCAGCGATCTACCCGGCCGGTTCGTGGGAAATCGCGCTGTTCAACAGCCAGGCTCAGTTCAAGATGGGCGCATTCCCGCCGCCGGTTCCGAAGGCTGGCGACCAGGGCTACATCTCCGACCATCCGGATATCGGTGTCGGCCTGAACGCCAAGAGCGCGCATGCCGAAGAAGCCAAGAAGTTCCTGTCGTGGGTCGCTTCCAGCGAATTCGCCGACATCTACGCGAACTCGCTGCCGGGCTTCTTCAGCCTGAACTCCAACCCGGTCAAGATGAGCGATCCGCTGGCTCAGGAATTCGTTTCCTGGCGCGGCCCGTACAAGTCGACCGTCCGCTCGACCTACCAGATCCTGTCGCGCGGCACCCCGAACCTCGAAAACGAGACCTGGGTTGAATCGGCCAACGTCATCAACGGCACCGACACGCCTGCCGTTGCCGGCGAGAAGCTCCAGAAGGGCCTCGACAGCTGGTACAAGCCGGGCAAGTAACGCGAAAACCCCTCCCCAACCCCTCCCCACAAGGGGGAGGGGCTATTGCCGCAGCCAGTCTGCGGCAAATGGCAGGGAGGGAAGCATGCCGCGAGTTGTCTTCCCCTTGTGGGGAAGATGGCCGGCAGGCCAGAAGGGGTCTTTCGTCATGCCCACGGCATGACGTTATAGAGGGCACCTGACCGTCCCCGAGATTCATCTGCGCTGCGCTTCGACGTCAGCCAATAGCAATAAGGCGAGGGCCAATGAGCGAAGCCGCAAACCCAGACATCACTCCGATCAAGCGCCCCGTGCGCTGGCATATCGGCGTCTTTCTCTTTCCGGCATTCGTCGTCTATTCGGCGATCATGATCCTGCCGCTGATCGAAACGCTCAGGCTTTCGTTCTACAATCTGGTCGATGGCCAATCGACCTTCGTCGGGCTCGCCAACTACGAGGTGCTGTTTGGAGACGCGCGCTGGGCGCACGACTTCTGGAACGCCCTGGTCAACAACCTGATTTTCTTCGTCATTCACATGTGCGTGCAGAACCCGATCGGCATTGCGCTGGCGGCTCTCCTGTCGACGCCGCGGCTGCGTTTCGTCGCTTTCTACCGCACCGCCATGTTCCTGCCGACGCTGCTGTCCTTCGTCATCGTCGGCTTCATCTGGAAGCTGATCCTGTCGCCGATCTGGGGTGTTGCGCCCTGGCTGATGGGCCTTGTCGGCATGAAGGGGCTGTTTGCACCCTGGCTCGGACAATCCGGTCCGGCGCTGATCGCCGTCTCGCTGATTTCCAACTGGCAGTATATCGGCATCCCGATGATGCTGATTTATGCAGCGCTGCTTTCGATCCCGGAAGAAGTGATCGAGGCTGCCGAATGCGACGGCATTACCGGCTGGGCGCAGTTCTGGAAGATCAAGCTGCCGCTGATCCTGCCGGCGATCGGCATCATCTCGATCCTCACCTTCGTCGGCAATTTCAACGCCTTCGACCTTGTCTACACCGTGCAGGGCGCGCTTGCCGGTCCGGATATGTCCACCGATATCCTGGGCACGCTGCTCTACCGCACCTTCTTCGGTTTCCAGCTGCAGCTCGGCGACCGGTCGATGGGCGCGACGATCGCCACCGTGATGTTCGTCATCATCCTTGCCGGCGTTTCCTTCTATCTCTTCGCCATCCAGCGCCGCATGCGCCGGTACCAGTTCTGAGGAGCGCGACATGTCCAACAAAGCCCGCACTTCTCCCATCCGCACCGGCCTCGTGCATCTGGCGCTCATCGGCTACACGCTGATCGCGATCTTCCCGGTGTTCCTGACGATCATCAACTCGTTCAAGGACCGCAACGCGATCTTCCGCTCGCCGCTGCAGGTGCCGACGCCGTCGACCTTCAGCCTTGTCGGCTACCAGACGGTGCTGGGGCAGGGCGACTTCGCGCTCTATTTCCAGAACAGCTTCATCGTCACCATCGTGTCGATCTTCCTGGTGCTGCTGTTCGGCGCCATGGCGGCCTTCGCGCTCTCCGAATACCGCTTCAAGGGCAATACGCTCGTCGGTCTCTACATGGCGATCGGCATCATGATCCCGATCCGTCTCGGCACGGTGGCGATCCTGCAGGGCATGGTGGCTGCCGGTCTCGTCAATACGCTGACGGCGCTGATCCTCGTCTATACGGCGCAGGGGATACCGCTGGCGATCTTCATTCTCTCGGAATTCATGCGCACGGTCTCCGATGACCTGAAGAATGCCGGGCGCATTGATGGCCTCTCCGAATATGCGATCTTCTTCCGCCTCGTGCTGCCGCTGGTGCGGCCGGCCATGGCGACGGTCGCCGTCTTCACCATGATCCCGATCTGGAACGATCTCTGGTTCCCGCTGATCCTGGCGCCGGCCGAAGCGACGAAGACCGTGACGCTCGGCAGCCAGATCTTCATCGGTCAGTTCGTGACCAACTGGAACGCGGTTCTGGCGGCGCTGTCGCTGGCGATCCTGCCGATCCTCGTTCTCTACGTCATTTTCTCGCGGCAGCTGATCCGCGGCATCACCTCTGGAGCAGTGAAATGAGCAGTTCTCAGAAGCCCGTCCGCGTCCTCGTCGCCGGTCTCGGCAATATGGGCCGTAGCCACGCGCTCGCCTATCACAATAATCCGGGCTACGAGATCGTCGGTCTCGTCAACCGCTCGACGCCGAAGCTCGATCCGGCGCTCGCAAGCTACAAGATCCATCCGGATTTCTATGCCGCGCTTGCCGAACTGAAGCCCGATCTCTGCGCCGTCTGCACCTATTCGGACAGCCATGCCGATTATGCCGTTGCCGCCTTCGAGGCTGGCTGCGACGTCTTCGTCGAGAAGCCGCTGGCAACGACCGTTGCCGATGCCGAGCGTGTCGTGGCGGCTGCGAAGAAGGCCGGGCGCAAGCTCGTTATCGGCTACATCCTTCGCCATCACCCCTCGTGGATCAAGCTGATCGAGGAAGCGCGCAAGCTCGGCGGCCCCTATGTGTTCCGCATGAACCTCAATCAGCAGTCCAGCGGCCCGACCTGGGAAACGCACAAGTCGCTGATGCAGACGACGCCGCCGATCGTCGATTGCGGCGTCCACTATGTCGACGTCATGTGCCAGATCACCGATGCGAAGCCGGTGGAAGTGCGCGGCATGGGCCTGCGTCTCTCCAACGAGATCGCGCCTGACATGTACAATTACGGCCACCTGCAGGTGATCTTCGAAGACGGCTCCTGCGGCTGGTACGAGGCCGGCTGGGGCCCGATGATCTCGGAGACGGCCTTCTTCGTGAAGGACGTGATGTCGCCGAACGGGGCGGTGTCGATCGTCATGGATCCGAACGCCAAGTCCGACGATATCGACACCCATACCAAGACCTCGGTCATCCGCCTGCATAGCGCCGAGACCGGCCCCGATGGCAAGTTCATCAAGCCGGACCAGGACATGACGATGGCGGGCGAGCCCGGCCATCAGGAGCTTTGCGACCGCGAGCAGGCCTTCATGCTGAAGGCCATCCGCGAGGATATGGACCTCACCCGCCACATGGGCGACGCCGTGGCGTCGCTGCGCATCTGCCTGGCCGCCGACGAGAGCGCGCGCACTGGCAAGCCCGTCAAGCTGTAAGGAATTCGACTTTGGGATCGCTTCAACTCAAATCCATCCGCAAGACCTACGGCACTCATGAGGTGCTGAAGGGCATCGACCTTGAGGTCAATGACGGCGAATTCGTCATCTTCGTCGGCCCGTCGGGCTGCGGCAAGTCCACCCTGCTGCGCAGCATCGCCGGTCTCGAAGATGTGACCTCGGGCACCGTGATGATCAACGGCCGCGACGAGACACTGACGCCGCCCGCCAAGCGCGGCATCGCCATGGTCTTCCAGTCCTACGCGCTCTATCCGCACCTGACGGTCAAGGACAATATGGGCCTCGGCCTGAAGCAGGCCGGTACGCCGAAGGACGAGATCGAGAAGCGCGTCACCGGCGCTTCGAACATGCTGTCGCTCGCGCCTTATCTCGCCCGCCGTCCGGCCGAGCTTTCGGGCGGCCAGCGCCAGCGCGTCGCGATCGGCCGCGCCATCGTTCGCGAGCCGGAGCTCTTCCTGTTCGACGAGCCGCTGTCGAACCTCGATGCTGCCTTGCGCGTCCAGACCCGTCTGGAGATCGCCAAGCTGCACCGCCAGCTGAAGGCGACGATGATCTACGTCACCCACGACCAGGTCGAGGCGATGACGCTTGCCGACAAGATCGTCGTGCTGAACGCCGGGGCGATCGAGCAGGTCGGTTCGCCGATGGAGCTCTATAACCGCCCAGCCAATACCTTCGTCGCCGGCTTCATCGGCTCGCCGATGATGAATTTCATCGCCGCCGACAAGCTCGGCGACGGGCAGGCGAAGACCGTCGGTATCCGCCCGGAACACCTGACCCTGTCGCGCGACAGCGGCACCTGGAAGGCAAAGATCGTCCATGTCGAGCATCTCGGCGCCGACACCATCGTCTATCTGGAATCCGACCAGTGCGGCCTGCTGACGGCGCGCCTCTTCGGCGAGCATCAGTATGAGCCGGATGAGGTGGTGTTCGCGACGCCTGACAAGGCGCATATGCACCGGTTCGACGGGAATGACCGGGCGATTAGGTAGGGATCGAGTGTAGGAGCCAGTGGCCCCCTCATCCGGCCCTTCGGGCCACCTTCTCCCCAGGGGAGAAGGGATGACTGCGGCACCCGCTGGCGCTGACTTACCCTCTCCCCCACGGGGAGAGGGTAGGGCGAGGGGACTCCGGGCCGAAGCATTCATAATTGAGGGCGGCGTTGCCTCGGCAACGCCGCCCTTTCTCGTATCAAGCCTTCTGCGCCAGCCGGTCCGTCAGCTCCTCGATCCCGACTTCCGCCTCGACGCTGTCGCCCTTCGCCATCAGGTAGAGACCAAGTATGAATGCCAGCGCTGCGATGAACAGCAGATAGTAGGCGTGCGCCATCGGGTTGACCGGCAGAAGCGAGGCGACGGCGAGCGGGGTGAGGCCGCCGAAGATGGCGTAGGAGACGTTGTAGGAGAAGGACAGGCCCGTGAAGCGGACGCGGGCCGGGAAGGCGCGGACCATGACATAGGGCACGCCGCCGACCATGCCGACGGCAAGTCCCATGATTGCGTAGAGCACGAAGAGCACCGTCAGCGAGACGGCGGCATAGGTGTAGAAGGCGAAGGTCGCGGCGGCGAAGAAGATGCTGGAGAAGACGAAGAATTTGCCCGAGCCGGTGCGGTCGATGATGGCGCGGCAGCGGCCGTGCCGAAGATCAGGAACAGCGTGCCGAAGCTGGTGGCGGCGAGCGACTGCTGGGCGGTGTAGCCGTAGAGCTTCTGCAGGAAGGTCGCGGTCATCAGCGTGGTGACGACGATGCCGGCCGACAGGATCCAGGTGAGCAGCATCGAGATGATGACGCCGCGCGGGTAATCGCGCAGCACCGCCTTCAGCGGCAGTTCATGGGTCAGCGACCGGCTTTCCTTCATCTCGGCGAAGATCGGCGTTTCCTGCAGCCAGCGGCGCAGATAGACGGCGACGAGGCCGAAGATGCCGCCGAGGAAGAAGGGGATGCGCCAGGCATAGGCGGCGACATCCTCGGGCGTAAAGACCGAATTGATGATCGTCGCGATGAACGAGCCGAGCAGGATGCCGAGCGTCAGGCCGGAGCAGAGGAAGCCGCAGGCGAAACCGACGCGGCGGAAGGGGACGTGTTCGGCAACGAATGTCCAGGCGCCCGGCACCTCGCCGCCGATCGCCGCACCCTGCAGGATGCGCATCAGGATCAGTAGAACCGGCGCGGCAATGCCGATCGAGGCATAGGTCGGCATCGCGGCCATGCCGAGCGTCGAAAGCGCCATCAGCAGGATCGAGAAGGCAAAGACCCGCTTGCGGCCGAACTTGTCGCCGAAATGGGCAAGCACGATCCCGCCGATCGGGCGCACCAGATAGCCGGCGGCGAAGATGCCGAAGGTCTGGATCAGCTTCAGCCAGTCGGGCATGTCGGGCGGGAAAAACAGGCCGCCGATGACGGTCGCGAAGAAGACGAAGATGATGAAATCGTAGAATTCCAGCGCGCCGCCCAGGGCCGAAAGACCGAGAGTGCGGAAATCCTGGGAGGTGAGGCGGCGCGGGGCCGCCGGCGATGCCGTGGTGGGGGACATGATGCTGCGCTTCTTTATGGACCGGTAATATGTCGGTCCTTGCGCCATCGGGGCGGGTATTTCAAGGGCAGTGGCGGTGTTTGTTGGCCTCTGCCGAGATCGCTACGGCGCGTGGCCCCTCATCCGCCTTCGGGCACCTTCTCCCCGGGGGGAGAAGGGGAGCGTGCCGCAGCGTCGATTTCCCCTCCCCCAGCGGGGAGAGGGTTAGGGTGAAGGGGCTCCGGGCCGCAGCTTCTGCCTTGGTCCGTTCCCCAAGTCTGTTTTCAATCCCGGATCACCAACAGATCCGCCGCCATGAAGCGCAGCGTCACGGTTTCGCCAGCCTGCGGCGGAGCGACGCCCGGGTTGTTGAACATGTCGAAGGAAATGACGTTGCCGCCGACATTCATGCGGGTGCGGATGACCGAGCCCAGGAAGTGGGCGGAGACGACCTGGCCGGTCAGCGCCGTATCGCTCTTGACGCCTTCGCCGAGCGAGCCGGCTTCCGGACGCAGCGCCAGCTGCACGGTGTCGCCGGCCTTGTAGGTTTGGACCGACTGCTTCAGCGTGACGCCCTGATCGCCGATCTGGATGCGGTTGGCGGCGGGGTCGACGACCTTGGCTTCGATCAGGTTCAGGGTGCCGACGAAAGAGGCGACGAAGCGGGTGGCCGGCGTGTTGTAGATCTCGAAGGGCGTGCCGATCTGGTCGGCCTTGCCCGAGTTCATGACGACGATGCGGTCGGAGATCGACAGCGCTTCTTCCTGGTCATGGGTGACGAAGATCGTGGTGATGCCGAGCTGGCGCTGGATCGCCCGGATTTCTTCGCGCAGCGATACGCGGATCTTGGCGTCGAGCGCGGAGAGCGGTTCGTCGAGCAGCAGGACCTGCGGCTTGACGGCGAGAGCACGGGCGAGCGCCACGCGCTGCTGCTGGCCGCCGGACATCTGGTAGGGGAAACGGTCGGCGAGGTGGCCGAGATGGATCAGCGCCAGCATTTCCTTCACGCGGGCGTCGATCTCGGCCTTCGGCTTGCCGGCGACCTTCATGCCGAAGGCGACGTTGTCGTGCACCGTCATGTTCGGGAACAGCGCGTAGGCCTGGAAGACCATGCCGATATTGCGCTGGTTCGGCTTCAGCGAGGTCTGGTCCTTGCCATTGATCGTCAGCGCGCCGCCGGTCGGCGTTTCGAAGCCGGCGATCATGCGCAGGATCGTGGTCTTGCCACAGCCCGATGGACCGAGGAAGGAGACGAATTCTCCCTTCTCGATATTCATGTTGAAGTTCTTGACGACCTGGACCTGGCCGAAGGACTTCTGAATGTTGGTCAGCGTGAGAAATGACATGAGACGGATACCTTAAGCCTTGGCCGGACGGGCCTTGCCGAAGCGGGAGACGAGATTGAGCAAGCCCATGCTGAGCCAGGTGATGGAGAAGGCGATCACGGCGAGTGCCGAGGGTTCATAGGCCTTGTTGGCACCGACGAGCTGCAGATACGGGCCGAAGGCCGGCCGGTTGAGCAGGGCTGCGAAGGTGAACTCGCCCATGACGATCGCGAGCGTGATGAAGGCGCCGGAGAGGACGCCGCTCATGACGTTCGGGAAGATGCACTTGAACATGATCGTCGGCCACTTGGCGCCGAGGCTTTCGGCGGCTTCCGTCAGGGTCCGCACGTCGATGGCGCGCATCGCGGTATCGACCGAGCGGTACATGTAGGGCAGCGACAGGGTGATGTAGGAGAAGACCAAGAGCACGTTGGTGCCCATGGTCGAGCCCGTCATCGGCAGGATCGACGACGAGTTATACATGCGCAGATAGCCGAAGACGATGACGATCGCGGGGATGACCAGCGGCAGCAGCGTGATGAACTCGACGACCTGGCGCATCTGCGGAAGGCGCAGGCGCACCCAATAGGCCGTCGGCACGACGAGCAGCATGCCGAAGATGATGGTCATCAGGGCCATCAGCATCGAATAGCCGAAGGTCTGCTGGAATTGCGCGTCGGAGAAAACCGACTTGTAGGCATCGAAGCTGTAGCCGTCGCGGCGCATGCGCAGCGAGAATTCGAGCGTGCCGAGAAGCGGGACGATGAAATAGGTCGCGCCGATGATTATGGCGATCCAGGCGCCGATACGTTGTCCCTTCATTTCTGCCACCGTTCAGCGCGCATGCGCAGCATGAGGTAAAGGACGTTCGAGACGCCGGTAATGACGATCATGCCGAGTGCGATCGCGTAGCCGAGGTTGGCGTTGTGCAGAACGTCGCCGCGGATCTGCGCATAGAGCAGGATCGGTACGATGTTCAGCGACGAACCGGTCAGTGCGTAGGCGGTCGCGATGGCGCCGAAGGCGTTCGCGAAGAGCAGCAGCGTCGTGCCGAGCAGGCTCGGCCAGAGGATCGGCAGGGCGACCATCGTCCAGTACTGGCGGTTGCTGGCGCCGAGGATTTCGGCAGCCTCGCGCCATTCCTTCTTCATGCCGTCGAGGGCAGGCGTCAGGATCAGCACCATCAGCGGGATCTGGAAATACATGTAGGTGATGGTCAGGCCGAAGAAGGACAGCAGGTTGAAGCCGGTGCCGTAGAGATTGAAGCCGAACCAGTCACGCAGGAAAATGGTTACGAGGCCGGTGCGGCCGAGCGTCGCCAGGAACGAGAAGGCGAGCGGGATGCCGGCGAAGTTGGAGGCGACGCCCGAGAAGGTCAGCAGCGTGCCGCGCACCGAGGCGGGCAGGCCGCCGAGCACCACTGCCCAGGCGAGGAAAAAGCCGATGAGCGCACCGCCGAGAGCCGAGGCAACCGAGACGCGGATACTGATCCAGTATGCGCTCAGGATGGATGGCGTGAAGAGATCGGCGATGTTCTTCAGCGTGAATTGACCGTCCGGCGTGAAGAACGCGCCGATGACCAGATAGAGCGTCGGGATGATCAGAAACAGCAGGGCGAAGATGATGAATGGGGCGATGCCGAGCCAATCCACCACGCGATCGCGGTTGATGAATGGGGCACTGCTTGCCGCAGGCGCAGTCACGGTGCTCATGGATGCTCATCCGGGGACGTCGAGGGGAAAAAGAACCTCCCCGCCGTGGGCGGGGAGGCATGGCAGCAGATATTACTGAACGTTGGCGCCGACGACGCTATCCCACTTGCCGGTGATAGCAGCCTTGCCCTTGTCCTGCTCGTCGAGCGTCGGGAAGACGGCCTTTGCATAGCCTTCAGCCGGCGGCAGCTTGTCGAGCAGTTCCTTCGGAACCTTGCCCTTCTGGGCGAGGTCGTTGAAGCGGATCGGGTGGCAATAGCCCTTCAGCCAGCCGAGCTGACCTTCGTCCGAATAGAGGTATTCCATCCAGAGCTTCGCAGCGTTCGGGTGCGGAGCGAAAGCG